>NZ_CP041146.1:4591666-4897777 GCF_006494775.1 Nocardioides humi | reverse complement strand
GCGCCCTGCCCGGTGCGCCCCCACGCCTGCAGCCAGCCGCCGTGCAGGTGGGCGTCCTCCTGGGCGATCGCCAGCCCGAGGCCGGTGCCGCCGCTGGTGCGGGTGCGGGCCGGGTCGGAGCGCCAGAACCGGTTGAACACCATCGACGCCTCCCCGGCGCCAGTCCCACGCCGTGGTCGCGGACGGTGATCGCGGCCGACTCCTCGTCGGAGGCCAGGCGCACCAGCACCTCCTCGGTCGGGTCGTCGGCGAGCGCGTGGTCGATCGCGTTGGTGACCAGGTTGCGCAGGATCCGCTCGACCCGGCGGACGTCGACGTCGGCCCGCACCGGCTCCTCGGGATCCTCGACGGCGACCCGGATCCCCCGCTGGTCGGCCAGCGGGCGCGCGGCGTCGACCACTCGGCGTACCAGGTCGCCGAGGTTGACGTTCTCGGTGGAGAGCACGGCGGCGCCGGCGTCGAAGCGGCTGATCTCCAGCAGGTCGACGAGCAGGTTCTCGAACCGGTCGAGCTCGGCCTGCATGAGCTCGGCGGAGCGGGCGGTGGCGGGGTCGAAGCTCTCGCGCGCGTCGTGGAGGACGTCGGAGGCCATCCGGACCGTCGTCAGCGGCGTGCGCAGCTCGTGGGAGACGTCGGAGACGAACCGGCGCTGCACCCAGCTCAGCTCCTCCAGCTGGCGGATCTGCCGCTGGAGGCTGGTGGCCATCTGGTTGAAGGAGTACGCCAGCCGGGCGATGTCGTCCTCGCCGGCGACCTGCAGCCGCTCCTGCAGGCGACCGGCCGCGAGCCGCTCGGCGACCCGCCGGGCCATCCGGATCGGCGTGACGACCTGCCGCGTCACCAGCCAGGTCAGGCCGGCCACGAGGGCCAGGAGCAGGCCGGCCGCGGTCAGCAGCGCGCGGGTGACCAGACCGAGCGTCTCCTGCTCCTCCGAGAGCGGGAACAGGAAGTAGAGCGTGTACGTCTTGCCGTCCGACGGCAGCTGGACCTGCGAGCCGACCACGATCCCGGGCTCGCGGCTCGTGCGGGTTTCGCCCCCAGCGCCGCTGACCCGCACGATCTCGGTGTAGGTCCACGCGGTCGCGCGGCTGGGGCCGTCGAAGTGCTCCTCCAGCGACGTCGGCACGCTGACCAGGTCGAGTCCGCTGGTGTACTCGCCGCCGCCGGTGCGCAGCGGCGGGTCCTCCCCTCGGGTCCGGCCAGCACGACGGCGTACCCCCGGCTGTCCCCGCGCTCGATGATCGGGTCCACCAGGTCGCGCTGCTGCCGGCTGGGGTTCACGTCGCGGCCCGACGCCGCCTCGAGGCGGTTCCGCGCGTCGGCGACCTCCGCGTCCACCTCGCCGAGGACGACGTCGGCACGGTGCCGCAGCAGCCCGTCGCGGGTCTGCTGGAGCAGGATCCAGCCCACCCCGCTGACGACCACGGCGGAGAGCACGACGGTGCTGACCACGACCCGGGCCTGGATCGAGCGGCGCCAGAAGGTCAGCGCGCGGCGCAGCCGGGGCGCCAGCCACCCCCAGCACCGGCGCAGGCCGTCGAGTCCGCGGCGGCCGAGCCCGGCCGCCGCGGGCCTAGGCGGAGCCGGCCTTGTAGCCGACACCGCGCACCGTCAGCACGATCTCGGGGTGCTCCGGATCGTGCTCGACCTTGGACCGCAGGCGCTGCACGTGGACGTTGACCAGGCGGGTGTCCGCGGCGTGCTGGTAGCCCCAGACCTCCTCCAGCAGCACCTGGCGGGTGAACACCTGCCCGGGCTTGCGGGCCAGGCACAGCAGCAGGTCGAACTCGAGCGGCGTCAGGGAGACCTCCTCGCCGCCCCGGGTGACCGCGTGGCCGGCCACGTCGATCTCGACGTCGCGGATGGTGAGCGTCTCCTGCGGCACGGACTCGGTCCGTCGTACCCGCGCCCGGATCCGGGCGACCAGCTCCTTGGGCTTGAACGGCTTGACGACGTAGTCGTCCGCACCCGACTCCAGGCCCACCACCACGTCGACGGTGTCGCCCTTCGCCGTCAGCATCACGATCGGCACCCCGGACTCCGCCCGGATCTCCTTGCACACGTCGATGCCGTCCCTGCCCGGCAGCATCAGGTCGAGCAGCACCAGGTCGGGCCGGTAGTCGCGGAACGCCGCCAGCGCCTGGTCGCCGCGCGGGCAGACGCGGCTCTCGAAGCCCTCCTGCCCCAGCACGATCCCGAGCATCTCCGCCAGCGGCGCGTCGTCGTCGACGACGAGGACGCGGCCCTTGGTGGGGTACGTCGGCGCGCTGGTCGGCGGGGTCATGACCGCAATCCTAGGCGGGAGCACGCCAAGGGGCCCGGCACCACCGCGGTGCCGGGCCCCTGCGACGTACTGGTCAGTACCGGTAGTGGTCGGGCTTGAAGGGGCCCGCCACGTCGACGCCGATGTACTCCGCCTGCTCCTTGGTCAGCTCGGTGAGCTCGACGCCGAGGGCGTCGAGGTGCAGCCGGGCGACCTCCTCGTCGAGGTGCTTGGGCAGGACGTAGACGCCCACCGGGTACTCGTCGGTCTTGGTGAAGACCTCGATCTGCGCGAGGACCTGGTTGGTGAACGAGTTCGACATGACGAACGACGGGTGCCCGGTCGCGTTGCCGAGGTTCAGCAGGCGGCCCTCGGAGAGGACGATCACCTTCTTGCCGTCGGGGAAGATCCACTGGTGGACCTGGGGCTTGATCTCGTCCTTGACGATGCCCGGGATCTTCGCCAGGCCGGCCATGTCGATCTCGTTGTCGAAGTGGCCGATGTTGCCGACGATGGCCTGGTTCTTCATCTTCTCGAAGTGCTCGACCCGGATGATGTCGAAGTTGCCGGTCGTGGTGACGAAGATGTCGGCGTTCTCGACGACGGACTCGAGGCGCTTGACCTCGTAGCCGTCCATCGCGGCCTGCAGCGCGCAGATCGGGTCGATCTCGGTGACGACGACGCGCGCGCCCTGGCCGCGCAGCGACTCCGCCGAGCCCTTGCCCACGTCGCCGTACCCGCAGATGACGGCGGTCTTGCCGGCGAGCATGACGTCGGTGGCGCGGTTGATGCCGTCGACGAGCGAGTGGCGGCAGCCGTACTTGTTGTCGAACTTCGACTTGGTGACCGAGTCGTTGACGTTGATCGCCGGGAAGAGGAGCGAGCCCTCCTTGAAGCGCTCGTACAGGCGGTGGACGCCCGTCGTGGTCTCCTCGGTGACGCCCTTGATGCCGGCGGCGATGCTGGTCCAGCGGTTGGGGTCGGCCTCGACGGAGCGCGCGAGGACCCGGAGGACCTCCTTGTACTCCTCGTTGTCGGTCGAGTCCTGGCTCGGTACGGCGCCGGCCTTCTCGAACTCGACTCCCTTGTGGACGAGCAGGGTGATGTCACCGCCGTCGTCGAGCAGCACGTTGGGGCCGACCTTGGTGCCGTCGGCGTCGGTGAAGTCGAAGACCTTCTCGGCCTCGTCCCAGTACTCCGCGAGGGTCTCGCCCTTCCAGGCGAAGACGGGCGTGCCGGCGGGTGCGTCGATCGTCCCGTCCTTGCCGACGACCACGGCGGCGGCGGCGTGGTCCTGGGTGGAGAAGATGTTGCAGGTCGCCCAGCGGACGTCGGCGCCCAGGGCGGTGAGCGTCTCGATCAGCACGGCGGTCTGGATGGTCATGTGCAGCGAGCCCGCGATCCGGGCGCCCTTGAGCGGCTGGTCGGCGCCGTAGCGGGCGCGCATCGCCATCAGGCCGGGCATCTCGTGCTCGGCGAGCTCGATCTCCTTGCGGCCGAACTCGGCCAGGCTCAGGTCGGCAACCTTGTAGTCCATGAATGATCCTCGAAACGTCCGAGTGGTGGCGTCCTGCGGCGCATCTGCGCATCGTCGGGATCTCCCGCGCATGACACGGACCACCCTACAAGTTGAACCGGCCGAGCGTGTCTTCGGCGCAGGTCGGGCGGCAGGCTGCCGCCGACGCCTCTCGCCACGCCGCCGGCGACGGCCGCCCGATCCCGCGGAATCACCGCGGATGTCCCTCGTCTCTCCACAGCCGCCCTTCCCCACCCCTTGTCCACAGGCCATCCCGCACCGACCGCCGTCCGTCGGACCCCGCTGGTGAGGTGACCCCATGACCACTTCCACCATCGCTCCCCTCGCGAGCTCTCCTGCCGCTCCCGCCCGCCTCTTCGACCAGCACGACCCGGCCGACCTGCTCCGGACCATCCGCAGCGGCGCCCGCAGCCGCGCGGCCCTCGTCGTCGCGGAGTGGGTCGCCGTCGTGGCCTGGGCCGAGCGCCATGTCGTCACGACCCCCGAGGGCGCCGCCACGCTCACCGACGGCGTGATCGACACCGGCGTCCCGATCGCCGGCGACGGCGCCCCGCTGATCAGCGACCACCACCTCATGGAGCTCGTCTCCGTCCTCGACCGCTCCGCCCAGGGCGGACGCGCCTTCGTCGGCCGGGTCGTCGAGTGCGCCTGGCGACTGCCTCGGGTCTACGCCGCCGTCACCCGCGGCCGGCTCGCCCCGTGGCGCGCCGAGCGCATCGCCGATCTCACCCGCCCCTCAACGCCGGCGCCGCGGACTTCGTCGACCGGCAGCTCCGGGCCGTGACCGCCTGCACCTGGGCCCAGATCGAGCGGCTCGTCGACGAGGCCGTGACCCGGCACGACCCGGTCGCGGCCGAGGCCAGACGCACGAAGGCCGCCGCGCGGCGGCGGATGGGCGTCGAGCGGCCCGACGCCGACGGCCTGGTCGAGGTCCACGGCGTCCTCGACGCCGCCGACGGCCACGATCTCGAGGAGGCCGTACGACGCCGCGCCGCCCTGCGGGGCCGGCTCGGCGACGCCCAGCCGCTCGACGTACGCCGCTCGATCGCGGTCGGCGAGATCGCCCGCCAGGACCTCACCCTCGACCTCGAGGGCTGCGCCGACGCTCCGGACGGCGGCGCGCGAGCGGCCCGGGCGCCGGGACGCAAGGTCGTGCTCAACCTCCACCTGACCGCCGACGCCGACAACCCGGTGGCCCGCTGGGAGGAGGGCGCCTGCCCGCTCAGTCCCGCGCAGGTCCGCGAGTGGCTCGGCGTACCCGGCACCTCCGTCGTCGTCCGGCCGGTGGTCGACCTCGCCGACCACGTCCCGATCGACTCCTACGAGGTCCCCGACCGGCTCCGCTCCCGGGTCGAGCTGCGCGACCACGCCTGCCGCTTCCCGCGCTGCACCACCAGGGCCACCCGCTGCGACCTCGACCATGGGGTCCCCCACCGCGACGGCGGCCCCACCTGCCCCTGCAACCTGGTGCCGCTGAGGCTGTCGCGTGAATCGGTCGGTGACGTTGTCGGATGGGTCGACCGGGTGGTGCCCGGTCGGCCTGTCAGGCGAGGGCCGCCTGTTGCAGCTTGAGCAGGTTGTGGACGGTGCACATCAGCCGCCACTCGCTGTGCACGGCGGGCAGGCCGCGTCGGCTGAATCGTCGGAACCCGAGGTTGTGCTTGATGTTGCCGAAGACGGGCTCGATGCTGCTTGATCTCTTGGCGTAGAGCGCTGCGTTGTCGGGATCGGCGAGTTTGTCGTCCATCTGTTGGCGGGCGATGGCTGGATCGACTGCTTCACCACGGATGTGGGCGAGCATCGTGTTGACTCGCGCGGCCGAGACCATCAGCTCGACGCTGGCGGCTCGTTTGGAGATCTCCTTGCGATCGACACGTTCGATGACGGGGATCCACTCGGCGGGTTCGGGCTCGGCAGATCGGGTGATGCGTTCACCTTCGGTGCCGAAGTACCGCTTCGTCATGCTCCCCACCCAGCTGTAGGAGACCCCGAGGATGGCTCCGGCCTTGCGTTGCGAAAGCTCCCCGCGGTTGACCTTGGCCAGCACCGCGAGCTGGTCATCGTCAGGCTTGGCCGCCTTGCGCCACGACGCCTTCTTCGTCGCGATCAACACCTCGACACTGGCGCCATCAGGTGTGCTGAGGTCGGTGGTGCCGTTCGCAGCGGTCCAGTAGCCCGCATCGGCCACCAACGTCGTAGTCGTCCCGGCTTCGTTGACGTGCCCGGCATCGGCGAGGTTCTCGGTGACCGCGGCCGCCATCGGCACGAAGTGGGGCTGGTCGTTCGACGTCGCGGTTGCCTCCGCAGCCACGATGATCTGACCGGTCGTCGCAGCGGCCTGGGCGTTGTAGCCCTGCAGCACACCCTTGCTGGCCTGGGCGATGATCCGTGAGTGCGGATCGGTGGTGTTGGCCCGTCGCGGCTTCGACCGCCGCGCCGCGTCCTTCTTCGGTGTCGGCCCGGTCAGCTTGCGACCCAAAGCTTCTTCCTTTTTCGCCCGCTCAGCCATCCGGGACTCGTAATCACGCGCCTTCTGCGACTCCAGCTCATCCAACGCGGCACGGATCCGGGCACGGCGGTCCCGCCCACCGGCCCACTCCGGGGGGAGCTCGCCGCCACGAGCATCGCCATACTCGGCGTCCTCGGCCTCATCGACAGCAGCGGCTTCTTCGAGGATCTGCTTCGCGATCTGTTCGGCAGCCTCCGGGGAGATCCCCGCCCGGGTGTCGTCGGCTTCGGTGAGCTCGGCGATCGCCGCGAGCTCCTCGTCCAGAGCGGAATGTTCACGGTTGGCGAAGAACGATGCGTTCGCGGCGAGCTTGGTCCCATCGATCGCAACCACACCGGCATCGACCATTCCGGCCTTGACGCACAGGCCGAGGACCTGGCCGAACAGACCGGCGATCGCGTCCTGGTGCCGGGCCCGGAACCGGGCCAAGGTGGCGTGATCGGGCTGCTGGTTGGCCGCCAGCACCCGGAACGCGACGTCCTCGACCAAGCGCCGCTCGACCCGCCGGGCGGACCGCTCACCCGTCGCGTAGGCGTAGAGCAGCACCGCGAGCATCATCGACGGGTCATAGACCGCACCACCACGCCCGTCGGCCCGATACGCAGCAAAGAACTCGTTCAGATCGAGCTCAGCCACCGTGTCGAGCACGAAGAACACCAGATGATCCTCAGGCAACCAGTCCCTGACCGACGGAGGCATCAACATCAACTGATCGACATCGCCACAACGCACATTCACAGCCACACCCAAGTATTTCGCGTTCCCCCACAACCGCGAGGGAGACACGCGATTCACGCGACAGCCTCCGCTGTGCCGGCGACACCACCGCGCCAAGACCTTCACCGCCTGGCGCTATCTCACCGTCGCCCCCGGCAGCTACCTCTGGCGCTCGCCCCACGACCTGCTCTTCCTCGTCGACCACCGGGGCACCCACCCTCTCGAGGTCGGCCGGCCCATCCCTCCCGACGCCTGGCCGTGTGCCGCGCGCGTCCCCGAGTCGAGGAGGTCCGATGCGGCCTAGAGCACCCGTCCGGCCCAGCCGGCCTCCTGCCGGATCTGGGGACGGGTACTCATGCAGGGAGCCGCCCGGCGCGCGAGCCTGCGCTCGTGCCCGTCACCGAACGCGACCACCCCGCCCTCCTCCGTCCCCTCGTCGAGGCGCTGGCCTCGGCGACCGCCGTCGGCACCGCCCTGTTCCTGCCGTTGCTCTACCTCGGCTCCCACCTGTGCGCGTTCGGCGAGTGCTCGGTGCCCGGGCCGGAGGAGATCCGCACCTACCGGGTGCTCGTGACGGTGCTGGCGGCGGCGGCCGTGACCACCCTGGTGCTGGCCGTACGCCGGCGGGCGCGCGGAGCGGTCGTCTGGCACGCCGTGGTGGCGCTGGCCGGCCTGGTCTCGGCGGTGGCGTTCGCGATGCCGGCGATCGACGGGGACGCGCTGCGCCACGACGACCTGCCGCAGCCGAACCCGGACTACGTGCCCTGCTACTCGGGCTCCGGGGACTGCGTCGGCGGCTGACGGGACGGGTCGGCGTGCCGGAGCGTCAGTGCGCGGCAGGCTCGCCGTCGTCGTCCTGCTCGACCGGGTCCTTGTCGCCCGGGAACGGCAGCACCCTCATCACCGCGACGACGACCGCGCCGACGACCAGACCGATCACGGCCGAGATGCCGGTGTTGGCGAGCCAGGCCAGGGCGCTGCCGAGGAAGCCGTGGACGGCGTGCTCGATGTCGTGCTCGATGCCGTGCACCCCTTCGTACGGCGCATCCCACCAGCCGACCTCGTGCACGTTGACGAGGAGGATGTGGCCGCCGACCCAGAGCATGGCGACGGTGCCGACGATCGAGATCACCGACAGCAGCCGCGGCATGGCCGCGACCAGGCCGCGGCCGACCCGCTGGGCGAGTCGTGAGGACCGCTGGGCCAGGAGGAGCCCGGTGTCGTCCATCTTCACGATGAGCGCGACCACGCCGTACACCGCGACGGTGATCACGAGCGCGACGACGACCAGGATCGCCAGCCGCGCCCAGAAGCTCTCGTCCTCGACGGAGGCGAGGGCGATCACCATGATCTCGGCCGAGAGGATCAGGTCGGTCCGGATCGCGCCGGAGACCATCTGCCGCTCCGCCTCGGGGCCGATCTCGGCGACGGGGGTGTCGTGGTCGTCGTGGCCGGAGAGCAGGTGCCAGACCTTGTGCGCGCCCTCGTAGGCGAGGAAGGTGCCGCCGATCATCAAGATGACGGGCAGCAGACCCGGGAGGAACTCGCTGAGCAGCAGCGCGGCCGGCAGGATGATGAGCAGCTTGTTGCGGATCGAGCCGATCGCGATCTGCTTGACGATCGGGAGCTCGCGCTCGGCGGCGACGCCGTGGACGTACTGCGGGGTGACCGCGGTGTCGTCGATCACCACGCCGGCGGCCTTGGTGGTCGCCCGGCCGGCGGCGGCGCCGACGTCGTCGATCGAGGCGGCGGCCATCTTGGCGATGGCGGCGACGTCGTCGAGCAGGCCGAACAGGCCCGCGCTCACCGCGCGCTCACCGAAGGGATCCAGGGCTGGCAGGCACGGGGAAAGGCTACCGCCCGGCCGGCTCCACCACCCGCTCCCGCCCGGCCGGGCGCTGCTCCTGCTCGTGGACCACCCCGGTCAGCTGGACCGCCTCCCGCACCCGGCGGTGGGCGACGCCGAACGGGTCCACGACCCGTGCGAGCACCCGGCGGACCGGCGGGGCGGCCAGGAGGAGGGCGACGCCGACGCCGACGCCGACCGCGAGCAGCAGGCCGTACCAGGGCCGGTCGCGCGTCCACTCGACGAACCCGGCGTACTCCAGGCCCTTCACCGCGAAGCCGTGGAAGAGGTAGACGATCATCGTGGCCGAGCCCATCCGGGTGAACCAGCCGTCGATCCGCGGCACCAGGCTCAGCCAGGCGAAGGCGCCGGCGACACCGGCCAGCAGGACCAGGAGCCGGGTGAGGATCGCGGTGGGCGTGGGGTCGTCGATCAGGGTGTAGGGCTTGTAGTAGAGGTACGGACGCGAGGCCCACTGGTCGAACGACACGGCGAGCAGACCCAGGATCGCGAAGGTCGCGGCGCCGAGCAGCGCCGGGACCCGGCCGCGCAGCCACTCCAGCGACTCCGGGGTCGCCTTGAGGCCGAGCACGAAGAACGGCAGGAAGCCCAGGATCCGGGGGGCGTCGAGCCAGCGGGTCCAGTCGCCCTGGAGGTACCCGCCGACCAGGCACACCCCGACCGCGACGAGCACGCCGCCCGGCAGCGAGCGGAACAGCGGCGTCACCAGCCGCCACGCGACCAGGGCGAGCAGGTACCACATCGGGAAGTGCGGGTCGGCCCACATGTCCTGCAGCCGCTCGCCGCCGACGTGGAGCCGGAACCAGCCGAGCGCGCCCTCGAAGAGGACGTACGGCACCAGCAGCGTCGTGACCAGCTGCCACAGCCGCGTGGAGCTGTAGCGGAACCCCCGGGAGAGATAGCCGGAGACGAAGACGAAGGCGGGCATGTGCCACAGGTAGACGAAGTCGTAGAGGTGCCCGCCCGGGCCGTCGGAGGGCAGCAGCGCCACGAGGTGCCCGACCACGACGAGCGTGACCAGGCCCATCTTCGCGTTGTCGAGCCACGGATCCCGAGTAGGTGAGGCCATCACTCCTTGGTACCCGAAGCGCCTGTGGGAAGACCAAGTGTCAGACAACCTCGTGACCTGCTCGCCCCGGCCGGGTGCAAGCCGGGGCGAGCAGGGGTTCAGGAGCCGCGAGCCGCTCGGGTCAGCCCGAACCGGCTGCGATGGAAGACCAACGGCAGGGCGCCGGTCCTCGAATCGGTGTGATCCACCGCATGGACCTGCAGGACCACGATCACGTGGTCGCCGGCCTCCACCTCGCGGTGGATCGAGCAGTCGAAACGCGCCAGACCGTCCTGAAGTACGACGGCGCCCCTCTCGGTCGTCGACACGTCGACCCCGTCGAAGCGCGACTCCACGGGCCCGGCAAGCTGCCGGCACCATGCGCCGTGGAACTCCGCGAGCACGGTCAGCCCGAGACGATCGGCCATACGCAGATGGGGCCACGTCTTCGATGATCTCGCGACCGAGAACGACACGAGTGGCGGCTGCAGGGAGACCGACGTGAACGAGGACGCCGCCAAGCCCGTGCGGATGCCGTTCACCTCCGCCGCCACGGCGACCACCCCGCTCGGGAACACTCCGAACGCCTCGCGCAACCGCGGCGGATCCAGGTCCTGGTCGATGGAGGTTCGCGTCGTGGGCATGACCCCTGTCATGACTGTCCGTGGGCGGGAGGCGGCGTGCGGGTGAGCGCGTAGGCGCCGGCGTGGTGGTACTTCCAGCGTGTCGGGTCGTGCAGCGTGTGCGTCCTGGCGTTGCGCCAGTGCCGATCCAGGTTGATTCGGGTGGCAGCGGCGCTGGCGCCCGCGAAGGCGAAGATGTCGCTGGCGACGTCGACCGCGGCGTCAGCGCCAAAGGCCCTGACCTCTGCGACCGCGGCCGCGGCCTCGTCGGCGTGACTCCGGTCCACAGCGGCCGCGCGGGCCACGTCCAGCAAGCGGCCGGCGCGAGCCAGAAGTGCCTCGGCGGCATGAACACGAGCACTCAGCTCACCCGCACGGAGCACGATGTGCGGCTCCTCGTCCGCCCGCTCCCAGCCACGGGCGAGCGCGTCGACGTACGGGCGGGCGCTGTCACGTACGTAGGCCAGACCCTCATCCAGGGCGGCTCGCGCGATGCCGACATCGATGGCGGCGTGCATCAACTGGAAACTGGTGCCCAGCAGTCGGTCCTCCGGACCGTTCTGACGAAGCACGAGGAAGGGATCGACGACGGCCCCGGTCAGGCGAACGGTCCCGCTGCCGGTGCCGCGCTGGCCGATGGCCGCCCAGTCGTCGATCACCTCCAGTCCCGGTGCGTCCACGGGTACCAGCGCGAAGACGACCTCGCCCTGCTCATCGCGGGCGCTGATCCGGATCCAGTCGGCGACCGTCGACCCGGTGCAGTAGTTCTTGGTGCCCTGGAGGACCAGCTCGTCACCGCGGCGCCGCATGGTGACACCCAGCGGCTGCCCCGGCAGCAGGCCTCGCTCGGTCTGGGCGTTGGAGAACAGCTTGCCGGCAAGTATCTGGTCGAAGCACCAGGCACGCTGCTCCTCGGTGCCGTGGGAGTGCAGCACCTCGATGAGACCGAAGTGCGATTGCGGCACCTGCGCAACCGAAGGGTCGCCGAGAGCGAGGTGGCGGATCACCTCGGCGAGCACGCCGTACCCGGCATCGGGTCCACCGAACCGCGCCGGCACCGTGGTGGCCAGCAGACCACTGCGCCGGAGAGCCTGGGCCTCCGCGACCGGGGTGGCATGGAGAGCATCTCGCTGCGACGCTCCGTCGGCCAGGCTCCTGCCGAGGTCCGCGGCCACGGAGACCAGGGACTCGGCCGGCGTGGTGCCAGCAGCGGGAGCGGTCGGCTCGACGGCGCGAACGGAGGTGGAGGTGTCGGCCGTCATGCGGAGGCCTCGAGACGCGCGTCGGCGACCAGCTTCTCGGCGGCCCGCAGCGGCTCGGTCACGACCCACTCGTCCCAGGTCGCCGATCCGCCGGCCGGCGCGGGGACGAAGCCGTGACCGGCCAAGAACCTCTCCTGATCACGGAGGGCGTCGAGCACCGGATCGTCGAGTCGCGGCGCGAAGCTGACGAAAGGACCGCGCCCGTAGGCCGCAGCCACGTCGCCGTCCGAGCCACCGGTCTCGGCGGCCAACGCCGCCCCCACCTCGGAGCCACCGCTCTCCGCCCAGCGAGCGGCCCGCAGCAGGCCCACCAGATAGCGCGTCACCACCTCGGGCCGCCGCTCGAGGAGCTCGGCGTGAACGGTGACGGTGCGCGGGGTGCCGTTGTTGATCCGCATCGCAGGGTCCGGGTGTGCCCCCAGATCGCTCACTACGACGGCGTCCAGCTCACGCCTGATCCTCATGCCGGCAGCGCCCTTGACCCAGACCGCATCGACGACGCCCTCGGCAAGGGCTACGCGCGCCGCGGCATACGACTCCTGGCCGAGCCCGGTCCGAGTGACATCGATGCTCACCGGGTCCAGTTCGACCGGGACGACGTCCTCCAGCGTGAGCGCCGCCAGGGACAGAGCGCGCTCGAAGCCGCGCAACGCCATGGCGTGCTCGATGTCGACCACTCTGCCCTGTGTCCGCGGCAGCCCGATACGACGTCCCGCGAGGTCCGCCGCGCCGGCGATACCGGAGTCCCGAGCGGCGAGGATCACCTGGTACTCGTCAACCCAGGTGACGCCGACCAGCCGCGTCGGCACACTCGATGCGCGCGCCCACAGTGCCGGGATGTTGCCGCCCTCGCGGATCAGCCCGGGCAGGCCGTGGTCGAAGTGATGCGGCAACAGATGCTCGTTGCCGGCTGCCTGCAGGGAGGCGATGCGGACTTCGAGCGGTGCAAGCTCCGCATCGAGCATGCCGGTGCGAGCCGCCAGCGTCGTCGCGGTGGGCACGGGACAGCGAGTGAAGTAGAGCTCGGTCATCACACGCCTCCGACGAGTTGGGCATGCGCGGCGCGGGGTGGCTCGGCGGCGTCCGCAGTGAGCACTCCGCGCCGTCGCAGCTCGGGGAGCAGGCCCGTGGCGACAGGGTGGATCTCCTCGAGATTCGGGTAGCCCGACAGAATGAACTCGCTGACCCCATGCGCCCGGTAGTCCTGGATCAGATCGGCGACCTCGTGGTGGCTGCCGACCATGGCGGTGCCCGTGCCACCACGGACCAGGCCGATCCCGGCCCACAGACCCGGATACACCTCCAGATCATCGGTCCTGCCGCCGTGCAGTGCCAGGAGGCGCTGCTGGCCGGCCGACTCGTGCGTGCGCAGCTCAGCCTGCCGGGACTCGATCTCCTCGCGGTCGAGCGAACCGAGCAGATGCGCGGCCTGGGCCCATGCCTCCTCGGAGGTGTCGCGGGTGATGACATGCAGCCGGATCCCGTGACGGAGGTGGCGTTCATTGGCCCCGGCGTCGACACGGGCGATGCGCTCGCCGATGGCCGGCGGCGGCTCGCCCCAGGAGAGGTAGACGTCGGCGTGTCTGCCGGCGACCTCGATCGCCTCGTGTGAGGAACCGGCGAAGTAGACCTCCGGGAACACTCGCGGCTCGAGTAGCGCGGCATTGGCGACTCGGAGGTGCTCCCCCTGGTAGTCGACCTGGTCCTGCTCCCACAGCGCACGCACGATGTCGAGAAACTCCCCGGCGCGGGCATAGCGCTGCTCCTTGGCCAGCTCGTCGCCGAAGCGCAGCTGTTCGCGCCGGTCCGATCCTGCAACGACATTGACCAGCAGCCGGTCACCGCTGACCCGCTGGAAAGCCGAGGCCATCTGGGCGGCCAGCGTCGGCGCGAGCAGTCCGGGCCGGAAGGCCACCAGGAACTTCAGTCGACTGGTGGCCTGCGCCAGCGCCGCCGCACTGATCCAGGCATCGTCGGCGTAGGTGCCGGCGGGCGTCAGCACCGAGGTGAGGCCAGCGGCTTCCACCTCCCTGACGATGCGGGTCAGGTAGTCCATCCCGAAACGGCGTCCGGTCCACGGCACGCTGCCCGGGGGGAGCCGGCGCGCACCGGCCGACGAGAGGCTGTCCTCGTCGCCGTGAGTCGGCAAGTACCAGTGCACACGCACGGGATCGTTCTCATGTCCAGGAGCCGCGTGACTCATCTTCCCTCCCCGGGCAGGTAGTCGTTGGTCAACACGTCAGCGATGTCCGGCGTGACGTCCAACGAGTAGGCGTCGACGATCGTCGCGATGTCGTCGGCTGCCTTGGCCGGATCGAAGGCACCGAAGCCGTGCTCGGCGAAATACTCGGTCCGGTTCAGCTCGTTGGTGCCGTCGACCTGGCAGCGCACCGCCTTCTCCTCGAGCTCCGGTGCGGCCTTGACGATCGCCTGTGTCGCCTCGTCGGGGTGCTCCTGGACGTACTCCTCTGCCCGGGTCAGCACGTCGGTGAAGGCGCGCGCCTGGTCCGGCTGGTCGGCCAGGAAGTCCTCGGAGGTGATCCAGACGCTGTCGTAGAGGTTCACACCGTTCTCGGAGAAGCGGAGGACGCTGAGCTCGTCGGGGCCGCCAGCGGCCTCGCTGCTCACGCACCAGGAGTCGTTGACAGCCGCCGAGATGTAGTCGACCTGGCCACGCAGCAGCGACTGCACGAAGAGCGTGTAGTCCATGCTGACCGTCTCGGCATCCGCGGGGTCGATCCCGTTGGCCTTGAGGAGCACGGGCAAGAGCGTGGAGATGGTGGTGTTCTCCGGAATGCCACCCACGAGGCTGGTGAGATCGGCCGGCGAGTCCAGCGTGGTGTTCTTGGTCAGGCTGGCGACCGCCACCGGGCTCTCGCCATAGCGCAGCATGAACGCCTTGACCTTGGCGTCCTGGGCCCGAGCCAGAACGACATCGGCGAAGGTGCCGGCGGCGATCTGCGACTGTCCTGCCTCGACGCTGGCCAGCGCCACGCCGGCCCCCTGCTTGGACTGGGTGAACTCCACCTGGAGGCCCGCGTCCGCGAACCATCCCTTCTGCTCGGCGAGGTAGATCGCCGAGGTGGTGCCCGAAGGCCCGACGTAGATCTTCAGGACGGTCGCCTTCCCGGAGGCGGCGGCCTTCTGCTCGTTCGCCTTCTCGGCGGCGGCGCAACCGGTCGTGACCAGGACAGCGGCGGCGACGAGCGCGACGCCCCTGAGGAGTTTGGTGTGCAATGGATGACTCTTTCTCGGGAGTGGGTACGACGGCTCAGCCGGGGCGATGCAGGGCATCGCGGACCGAAGTGGTCAGGGCCACGAACGCCGGGTCGTGCAGCAGCGCAGGCTCACGATGCTCGGGAAGGTCGACCTCGACGACCGTGGCGACGGAGGACGGGCGACCGGAGAGCACGACCACACGTGAGGCGAGGAACACCGCCTCGGCGATGCCGTGGGTCACGAAGACGGTGGTCGTGCGATGCTCCCGCCATAGATCGTGCAGCACGAACATCAGGTCCTCGCGGGTGAGAGCGTCGAGCGCGGCGAACGGCTCGTCGAGCAGCGAGAGCCCCGAGTTGGAGAGCAGCGAGCGGCACAGGGCCACCCGTTGCTGCATCCCACCGGACAGCTCGTGCGGGTAGGCGTTCTCGAAGCCGTCGAGGCCGACCTCCTCCAGCAGCTGCCGGGCACGGTCTCGAAGCACAGACCGGCTGCCGCGGGCCCCGGGGCCGACCTGCGACGGGAGTGCGACGTTCTCGAGGGCCGTGCGCCAGGGCAGCAGCACCGGGCGCTGGAACGCGACGCCCGGTGGGGAGGCGACCGAGACAGCGGGCGTTCCGTCCACGCTGACGCTGCCCTGCGTGGGGACGTCGAGGCCCGCCAGCATCCGCAGCAGGGTCGACTTGCCGCAGCCGCTCGGACCGACCACGGCGACGAACTCGCCGCTCGCGACGGAGAAGGAGACCTCACCGATGGCCTCCACCGTCCCGTTCCGGCCGAGGAAGCGCTTTCCGACCCCGTTCAGGCTCAGGGAAGGGGCGGCGAGCGGCGCCGTGACGACACTCACCGGTTGCTCCCCGGCGCGAAGCGGCGAAGGGCGGCCGACTCTGCCGCGACGACGAGGCGGTAGAGCAGCCCGGACCACAACGTGACCACAGCGATCGCCGCCAAGGTCCGCGTGGTGTCGAGATACTGGCTGAACTGGAGCACGAGGTAGCCGAGGCCTGCCTGCGCGGTCACGAACTCTCCGACGACGGCGCCGATCATGGCGCCGGGCACGGCGATCTTCAGGCCGGTGAAGAAGTGAGGGACCGCCACAGGGAGCCGTACCCGGAGAAACACCTCGCGGCGGGTCGCCCGCAGGGAGCGGACAAGGTCCATCTGGTCCCCATCGACCGAGTTGAGTCCGCGGAAGGTGGCCACGTAGATCGCGAAGAAGCACATGATGGCGACCGTGGCGACCTTGGAGGAGAGGCCCAGCCCGAACCAGATGACGAGCAGCGGAGCGAGAGCCACCTTCGGCGCGGCCTCGAAGACCACGATCGAGGGATAGAGCATCCGGTGCACCAAGGGGCTGGCGGCCGAAGCACCCGCCAGCAGGACCGCCGCCACGAGCGCGATGCCGAGGCCGATCATGGCCTCCACCACCGTCACGCGCGAGTGGTGCAGCAGCAGCTGCGCGTTGTCGGCAAGGGCCCGCGCGACGGCCGAGGGTGCCGGGAGGACGAGTGGGGCGACATGCAGAAGCCGGACCGCCGACTCCCAGACCGTCATGACGAGGGCGAAGTACCCGACCGGAGCAGCGAGTCCGACGATCCGGTGGGGCACACCGGGCGCGGCACCGGGAGGAAGGCTCGGATCACTCTCCGCGTGCGTCGTGGACCGTCGGCTCTGCCGAGAAGGCGAGAGCGTGGTCATCGGCGCGCACCACAGGGCTTGCGAAGGAACATGAGCACCTACCTTGATAAACTCGACCTAGTTAGTTCAGTTTCGGACGCGCGACGTCACACCGCACCCTCGTGTGCGCATCGCGCACATGAGCCGGATCACAACGTGAGCACGAAGGAGCCCGAGCTGTGGCCCAGCAGCGCAACGGCCAGGTCGCTGCCGTCGCGAAGGCCGCGACATTGCTCGACGCCCTGGCGCGCAACGAGGCCGCGACCGCCATCGAGCTGGCGCGCGCCTCGGCCGTCGACCGCACGACGGTCCACCGCCTGCTGACGACCCTCGAGCCGACGGGGCTGGTCCAGCGTTCCGGCAGCACCTGGCGCCTGGGCTCCGGCGCAGTCGGACTCGGCGGAGCATACGTCGACCAGTCAGCTCTGCGCAGGGCTGCGCTCCCCTATGCCATCGACCTCCAACGGACCCTGCGCGAACGGCGTGCGGTCATCTCGATCGACGTTCTCTCCGGCACCGAGATGCTCGTGGTGGAGCGCCTGTGGAACCGGCGGACGCCACTGGCGACTATCCTCGACGTCGGCAATCGGGTCAGCGTCACGGGAAGTGCGAGCGGACTGGCCGTCCTCGCCGCACTGGGAGAGGAAGGGATCGCCGGCGATCCGGCGCTCGGCGAGTTGGTCGAGTCGTCCGCACCCGCCGTCCGCGCCGGCGTCGAGCGTGCCCGTGCCCGGCAGGGCCTCGCGATCCTCTCTGCCGGCGTACGCCCCGACCTCGACGCCATGGCGGTCGCCGTGATCGGGCCCGCGGGCGCACCGATCGGATCCCTGGTCGTCGCGGGACAGGACATCTCCGACCACCACGCGACCTCCGACACCGCACGCACGCTGCTGATCGCCGCGCGCCGCGCCTCCCATGAGCTCCGCACGAACTCCGCACGAGCGGCCAGCCGGCATGAAGCCACGCGCCGCCGAAGGCGGGCCGAGTGAAGACCTGAACCGACGTCGGTCAGTCGGCGACCAGGCCCAGCCGCAGGTACTCCGCGGCATAGGTCCCGCTGAGCAGCAGCGAGGCGTAGCGGGCGACCTCTCCGGTCGCCTCCGAGGAGACGTGCTCGATCCGGACGTCCTGGCTGCGGGCGGCGTCCTCGAGCCGTTGCCGCTGATCGCGTACGACGGGGTCGTCGGCGCCGTCGTCGAGGATGACCAGCACCGGGCGCCGGTCCGCGGCGCCGTCCGCGACCGGATCGGCGAACACGTTGCGCGGCCGGGCCGCCTCCACGACCGGGAGGAGGTGCTCGGCGTCGCCGGCGAGCGCGGTGCGCCCCGAGGTACGCCGGATCGACTCCGCGACCCGGCGCGCGGCGCGGGCGGCCAGGACCGAGCCGCCCCAGAGCAGCGGGGCGGCGTCGGCGAGCGAGATGGCGAGCATCTTCGCGGGGTTGATCGAGATGTCGCGGTTGGGCGAGCAGGCGATCGCGACGGCGTCGAGGGCCTCGGCCACCGCGTCGGGCTCCGCGGTCGGCCCGAGGTGCACCTGGTCGAGGAAGGACAGCATGGCGACGGCGGTGGCGAGCTGGTCGCCGGTGCTCGTGGGCAGCAGGGTGGTCCAGCGGCCGGTGGCGTGCTCGGCGACGACCGAGTCCGGGGGCGCGGCGACCACGAGCTGGCAGCCGCGTCGGGCGGCCTCCGCGACGGCGAGGGCGGTCCCGGCGTCGGCGCCCTCGGGAGCGAGGACGACGACGAGGTCGAGGCTCCCGGCCCACCCCGGCAGGGCCGGGGACGGCCACGCCACGAACGGCACGGGGCAGAACGGCTCGAGCACCGCCCGCAGCAGCCGCGAGTCGGGGCCGGCCGCGATCACCGCCCGCGGGCGGGACTCGATGGAGCGGGAGACCGCCTCGGCGATCGCGTCGGAGGCGCCGCCGACCTCGCGGCGTACCCGGGACCCGGACTCCGCGAGCGTGCGCAACCGCAGGTCGGCGGTCGCGAGCGCCGCCTCGTCGTCCAGCCGGGACTCGTCGAACCAGACCATCGGGTCGCCCCCTCCACCCGTCCTCAGGCCGGCTTGCGGGCCTCGTCGACCAGCAGTACCGGGATGCCGTCGCGGACCGGGTACGCGAGGCCGCAGCCACCGCACACCAGCTCGACGTCGTCGCCGGCGGGGGTGAGCGTCAGCTCCCCCTTGCAGGACGGGCAGACGATGATCGCCAGCAGCTCCGGCGAGATCTCCGGCCGGCTCGCGGCGCTCACTTGCTGCTCCGGATGGTCGCGAGGACCTCGTCACGGACTCGGGCCATGGTGGACTCGTCCTTCCCTTCGACGTTGAGCCGCAGCAGCGGCTCGGTGTTCGAGGCGCGCACGTTGAACGCCCAGTCGGCGTGGCTGACGCTCAGCCCGTCGAGCCTGTCGACGGCGACGCCGTCCTGGCCGCCGTACGCCGCCGCCAGCTCCGCGAGCACCGCGTCCTGGTCGGCGACGGTGCTGTTGATCTCCCCGCTGAGCGGGTAGCGGGCGTAGGCCGCGAGCAGCTCCGAGAGCGGCCGGCCGGACTCCGCGAGCGCGGCCATCGCGTGCAGCGCGGCGAGCATGCCGGAGTCGGCGCGCCAGAAGTCGCGGAAGTAGAAGTGGCCGCTGTGCTCGCCGCCGAAGATCGCGTCGGTCTCGGCCATGGTGGTCTTGATGAAGGAGTGCCCGACCCGGGTCCGGACCGGCGTGCCACCGAGCTCGGCGACGATCTCGGGCACGGCGCGCGAGGTGATCAGGTTGTGGATCACCGTGGCGCCCGGCTCCTTGGCGAGCTCGCGGGCGGCGATCAGCGCGGTGAGGGTGGACGGCGAGACCAGCTCGCCCCGCTCGTCGACGAGGAAGCAGCGGTCGGCGTCGCCGTCGAAGGCCAGGCCGATGTCCGCGCGCTCGGCGATGACCGCCTTCTGCAGGTCGACCAGGTTGGCGGGCTCGATCGGGTTGGCCTCGTGGTGGGGGAAGGTGCCGTCGAGCTCGAAGTACAGCGGCACCATCTCGACCTGGTCGGCGAGGCGGCCGAACACGGCGGGCGCGGTGTGGCCGGCCATCCCGTTGCCGGCGTCGACGACCACTTTCAAGGGCGCCTGCATCCGGCGGCCGGCGACCGGGGCGAGGGCGAGCAGGTGCGCGGCGTACGCCTGCAGCACGTCGTGGGAGCCGATCGAGCCGGTCCGCGAGCCGACGGCCGGCGTCCCGGCGGCGACCCGGTCGCGGATCTCGGCCAGGCCGCTCTCCATCCCCACCGGCTGGGCCAGCGCCCGGCACATCTTGATGCCGTTGTACTGCGCCGGGTTGTGGCTCGCGGTGAACATCGCGCCGGGCAGGCCGAGATGCCCCGAGGCGAAGTACAGCTGGTCGGTCGAGGCCAGCCCGATCATGGTCACGTCGGCACCGGCCGAGGTGGCGCCGTCGGCGAAGGCGCCTGCAAGCGAGGGCGAGCTCGGCCGCATGTCGTAGCCGATCACCATCGCCTCGACGCCGAGCACGTCGACGTACGCCGCACCGGTGGCCCGGGCCAGATCCTCGTCGAGCTGCTCGCCGACGATCCCGCGCACGTCGTAGGCCTTGAACACGCTGCTCAGGTTCTCCGGACTCGTCGTGGCGCTGGCCATGCCCCAGACCCTAGGGCACGCCGGGCCGCATCGGTGAGTCGCACTCACCGTCCGTCGCCGGCAGCGCAGCGGGAGGCGTCGGCGGCAGCTTGCTGCCTCGTCTGCGCCGGAGACGCGCTCGGCCTCAATCGGTCGTGAGCATCCTGAGGTGGCCCTTGCGGGCGACCTCACGGCCCGGCTCGCGGGGCTGCTCGACCGGCTCGCGCCGCATCGGGCGGGCGGCCTCGCGGACGGCGTCGGCGAGCGCGAGCAGGTCGTCGTTGCTGGGACCCTGCTGCTGGGTGCCGAGGGCGAGCCGGACGACCTCCCAGCCGCGTGGCGCGGAGAGCCGCTCGCTGTGGACGTCGCACAGGTCGTAGGCGTGCGGCTCGGCGTACGTCGCGAGCGGCCCGAGCACGGCCGTGGAGTCGGCGTACACATAGGTCAGCGTGGCGACGGCACGGCGCGCGCAGGCCGTGCGCGAGCACGTCCGCAGGCTCTGCGGGGCCGGACTGGTGGTCATCTCCGCAGACGCTACCGCCCCGGGCGGAACGGGCGGATAGGCTCGCGGGTCGTGGAGCCACCGAAGACGCCCGGCCGGCGCCGGGACCGCCGCGGCCGCGGGATGCGCGGGCCGGCGGTGCTGCCGCTGGCGGCCACGGGACACCGGCCGCCGCTGCCGCGCAGCCGCCGGGAGACCTTCGACCGGATCATGCTCGACGTCGTCACCGACATCGACGCGCGCTGGTCGGAGCACCTCGGCCTGGTGGAGTACGCCGTCGAGGACGCGCCGCAGCTGCCGGACGACTGGGACTCCGGGCGGGTGCCGCTGTCGTCGCTGGTGCGTGGGTCCGGGACCCGGCCGACCCGGCTGGTCGTGTTCCGCCGGCCGCTGGAGCATCGTGCCGCGGACCGGGCCGATCTCGAGGCGATCGTGCTGACCGTCGTGGTCGAGCAGGTCGCGGAGCTGCTCGGCATCGAGCCCGGCCAGGTCGACCCGCGCTACCCCGCGGACGACGACTGACCCGGCCGGGTACACCTAGTCGGGAGAGACCACCGGGATCCGGGCGTGCGTCTCGGCCGGGCGCAGCCGCAGCGTCGCCAGCCCGGGCTGTCCGCCCTTGGTCGGGAGCGAGACCACCCCGGCGATCCGGGTGTTGCGCGGCTCCACGGCGACCAGGACCGCCTCGGGCGGGAGGTCGAGCGAGGCGGCACGGTCGGGGGCGACCTCGACCTGGTCCTCGCGCAGCACCGCCCCGTCGGGGCCGTACGACGTCACGTGGACCACACCGGTCCGGATCGCGTCGCCGAGCAGCAGCGTCTTGTCCCCCGACGGCAGCACCGTCGCGGTCGGCTCCCGCACCTCGACCGCGGGGGCGAGCAGGACCAGGTCCTTGCGCCGCACCAGCCGGACCGAGGCGGCGACGGGCTCGGCGGCCTCGACGACGATCCCGACGACCCCGGCGGCGCTCTCGCCGCTGAGCAGCGGCCGGAGGTCGACCGTCTGCAGGGCGTGCGGGGCGACGGTGACGTCGGGCGCGTCGGTCGGGGTGAAGGTCGCGTCGGCGGTCACCAGCCGGATCCGGGCGCGGACCTCGTCGTCGCCGGGGTTGGCGACGAACAGCGTGGCCCCGCGCGCGCCGGACGGCACGCCCAGGATCAGGTTCTCGGTGTCGGGCGCAGCCTGGGTCGGCAGGAACTCGGTGGTCGCGCGGCCGCGGCCGAGCTGGTCGCGGGTGTTGCGCGCGGTCACGGTCACCCGTCCGCGGGTGACGCTCAGGTGGGCGGCGGTCATCTCGCGCCGCGGCGCGACGGCGGCCAGGTCGATCCGCTGCACGCCGTGGGCCGGGACCTGGATGCCGCGCAGCGCGGGCTCCTCGACCGGCCCCTCCTCGTCGTACAGCGCGACGTCGACGACGGCCTCGCCCTCGTCGGGGTTCACCAGCTCGAGCGTCGTGGCGTAACGGGCGGTCGCGCCCAGGCCGACCAGCCACTCGTCGTACGCCGGGGCGCGGCACTCGGGCACGGCCAGCGGGTCGTCCCGGCCGGCGGTGATGCCGGGCGCGGCGGCGCCGTCGCCGTCGAGGACGACCGGGCCGGCCCCGTCCGGCACGACGGCGGTGCTGCCCGCCTCGACCGTGACCGGAGCGCCCGCGACGAGCTCGGTGCCGTCCTCCTGCGTGGCGAGGATGCCGAGCTCGCCGCCCCCGACGCCCGGGGTCCGGCCGACCCGCACCGCGCTCGCGGGGCGGGTGCCGCCCGGGCACACGACGGTCGCCGAGGTGAGCTCGGCCGTGCTGGGGGCTGGGGTCCGGCGAGCGGGGTCTCCTCGTCGCCGATGGCGCCCAGGCACAGCGCCACCACCGCGGGCAGCACGATCGCGAGGGCGACGAGGACGTCGACCCGCCGGCGGCGTACGACGGACGCGCGGCGGCCGCCTGACCTCTGCTCACTCATCGCGGTTCCTTCGCAGCGGCGGGAGGGCGAGCACGACCAGCACCGGGATCGCACCGGCCTGGACCAGCAGCAGGAGCCAGCGCAGCCAGGCGTGGTGGCCCGCCGGCGGCCCCGGCTCGGGACTCAGCTGCCAGGCACGGGTGCCGCGCTCGGAGCTGGCCTGGACCAGGCCGGAGGTGGCATCGAGGCTGGCCGCGATGGCGCCGTCCGCCGGCGCGGCCTGGACGACGTAGCGGATCCCGAGGCCGGACAGGCGGGTCACCGCATCCGGGTCGGGCGAGGTCACCAGCGAGCGGATGATGGCGGTGATGTCCGGGTCCTCCGGGGTCAGCGCGGCGATCTCGTCCTCGCCGACGGTCGGGCCGTCGCCACGGTGCACGTCGTACCGCAGGCCGGTGTCCCTGCTCCCCCGCAGCACGAGCACGCCGTTCTGCTCGGCCTGCTCGGCGCGCTGGGCCATGTAGACCGGCACGTCGGAGGCCGGCGGGTCGCGCAGCTCCTCGGCGCCCCAGCCGGCGAACCAGACCAGGCCGACGAGCGGCGCGACCAGCCCGGCGACGCCGGCCAGGGCGAGCCCGGCCTGCGCGGGCTTCGGCTGGTCGCCGAGGTGGTGCAGCGAGAGCCCGCCGAGCAGGATCGCGGTGACCCACGCGCCCTGGAGCACCAGCAGCACGGCGCCCAGGCCGGGCTGCTGGCCGACGGGGCCGGCGATGTCGATCCGCGCCATCGCCAGGGGTACGGCGACCACGGCCGTGACGGCGGCGACCAGCCAGCACACGACGACCGGGATCCGGGTCGCGCGCGGGACGAGGGCCAGCAGCGCGAGCACCGGCAGCACCAGGCCGACCGCGGCCGGGGCGCCGAGGCCGCCGAGCCGTCCGGCGAGCAGGTCCCAGCCCGAGGTCGCGGCGGTGGGCCAGCGGCCGATGTCGAGGACGGTGCCGGCGAACCCGCCCTCGAACAGGGCGGGCAGCCACCACGGCAGGAGCACGAGCAGCGGCACGGCCAGCGCGGCGACGGGCGGGCCCCACACGGAGCGCTCCCGGACCTCGCCGGGGATCAGCCGCACCGCACAGCCGAGCAGCACGACGACGAGCAGCGTCACGACCAGCCAGGCGGGCGGCGCGACGGCGGTGAGCAGCGCGAGGGCCAGCCCGGTGCGCCAGCCGGCGCGCCAGCGGTGGCCCGCATCGGGGTCGGCGAAGCCCAGCGCGGCGTGCGCCATCCACGGCAGCACGGCCGCCGCGACCACGATCCCCCAGCGGCCCCCGCCCCACGCGCCGGCGACGAGCGGGACCAGCGCCCAGGTGACCGACCCCCACAGCAGCAGCCAGCGCGGGGCGCCGTACGGCGTGACGAGACGGCCCACGACCCGCAGGAACCGCCACGCGCCCCACAGGCCCAGCGGCGCGGCGAGGGCCATCAGCAGGGACATGAGCAGGGACGGGCCGAACGGGAGGCCGAGCACCGCGAGCAGGAGGACGTACGGCGGCGCCGGGACGTCGGAGCCGAAGCCGATCGGGTGGTGTCCCTCCAGGTGGAGGGCCCACCAGTCGCCGACGCTGCCCGGCGCCGGCGAGAGGGCGCCGCCGGCGATGCCGCCGACGACGTCGCGCACGCCGACGAGGAGCGCGACGACGGTGATCGCGGTCGCGACCGCGACGGGGTTGGTGAGGAAGCGCACGACGAGGCCGGTGTCGGCGAACTCCTCGTCCTCGTCGCGGTGCCGCGCCGGCGGCGGGGCGGTCGCCGCGTCGCGCTCGGCGGCGGCGACCCGGCGACGCTCGGCGACGTCCGCGGCCTGGTTGGTCGCGGCGGCGGCGAGGTCGCCGACGAAGTCGAGGCCGTGCCGGTACGGCAGCCACCACGGCGCCAGCAGGCGTCGTACCCGGGCCCGGTCGGTGCCGCCGGGCCCGGCGGCCGCACGTCGCGCACGCCGGGCGGCGCGGACCTGGCCGGGGTGGCGCAGGACGGCGACCAGGGCGGCCAGCTCGTCGAGCGCCTCGCCGACCGCGCGCACGCAGAGCAGGCCGAGGACCCGCAGCAGCGAGCCGAGGGTGAGCCGCAGCACCTGCAGCGGCAGGGTCGCGCCGCGGGCGTTGGCCAGGAGGGTGAAGAGCGCGGCGCGGCGCTCCTGGAAGTGGGTGTGGCGCCCGGTCAACGGCGTGCGTCGTACGCCGCGATGGGCGGCCTCGGCGTGGAAGACGACGGCCGACGGGACGATCAGCGTGGTCCGGCCGGCCGCGGCGGCGCGCCAGCCGAGGTCGATGTCGTTGCCGAAGATCGGCAGCGCGGCGTCGAAGCCGCCGAGCTCCTCGAGCACCTGGCGGCGCACCAGCATGCCGGCGGAGTTGACCGCGAGCACCTCGCGGACCTCGTCGTGCTGGCCCTGGTCGTACTCGCCGCGCTCCAGGCCGGTCTCCCGGCGACCGGTGCCGCTGATGGTGACGCCGAGCTCGAGCAGCCGGCGCAGCGAGGGCCACTCGCGCAGCTTGGGGCCGAGGATGTCGGCGTCGGGACGGTCGGCGGCGGCCGCGAGCAGCGCGGCGAGCGCGGCGGGCGCGGGGTTCGCGTCGTCGTGGAGGATCCACACCCACTCGGGCGCGGCGCCGGCCTCGGCGAGCGCTACCAGGCCGTCCGCGACGGCGTCGGGGAACCCGGTGTCGCCGGGCAGCGTGCGCAGCTCGAGGGGCAGCCGGTCGGCCAGCGCGGCCCGGATCAGGTCGGCGCTGCCGTCCCTGCTGCCGGTGTCGACGGCCACGACGCGCGTGGGGGGCGTGGTCTGCGCGAGCAGGCCGTCGAGGACCGCCGGCAGCCAGGTGCTGCCGTCGTGGCTGACCAGGAGGACAGCCACCTCGGGTTCATGCGACACGAGGTCAGACCCTACGACCGACGGCGTGAAGGGGGCGAACCGTCGGGCAGGGTCCGAGCCTCACACGGCTTTCTTCTTGAGCTTGCGGCGCTCACGCTCCGACATGCCGCCCCAGATACCGAAGCGCTCGTCGTTGCCCAACGCTGCCTCGAGGCACTCCAGACGCACCTCGCAGGTCTGGCAGACCTTCTTCGCCTCGCGCGTCGATCCCCCCTTCTCGGGGAAGAACGCCTCGGGGTCGGTCTGCGCGCACAGCGCGCGCTCCTGCCACCCCAGCTCGTCGGAATCTGCCTCGACCAGGAACAGTTCCCTCACGATTTCGCCCCTTACGACTCGACCCGGTGCCCCGAACGACACCATTGGAATTACATACGTGTCATACCCCAAGAGTCAAGGTCGAATCTGCTATAGGGCAAACCCCGTGCATCCCGCCGCCCGCGGGCAGGGCACAGTTGTCCCCCGTGGAATCGACACCTGACGCGACAGCCGCCGGACCCATCGGGAGGCCGCTCCGCCGATTGACCGTCCTCTCGGGCGGCATGGGCGGAGCCCGGTTCCTGCAGGGCCTGCTCCACGGCATCGCCGCCGGAACCCTACCCGGTGTGGCCACGGACGCCCACGTCACGGTGGTCGCCAACAACGCCGACGACTGGTGGATCCACGGCCTCAAGGTCTGTCCCGACCTCGACACCGTGATGTACACCCTCGGCGACGGCATCGACCTCGACCGCGGCTGGGGTCGGCGCGCGGAGACGTGGAGCGCCAAGGAGGAGCTGGCGGCGTACGGCGTGGAGCCGACCTGGTTCGGCCTCGGCGACCGCGACATCGCCACCCACCTCGTGCGGACCCAGATGCTGGACGCCGGCTACCCGCTGTCCCAGGTCACGCAGGCCCTGTGCCGGCGCTGGCTCACCCCGGCGTACGGCGACGCGCTGACCCTGCTCCCGATGACCGACGACCGCGTGGAGACCCACATCGCCGTCGCGGACGCCGAGAGCGCCAGCGGCAAGCGGGTCGTCCACTTCCAGGAGTACTGGGTCCGGCTGCGGGCCGAGGTGCCCGCCGAGCAGGTCGTGTTCGTGGGCCTGGACCAGTCCACCCCCGCGCCCGGCGTGGTCGAGGCGATCACCGGCGCCGACCTGGTCGTGCTGCCCCCGTCGAACCCGGTCGTGTCGGTCGGCACCATCCTCGGCGTACCCGGCATCCGCGACGCCGTCCGCTCCACCGACGCGCGCGTCGTCGGCCTCTCCCCCATCGTCGGCGACAGCCACGTGCGCGGCATGGCCGAGCAGATGCTGACCGCGATCGGCGTCGAGGTCAGCGCCGCCGGCGTGGGGCTCAACTACGGCGCCCGGTCGGCGGGCGGCGTGCTCGACGGCTGGCTGGTCGACGAGCGCGACGCCGGCCAGGTCGCGCGGCTCGAGGCGGCCGGCATCGCCACCGCCGCCGTGCCGCTGATGATGACCGACCACGACGCCACGGCCGCGATGGCCGCCGCCGCGATCGGCCTGGTGCGCGGATGAGCGTCACCGTGACCGCGCCCGACGGCGTCCCCGAGATCCGGGCCGGCGACGACCTCGCCGCCGCCCTGCTCACCGCCCTCGGGCCCGGCGACCTGGCCGACGGCGACGTCCTCGTCGTCACCAGCAAGGTCGTCAGCAAGGCCGAGGGACGCGTCGTCGACGGCGACCGCGAGGCGTGGATCGACGCCGAGACGGCGCGGCTCGTCGCCCTGCGCGGCCCGACCCGGATCGTGCGCAACCGCCTCGGGCTGACCATGGCCGCCGCCGGGGTGGACGCGTCCAATGTCGCGCAGGGCTCGGTCGTGCTGCTGCCGCTCGACCCGGACGCGTCGGCCCGGCGGCTGCGCGCCGCCGTCGCCGAGCGGCGCGGGGTCAACGTCGGCGTCGTCGTCACCGACACCGCCGGCCGGGCCTGGCGGGAGGGCCAGACCGACATCGCCATCGGCGCCGCCGGCCTCGCCGTCCTCGAGTCCTTCGCCGGACGCGTCGACGCCCACGGCAACGAGCTCGCCGTCACCGCCCCCGCCGTCGCCGACGAGATCGCCTCGGCCGTCGAGCTCGCCCAGGGCAAGCTCGGCGCCCGCCCGTGCGCCGTCCTGCGCGGTCGCGCCGACCTCGTCCTCCCTCCGGGGGACGACGGTCCCGGCGCCGGCGCGCTGATCCGCGCCGACGGCGCCGACCTCTTCGGGTACGGCGCCCGCGAGGCCGTGATCCAGGCCGTCGCCGCCCGGCCGGCGGCACGCACCCCGTTCGGCAGTCCCGTCGACGCGGGCGATTTCGTCGCCGCGCTCGCCCGCGCCGGGATCGCCGCGCGGGCGGCGGCCCCGGCCGACGTACGCACGGGGCGGGAGCGGCGCGCCGCCGCCGACATCGTCGCGTTCGCCCACGGCTGGGAGAGCGCGGAGACGGGCGACGCGGACACCGACCTGCGGTTTCGACCGGTGACTCCGTAGACTCACCGCGTTTCCGCCGCTAACCACCAAGACGAGGTACCCCGCACGTGGCCAAGTCCAGCAAGACCGAGAAGTCGGAGCGCCGCCAAGTCATCGACGACATCCGGCGGAAGCAGAAGCGCGCCGACAAGCGCCAGGGCATGGCGATCGTGGGTGTCTGCGTGGTGGTCGCGCTGGTGATCATCGGCGCCGCGCTCTACCCGAAGGCCCGCGACATCGTCAACGACCAGAAGTGGAAGGGCAAGAGCGTCGCCGAGATCGGCGCCGGCGCCGACGTGTGCGGCGACATCACCGAGAAGGAGGCCACCGGGAGCGGCGAGCACGTCCCCGAGGGCCAGCAGGTCGACTACACCGACGCCCCGCCCGCCTTCGGCGCGCACTGGAACGTCGCCGGCGTCGCCCCGACCCCCATCGGCGACCGCTTCTACACCGCGGACTCCCGCCCCGAGCTCGAGGCGCTCGTCCACAACCTCGAGCACGGCTACACGATCCTCTGGTACGACAAGACCGCCGGCGACGACTCCGGCGAGCTCTCGGCCATGCGCGCCATCGCGAAGATCATGGACGCCAACGACACCAACCAGCGCCTGAAGTTCAAGGTCGCCCCTGGACCGCCGCCGACGTCAAGGAGACCGGCAAGTCCTTCCCCGAGGGCCAGCACATCGCCCTCACCCACTGGCGCGTCGACCAGGACACCCAGAAGCAGTACGGCGCCTGGCAGTACTGCTCCGAGGTCAGCGGCGCCGCCCTGAAGTCGTTCATGGACAAATACCCCTTCACCGACGCGCCCGAGCCCTACGCCTACTGACCCACGCATCCCACCGACCCGGCCCGTCCCGACCCTGGATTTGCACCGACCCGGCGCATCCTGGCCTCAGAACGACACCGACCCGGCGCATCCCTACCTCGGTAAAGGTAAGGATGCGCCGGGTCGACGTGACTTCGAGGTCAGGATGCGCCGGGTCGCGCTCACACGAGGTCGGTGCGGCCCTGGTCCCTGAGGGCGGAGACGACGTTCTTGACCTCCTGCGCGCGGGCGCGGGTGGTGACGAGGAGGGCGTCGGGGGTGTCGACGACGACGACGTCGTCGAGGCCGATCACGGCGACCACCCGCCCGGAGCCGGGGATGACGATGCCGCTGGCGCCGATCAGCCGGGTCAGGGCAGGGTCGCCGAGGACGGTGCAGGCGTCGTCGTCGCCGAGCAGACCGGCGAGGGAGTCGAAGTCGCCGATGTCGTCCCAGCCGAAGCCGCCGGGGATGGTGACGACCCGGCCGGCGGCCGCGGCGGGCTCGGCCACGGCGTGGTCGATCGCGATCCGCGGCAGGGTCTCCCACAGCTCCGGGAGCCGGTCGGGCTCGGCGGCGATGGTCCGCAGGGTGGCGGCGAAGCCGGGGTCCTGCTCGGCGAGCAGGTCGAGCAGCACCGTCGGGCGTACGACGAACATGCCGGCGTTCCACCGGTACCGGCCGGTCGCGAGGTACTCCTCCGCCACCGGCACCGACGGCTTCTCCACGAACTCCGCGACCTTGCGCGCGGCCGGGTGGCCCGGCAGGTCGTCGCCCTGGCGGATGTAGCCGAACGCCGAGGAGGCGAAGGTCGGCTCGATGCCGATGGTGACCAGCCAGCCGTCGCGGGCGGCGTCGACGGCGGCCGCGACGGCGGCGGCGAACCCGTCGGGGTCGGTGATGACGTGGTCGGCGGCGAAGGAGCCCATCACCTCGGCGCCGCGGCGCTCGAGGAGCGCCGCGGCGAGGCCGATGGCGGCCATCGAGTCGCGGGCCGACGGCTCGGCGACGACCGCGTCGTCCGGCAGCGTCGCCAGCTGCGCGCGCACCGCCGTACGGTGCGCCTCCCCCGTCACGACGAGCAGCCGGTCGCCCACCAGCGGGGCGAGCCGGTCCTGCGTCTGCTCGAGCAGCGACCGGCCGGACCCGGTGAGGTCGTGCAGGAACTTCGGCGCCCGTGAGCGCGACAGCGGCCAGAGCCGCGTTCCGGCGCCGCCGGCGGGGACCACCGCCCAGAAGCCCGGGATCTCGTCAACCATGCGCCGCACCCTACGGCCCCGGCCTCCGGCCTCCGGCCTAGGCTCGGTCCGGTGACGACACCGAGCACCTTCCCCGGCGTCCTGGCCGGGCGCCTGCGCAACGATCCCGGCCGGCCCCTGGTGACCTTCTACGACCACGCGACCGGCGAGCGGGTCGAGCTGTCCGTCACGACGTGGGCCAACTGGGTGGCGAAGGCCAGCTCCCTGCTCGTCGACGAGCTCGGCCTGGAGCGGGGCGACCGGATCGCGATCGACCTGCCGCCGCACTGGCTCGGCACGGTCTTCCTCGGCGCGGCCTGGAACAGCGGGCTGGTCGTGGCCGACGCCGACGACGCGGACCTGGCCGCCGCGGTGTGCGGCCCCGGCACCCTCGACGCCTGGGCGGCGCGCACCGGCGAGCTGGCGGTGCTGGCCTGCGCGCTGCTGCCCCTCGGCGTCCGCTTCGCCGAGCCGGTCCCGGCCGGCGTGACCGACGTCGGCGTGGAGATCTGGTCCCAGCCCGACGCCTTCCAGGCCTGGGACCCGCCGCAACCCGACGACCTCGCGCTCGATCGGGCCGGCCGGACGCTCAGCCAGTCCGCACTGTGGAGCGAGGCGGCCGCCACCGGTCTGGTCGGTGACGGCCGCCTCCTCGCGGTCGCCGACCCCGTCACGGAGCCGGCGATCCTCTGTGAGCCGCTCCTGCAGGGCGGTTCACTCGTCCTGGTCGCCCGGGCCGAGCCGCGGCGACTCGAGGCGACGTACGTCGCCGAGCACGCCACGGCCCGCTTCCCCGCCTGAGCGACCAGGACGGATCGGGTCGCGGGGCTAGCCCGCGAGGTCGAACTTCTTCCTCTTCTTCAGCAGCACGGGCGAGCCGAGCTTCTTGGCCTTCACCTTCTCCAGGGCGTACACCGCGCCGGTCGCCTTGTTGCGGACGACGACGACCTTGCCGCCGCTGGGCATCGGGCCGAGGCCGATCATCCAGTCGTAGCCCGCGGCGCTGGACTTCATCGGCTTCGCCTTCAGCCACCCGCCGGCGTTGATGCCGGTGTGGAGCGTCAGCGCCGAGCCGCTGCGGACCAGCGCGTCCGGCACGCCGTCCTTGTTCCAGCGGCCGACCGGGATCAGCTTCTTGCCCGCCACCGGGCCGGTCGCCGGCACGCTGGCCCGGAACCCGGTCAGCCCCTGCCCCGGGTAGACCCGCATCTGGTCGCCCTTGGGCTGGCCCATCAGGTCCGGGAGGCCGTCGCCGTCGATGTCGCCGACCGCCGCCAGCATCTTCACGCCGCGGAAGCTGCCGGGCAGCACCACCTGTGGCTGGAAGATCCCGCCGCCGGCCCCGCGGAACAGCACGGGTGCCTTGTCGCTCTTGCGGATGGCCATGATGTCGTTGAAGCCGTCGCCGTCCCAGTCGCCGACCCGCAGGATCTGCTTGGCCCACGGCGCCCAGATGTTGGTCTTCACCGTCGCCGCGATCTTCCAGGTGCCGCCGGCCTTGTCGATGTCGTGCAGGACCAGTCGCCCGTTCTTCGCCTTGCGTACGACGATGTCGGGGTTCGCAGAGCCGATGTAGTTGCCGTTCAGCTGCCCCAGCAGTGCGCCCTGCTGCGCCTGGGCGGCGAGCGCCCGGATCGTCGGCAGCTGCGCGTACAGGTACTTGCCGGGGCACGCCGTCTTGCCGGCGTCCTTGTGCCCGCTGATGGCGGCGAAGTTCGAGGAGCCCACCTTCTGCTTCATCGAGGCCGCGTCGACGCCGGTCAGGGAGAGCTTCCAGGCGAACAGCGCGCCGTACGCGTTGAGCAGCTCCGGCGTGGGCTGGGCGGTCTCGAAGTTGCCGATGGCCGACATCGCGAAGGAGTAGTCGTTGTAGCCGAGCGTGTGGGCCCCGACGACCGCCTTGTCGACGCCGCCCGCGCGCCCCTCCCAGATCCGGCCGAACCGGTCGACGAGGAAGTTGTAGCCGATGTCGCTCCAGCCGCGGGTCTTCACGTGGTACGCGTAGATGCCGCGGATGATGCCCGGCACCTCGCTGGGCTGGTAGTCGTTCGCGTTGACGGTGTGGTGGACGAAGCCCGCGTTGACCGTGCCGTAGCGCAGCGAGCCCTTGTCCCGCAGCTTCTCGTCGGCGCCCCACTGGGCGCGCGAGTAGATCTGCGGCTGCGGCGCCCCGGTCGTGGCGGCGGAGAGCGTGATCGCCCCGTCCGTCGCGGCGCCCTGGTCCTGCTGGTCCTGCTGGCTCGCGCCCGCTCCGCCGGTGGCGCCGGTGTCGATCGACGGCCCCTGCTGGGCGGTGGCGGTCGGCGTACCCGGGTCGATGACGGCGACCTTCAGGTCCTCCGGCGCCGACGCGGTCGTCTCGACCTGCACCTGGACCTGGTCGACGTCGCCGACCAGGACGGCCTCGGTGCCGGGGCGCGAGCGCTGGGCCTCGGCGCTGCCGGGGTCCGGGGCGTGGTCGTCGTGGTACTCCGCGGCCGTCCAGTCGCTCCACACGTCGCCCGTGCGGGTCCGCACGGAGACGCTGATGGCGTCCTCGTCGACCTCGCTGCCGTGCGCCCACGTGACGCCGACGGTGCCGTAGCCCTCCACCGGCAGCGCGTCGCTGATGACCTCGTCACCGCCGTTCGCGAGCGGCTTCACGCTGCCGCGCAGCGTGAGCCGGCCGCTGACCCCCTTCGAGGTCGCGGTCAGCGGGTACTCCGTGACGGCCGGGTCGACCTCGCCGGTCGGCACCGTCACCGGCGTGGTCGCGGCCTGCAGGGTCACGGTCCCGGGGCGGCGCCGCCGCCGGGCTCCGCTGGGCGGACGTCCATCGTGACGGTACGGGCCGCAGGGGTGAGGACCGCGACGACGACCGCCAGTGCCAGCGCCTGCTGGCACAGGGTCACGAACCGGCCTCGGTGCGTGCGTTCGGGGATCTCCGTGGGGTACGGCGACATGGCTCTGCTCCAGACGTGTGTGCGGGGAAGTTGTCACACGAGTAGCAACTTTCACATGCGTCACACGGGCCTGGGAAGAGTCGGTGAGTAACTACAAACGTGTAATTTCCACTCGACACGCCGACGAACATCAACTTTGTCACCGTGAGCTTCTCTGGCGCGCGAGCGCAGCGAAGCGCGGTAGCCGACCCGGCGGAAACTGCCCGCGAGCGCAGCGAGCCGGGGCAGTTTGCGCCGGGTCGGCGGGCGCGAAAGGTCAACTTGCGCCGGGTCAGCGCAAGTCCGGGGTCAGGACGCGCCGGGTCGCCGGGTGGGGCGTCTAGCCGCCAGGAGACCGCCAGAGGAGGTCAGATGTCGTTGGCGACGGCGCCGTCGTCGAGCTCGTCGTTCTCGTCGTAGTGCAGGTAGTGGACGGCGGCCTCGGGGTCGCCGTCGAAGCCGAGGCGGCCCTTCTCGAGGACGAGGACCCGGCTGCACATCTTGACCACGGAGTCCGGGGAGTGGCTGACGTAGAAGAGGGTGCGGCCGCTCTTGCGGATCTGCCGCATCTTCTTCATGCACTTGACCCGGAAGGGCTTGTCGCCGACGGCGAGCGCCTCGTCGGCCAGGAAGATGTCGGAGTCGACGTGGATCGCGATCGCGAAGCCGAGCCGGGCCTTCTGGCCGGAGGAGTAGTGGCCGACCGGTCCGTCGAGGGTGGAGCCGAGCTCGGCGAAGTCGACGATCTCGTCGAACTTGCGGCGGATCTCGGGCTCGGTCATGCCGAGGATCGCGGCGTTGAGGTAGAGGTTCTCGCGGCCGGTCAGCTGGTTGTGGAAGCCGGCGCCGGTGGCGATCAGGCCGGCGATCCGGCCCCGGGTGAGGATGGTGCCCTCGTCGGGCTTCATCACGCCGTTGATCATCTTGAGCAGGGTGCTCTTGCCGGAGCCGTTGAGGCCCATGATGCCGATGGCCTCGCCCTGCTCGACGGTGAAGGAGACGTCGTCGATGGCCCGGAAGGTCTCGGTGGTCCTGCGCCCCTTGACCTTGGCGACCGCGACCTCCTTGAAGGTCCGGTGGTAGCGGAGCGTGAAGTACTTGGTGGCGTTCTCCACCACGATCGAGGTCGCCATGTCAGAGTCGCTCCGGGATCTTGTTCTCGAGTCGGCTGAAGACCAACTGGGCCACACAGAGCAGGACGAGGGAGAACCCGAGGATGACCACGCCGTTGAGCAGGAGGTGGTCCGGCATCGCCGCGACGGTCTCGTGCCCCTCGGGCACGGTCCCGACCCAGAAGGCACGCTGGACGAGCAGCACGGCGTCGGCCAGCGGGTTGAGCAGGTAGTACTGGGCGAACCGGCCGAACCGGTCGTCGACCATCGAGTACGAGTACATCATCGGCACGCCCCAGCGCACGAAGTTGTTGAAGACGCCCACGATGTTGCCGAAGTCGCGGAAGAACACGTTGGCGGCGCTGAAGAAGAGCGCTCCCGACAGGCCGAGCACGGCGATGATGAGCAGGGCCAGCACCAGCGCGACCATGCCGGTCGGGTCGGGCGTCCACCCCGTCAGCACGGAGGCGACGAGCAGGATCACGAGCTGCGGCCCGACGTGGTAGAGCGACACCAGCATGGTGGCGACGGGGAACATCTCGCGGGGCATCGCCATCTTCACGACGAGAGCACGGTTGCGCACGATCGAGCGGGTGCCCGCCCGAAGGTCTCGGTGAAGAAGTGGACGAGGGTCAGCCCGGCGTACAGGTGGATGGCGAAGTTCGGGATGTTGTCGTGCAGGTTGAAGATCAATCCCACGACGGCGTAGTAGATGAAGAACTGGCTCAGGGGGTTGATGTAGGACCAGAGCAGGCCCAGGAACGAGCCCTGGTAGCGCGCGCTGATCTCGCGGCGCACGAGGAGCTTGAGCAGATACCGTCGCCGGAAGACGCCGACCAGGCCGTTGTCCGCGGAGGGCGGCCGCAGCGGCGGGAGCTCGGACTCGTCGGGAAGGGTCGCGGTCATCGGCTCTCCCCCTCCGTCCACGGGGCGAAGGTCTTCTCCCAGGTCTCCGGCGAGGTGATGTCGCCGAGCGCCGCACGGTACTGCGCGGCGATCTCGTCCCAGTCGCGCCGGAAGCGGTTGTGGAGCTGGATGGTACGACGCACCAGCGCCTTGTAGCGGTCGCGGTCGCGCTGGTAGAGCGCGGCGGACGTGCCGTCGTTCATCGAGACGACGGCGGAGTCGAAGCTCGCGATGCGGTACCACTTGGCGTCCATCGCCCGGATCTCCACCTCGGGGAACTCCCGGGAGAGGTCGCGCGGCCGCTTGAGCTGGCGGATCGGCGCGAGCCCGGCGGTGACCAGCTTGGACAGCCGGCCGGGGACGTCGCTGAGGTCCTTGCCCTTGCGCGGCGGCTTCTCGCGGCGTACCGGCGGGAAGTCGTCGGCGTCGGCGTGCAGCTGGGCGTCGGTGAACTGCTTGCGGAACGCGTTGACCTCGCCGAGGCGGGTGGGGAGCATCTCGTGCAGCCCCTGCGGGCCGGCGAGGACGTCCTCGAGGGCCTGGATCCGCAGCTCCACGGTGGAGTACTGCATGGAGACCAGGTGGGCCAGGTCGAAGGCGAAGCTCTCGTGCAACAGCCCGCCGCCGCGCGGGTAGCCGGAGTGCAGCAGGGCCGCGACGAACCGGTTGCGCTGGTGGAAGTAGGCCTGCCAGTCGAGGGCGTCGTTCTTGTCGGTCCACGGCACGTGCCAGACCGCGGCACCCGGGAAGGTCACTGTGGGTACGCCGGCCGCGCGGGCCCGCAGGCCGTACTCGGAGTCGTCCCACTTGATGAACAGCGGCAGCGAGAGCCCGATGTCCTCGAGCACCCGGCGCGGGATCATGCACATGAACCAGCCGTTGAAGTCGACGTCCTGCCGCTTGTGCAGCCACCGCGCCGAGCGCAGGTTGCGGGCGCCGAAGTCCCAGTCCTGGTAGCCGTCCTTGGGCGACATCCACCAGAACCGGTAGGGCTGGACGATCTCGCCGAAGCTGTGCAGCCGGCTCTTGGCGTAGAGGCTGAACATGTGGCCGCCGACGATCGTGGGCCGCCGGGCCAGGTCGCCGAAGGTGACCGCGCGGATGATGCCCTCGGGCTCGCAGACGACGTCGTCGTCCATCATCATCGCGTACGTCGCCGTCCCCTTGCGGACCGACTCGAGCTGCCCGCGGGCGTAGCCGCCGGAGCCGCCGAGGTTGCCCTGCTGGAGCACCCGCAGCCGACCGCCGAGACCCTCCTCGGCGCTCGGGAAGTACTCGCTGTCGCGGACCAGCTGGTTGCCCTGCTCCATCACGAAGACGGTGTCGAGATAGGGCAGCAGCTCGGGCGTGCCGAGCTGGCCCAGCAGCTGGGCGCAGAAGTCGGGCCGGTTCATGGTCGTGATGGCCAGGTCGACGGTGCCGTGCTCGGCGCGGTCGGCCGGCACCTCGGCGGTCCACTCGGCGGACTCCACGGTGACGTCGCCGTGGCCGGCTACGACGTCGTACCAGTACCAGCCCCCGTCGATGAACGGGCCGAGCGTGAGGTCGAAGGTGAGCGTCGTCGGCCCCTCGGCCTCGGTGACCTCGCTGGCGACCTTCTGCTGCCGGCCGTTGGCCATCGACTTGTTGACGATCAGGGTCGCGCCCGAGCCGCGCACCGTCACGGTCAGCCTCACGGACCGTACGACGCTCCACCGGCGCCAGTAGCCGGCCGGGAAGCCGTTGAAGTAGGTGCCGAAGGACAGCTTCTCGCCCGACGGGATCATCACCGCGGTCCGGGACAGCACCTGGTCGGGACGGATCGTGCGCCCGGTCGAGGTCTTCTGCCGGATGGCCGTGGCGTTGAGCTCCCTGGCGCCGCGGTTGCCGCCGACGACGTACTTGTCCTCGTCGAGGTTCGGCTCCTCGCAGTCGAGGTAGAGCGGCAGGACGTCGGGATCGGTGTCCAGCGGCAGGATCTGGCGCTGGAGCAGCCGCTGCACGGTGGCCGCCTCGGTGGTGCTGCTCATGCGTCGACACCGCCGCTCTTGAGCTCGGCACCCTCGGCGAAGTGGGGCTTGAGCCGGTTGTCGTACAGGGACAGCGCGGACGCGATCGCCATGTGCATGTCGAGATACTTGTAGGTGCCGAGACGGCCCCCGAACAGGACCATCGGCTCGCGCTCCGCCAGGTCGCGGTACTTGAGCAGCTTCTCGCGGTCCTCGGCGGTGTTGACCGGGTAGTACGGCTCGTCGGTGTCCTCCGCGAACCGGCTGTACTCGCGCACGATCACCGTCCTGCCCTCCGGGTAGCTGCGCTCGGGGTGGAAGTGCTTGAACTCGTGGATCCGGGTGAACGGCACGTCCGGGTCGGGGTAGTTCATGACCGAGCAGCCCTGGAAGTCGTCGACCTCGAGCACCTCGGGCACCAGGTCGACGGTGCGCCACGACAGGCGCCCCTCGCAGTTGTCGAAGTACTCGTCGACCGGGCCGGTGTAGACGATCGGGACCTTGCCCTTGTAGCGCTCCGCGACGCCGGGGCTGCGGAAGTCGGTGTCGAGGACGACCTCGATCTTGGGGTGGTCGGCCATCCTCGCCAGCCACGCTGCGTACCCGTCGGTGGGCAGGCCCTCGTAGGTGTCGTTGAAGTAGCGGTTGTCGTAGGTGTAGCGCACCGGCAGCCGGCTGATGATGTCGGCCGAGAGCTCCTCGGGCGCGGTCTGCCACTGCTTCGCCGTGTAGTGGGCGATGAACGCCTCGTAGAGCGGGCGGCCGATGAGGGAGACGCCCTTCTCGACGAAGTTCTCCGGCTCCTTCCCGCCCAGCTCGGCGGCCTGCTCCTTGATCAGCTCGCGCGCCTGCGCGGGGGTGTAGGCGGCGTCGAAGAACTGGTTGATCGTGCCGAGGTTGATCGGCAGCGGGTACACCTGCCCGTCGTGGGTGCTGTAGACCCGGTGCTGGTAGCCGGTGAAGGAGGTGAACCTGTTGACGTACTCCCACACCCGCTCGTTGCTGGTGTGGAACAGGTGGGCGCCGTACTTGTGCACCTCGATCCCGGTCTCGGGCTCGGGCTCGCTGTAGGCGTTGCCGCCCAGGTGGGACCGGCGCTCGATGACCAGGACCCGCAGGCCGAGGTCGGCGGCGCAGCGCTCCGCGACCGTCAGGCCGAAGAAGCCGGAGCCGACGACGACCAGATCCGGGAGGTCGGGGTTCGACGAGGTGAGAGGCACGATCGGTCAGTTTACGGATGTTCCCTGACCTTCCACATTCGCAACGCGCGGTCGCGCCCCGTTCACCAGCGGGTGGACGTGACGAATATCCTGTTCTGGTGTATACCCACCAGACGGCCGGACGCGGCGCGCCATCGTTCGCCCTCGCCTGGCTCGCCGGTCTCGGGCTGGCCGTCCTCACCATCGTCTTCTCGCGGCTCGAGGCGATCCCGATCCAGGACCCGGACAGCCTGATCCCGGGCTACATCCGGTTCCCCGCGATCGTCCTCGGCGCGATCGCCCTCGACGTCGTCCCCCGCACGTTCCTCGGCGCCGGCCGCCCCGGCGCGGGCTGGGCGCGCCGGGTCCGCGACACCTTCCGCACCGTGCTGCGGGAGCGCTGGCCGCTGTCGCACTGGAAGTTCGCGCTCAACGGCGTCATCGCCTGGTACCTGTGCTACGCCGCCTTCCGCAACGTGAAGAGCATGGCGCCGTTCGTGCACGAGAAGATCTACGACGACCCGCTGGCCGACCTCGACAAGTTCCTCTTCGCCGGCCACGACCCGGCCGCCGTGCTGCACGCCTGGTTCGGCACCGGCCTGGCCGCCCACTTCTTCTCCGCCGTCTACATCGTCTGGATCGCGCTGGTGCCGGTGAGCATCGCGATCGCCCTGGTCTGGACCCGGCACACCCGCGCCGGTGAGTGGTACGTCACGGCCGTCGCCGTCGACTGGGCGCTCGGCGCGGTCCTCTACGTGCTGGTCCCGACGGTCGGCCCGATCTACTCCCACAGCAGCGCCTTCGCCGCGCTCCCCGAGACCTACGTCAGCAGGCTGCAGGAGAGCATGTGGGGCGACCGGGTCGCGGTCCTGGCCGATCCCGTCGGCGCCGGGACCCTGCAGACGATCGCGGCCTTCGCCTCCCTGCACGTCGGCATCATGATGACGATCTGCCTCATCGTGGAGCTGATCCGGCTGCCCCGCTGGGTGCGGGTCAGCTCGTGGGTGTTCCTCGGCCTGACCTCGCTCGCGACGGTCTACCTGGGCTGGCACTTCTTCATCGACGTCATCGCCGGCGCCGCGCTGGGCGCCTTCGCGGTCTGGATCGCCGGGATCGCCACCGGCAACCGGGTCGGCCTGCGCGCCCGACTGGTGCCCGATCCGGTCACCGCGCCGGTGGCACCCGCATCCGGCGCGCATCCCGAAGCGCTCGCGTCACGTTCCGCGCCTCTGCCCGACCACCCCGCAGCGGACTGAGCAGGACCACCACCAGCGCGACCAGCACCGGCTTGAGCCGCGCGAGCGGGTTCTCGCCGTACCGGAAGTGCACGGCGAACAGGTTGCGGTACATGTAGTACCCCTTCCAGCCGGCGAGGTCGTGCTGCTGGTCGAAGTCGAGCTGGCGCACCAGCACCGCGTCGCGCACCGCGCGGATCGGGAAGCCGGCCCGGCGGGCGCGGATCGCGAAGTCCACGTCGTCGTAGAAGATGAAGTACGACGCGTCCGGCAGGCCGATCCGGTCGATCACCTCGCGCCGGACGAGGAAGCCCTCGAAGGCGACGTTCTCGACCTCGACCGTCGCGGGCATCGCCGCCCGGCTCGGGTACGTCGAGTCGACGCTGGCCGTCTTGGGCCGGATCGCCAGCGGGTTGCGCAGGTCGAAGCGGATCGCGGCCTTCTCGACGAGCGCGCCGGTGCGATCCTCCCGGACCGCGATCAGGCACGACCCGTCGACCTCGAGCAGCCGGGTCAGGCAGTCGGGGGCCGGGACCACGTCGTCGTCCATGAGCCACATGACGTCGTACCCTTGCTCGTAGGCCGTCTGCAGCCCGAGCCGGAAGCCGCCCGCTCCCCCGAGGTTGTCGGCGGTGTGGATCGGGACCAGGCCGGGGAGCGTGCTGCGCCCGAGCACCTCGCGGGTGTGGTCGGTGCTGGCGTTGTTGACGACGAACACCGCGTCGGGAGCGCGGTCGAGCGCGCCGAGCCCGGCGAGCATCCGCTCCAGCAGGTCGGCGCGGTTGTAGGTGACGACGACGACCGCGACCCGCTCGGTCATCGCAGGTACCTCCGGTGGCCGGCGAAGTCGCCCCGGAGGCCGGCGGCGGCGGCGCGGGCGCTGAGCGGGATCCGGGCCGGCTGCGGTCGCGTGAACAGGTAGAACCACACGGTCTTCAGCCAGAACAGCAGCACAAACGGCCAGCCGCGGTAGTCGCGCAGGTTGAGCGTGTTGTTGCGGGCCATGCAGTAGTGCTTGAGGTCGCTCGGGGTGTGGTTGTACGTCGTGCGCCCGCGCATCATCGGCGTGCCGAGGTCGTCGGTGGCCGGGTGGAGGAAGTGGGCGTCGACGACGGTGGCGATCCGGGCACCGGCCCGCTGGGCGCGCCACAGGTACTCCACGTCGTCGCCCCAGATGAAGAACTCCTCGCGCGGCAGCCCGATCCGCTCCACCAGCCCCCGGGTGACGAGCACGCCGTTGAACGGGATCACGACGTCGTCGATCAGCCCGTCCTGCGCGGCCGCCTCGACCGCGGCCATCTCGTGGACGACGCGCGTGCCGCCGGGCAGCCGGATCGGGAAGCACAGCCGGGCGGGGTCCTGCTCGGCGAGCACCGCGGGCCCGCAGAACTCCAGGCCGTCGCGCTGTTGCCGCTGCAGGAGCAGGTCGAGGCAGTCGGGGGCGGGCAGGCCGTCGTCGTCCATCAGCCAGACCAGGTCGGCGCCCTCGCGCACCGCCCACCCGAGGCCGTGGTGGAAGCCGCCGGCACCGCCGGTGTTCGTCGCGAGCGTCTCGTGGCGGACCCGCGGGTCGGCCACCGCAGCCAGCCACTCCCCCGTGCCGTCGGTCGAGGCGTTGTCGACGACCAGGATCCGCTCCAGGCCGGCGATCTCCTGCAGCCGCGGGACGAGGCGCTGCAGCATCGCCAGCCGGTTGTAGGTCACCACGACGGCCTGCACACGCACGGCTGTCACCCTACTGGGCACGCGCCGAAACCCGTGTCGCCGGACGCCACCGCCCCCTACGCTCGGTGGATGCCCCCTGACCGTCCGCTCCCCCACGCCGGCGTCGCCAGCGGGCACCTCGCTTGTGCGGCCGGACGACCATGAGTCCGGTCGAGTTCGAGTACCGGCTGACCGGCATCGGATGGAGCGAGGCACGACTGGCGATCGGACCTGTCGTGGCGTCACTCACCGCGTCCGACCTGGACGACGCCTTGGGCGATCTGGTCCGAGCGACCCTCGCTCTGGCCCGCGGAGCAGCAGAGGTCCGCGTGTCCTGGGCCGAGGAGCCCGGCGAGTTCCGCTGGGTGCTGCAGGCACGGGGCGCCCAGGTCGACGTCCGCGTGCTCTGGTTCGACAGCGACTGGAACCGCCTCCCGGACGAGCGCGGCAAGGTCCGGCTGACCGCCACCTGCGATCTGCGATCCTTCTGCCAGGCCATCGCGGCGGGCACGCAGGCGGTCCTGGACCAGCACGGCGAAGTGGGCTATGGGAAGAAGTGGGTCCTTCACGATTTCCCGACCGAAGCACTGCGCGAGCTCCAGACCGCGCTCTGAGCAGTTTGCCAGCGCCCGGTCAGGACTCGTCCGGACGCAACAGCGCGTCCGGGTCCAGCCGGGGCGGGACGGCGGCCAGCGCGGCCTGGACCAGCGCGGTGCGCGCCTTGACCTCGACCGCGCGCCGCAACCGCCCTCGGCGCTGGCCCACGAGACCGGTCACGACCTCGGCGACCTGCGCGTCGTCGTACGTCGGACGGGTGCCGGGCGCCACGTCGACGTCGGGGAGGGCGACGAGGACGGGGAGCACCTGGTCGCCGAGCGCGTCGAGGACCTTGAAGCGCTGGTAGCGGTCCATCCGCTCCCACGCGGTGTCGGCGTCGACGCCACGCTTGCGCAGGCGGCGGTCCGCGGCCAGCACGGTCTTGGCCGCGCCGGCGAGTGCTGCGGTCAGCTCGTGCTCGGTGAAGCGCATGGGCCCCAGCATGACGGACGCTGTCCCGCCCCCACTAACGTGGGCGCCGTGGACACCGCGGCTGTGCTGACGCTCCTGCAGGACGTGGCGGCGGAGGTGATCAACCCCCGGTTCCGCACGCTCTCCGACGAGCAGGTCGCGGAGAAGAACCCCGGCGACCTCGTGACCGTGGCCGACCACGAGTCCGAGGCGCTCATCACCGCCGCGCTGCAGGCCGCCTACCCCGACGCGCTCGTGCTCGGCGAGGAGGCGATGGCGGGCGACCCGGCCCTGCTCGACCGGTTCGCGACCGCCGAGCACGCCTTCACCGTCGACCCGGTCGACGGCACCAAGAACTTCGTCAACGGCTCACCCGACCACGCCGTCATGGTGGCCGAGGTCCGCGGCGGCGAGGTGACCCGCGGATGGATCTGGCAGCCCCAGCACGCGACGTCGTACGTCGCCGAGCGGGGTGCCGGCGCCTGGCGCAACGGCGAGCGGCTGACCGTCGCCGGCCCGGGCGCGGACACGCCCTTCCGCACCGCCCGGCGGGCGTGGGTCGGCCGCGAGCTCGGCGGCCTCGGCACGCTCGAGCTCACCTGGGCCTGCTGCGGCGTCGACTACCCCCACCTGGTCGCCGGCGACGCCCGCGCGCTCCTCTACAGCCGCAGCATGCCCTGGGACCACCTGCCCGGCGGGCTGATCCTCACCGAGGCAGGCGGCACGATCGGCCAGCACGACGGCACCCCGCTCCAGCCGCAGGCGCTGGCCGGCGGCATCGTCGCGGCGCCCGACCGGGCGACGTACGACGCCGTGGTGGCCGCGCTGCCTCTCTGACACGGCGGCGCAGCCGCATCGTGTGAAGCCCGCGGGGCGAGCGGAGCGAGGCCCCGTGCGGCGAGCACGATCTGCGATCTTGCGTCTGACCGCCAGGTGGCCTTGAGCGACGCCTACGTCGACTGCGCGCGCGGCAGCGTGTCGCACGGCGGCGCAGCCGCATCGTGTGAAGCCCGCGGGGCGAGCGGAGCGAGGCCCCGTGCGGCGAGCACGATCTGCGATCTTGCGTCTGACCGCCAGGTGGCCTTGAGCGACGCCTACGTCGACTGCGCGCGCGGCAGCGTGTCGCACGGCGGCGCAGCCGCATCGTGTGAAGCCCGCGGGGCGAGCGGAGCGAGGCCCCGTGCGGCGAGCACGATCTGCGACACGCTCGCGCCAGTGATCAGCAGGCGGCGGCGACGTCGTCGGTCTCGTTGGCGACGTACCCGTCGTTGCGGGAGCCGAGCGATCCGCCGGTGACGGTGGCGGGCTGCTCGTCGGACTGCTGCTCGGTGGCCGCCTCGGCGGGCTTCTCGGCCTGCTCGCGCTTCGGCGCCTTCTTCTCCTGCTGCGGGGGCGGCCGCTGGCCTTGTCGAGGGCGTCGTCGACCATCTGGTGGATGAGGTCGATGTCGGGGCGGGCGGTGTCGATCCGCGGCGGGACGAGGGAGATGGAGGAGATCTTCTGGGTCCGGGCGCGCAGGGCGAGCTCGACGAAGTCGCTGAGGGCGCCGCCGGGGATGTCGGTCTTGATCATCGCGCTGGAGGCCTGGGCGATCTCCTGGAAGTTGGTCAGCGCCTGCGCGGGGCTGACCTGGGAGACCAGCGCCGAGAACACACACTTCTGGCGGGCCATCCGCGAGTAGTCGTCGGAGCCCTCGCGAGCGCGGGCGTACCAGAGCGCGTCGTGGCCGTCGAGCTTGCGCTCGCCGGGCTCGATGTAGCCGGTGACGTCCTTGCCGAGGCCGCCGACCGGGATCCGCTGGCGGACGTTGAGCGTGACCCCGCCGAAGGCGTTGACCAGGCGCTCGAAGCCGCGCATGTTGACCATCACCCAGTAGTTGATGTCGAGGCCGGTGATGCCCTCGATCGCCATCACGGTGGCGTCGATCCCGGGGTTCTCGGAGTCCCCGAAGAGGTCGGTGTGGTCGCCGGCCCAGGTGCTCACGCCGTTGAGGTAGCAGCCGTCGCAGTCGAAGCCCTTGGGGAACTGCTCGTCCATGACGCTGCCCTTGCGGAACGGGAAGTTCTGCATGTTGCGGGGCAGGCCGATCATGACGGTCTGGCCGGTCTTCTCGTCGACGGAGGCGACGGTCATCGAGTCGGTGCGCAGGCCCCAGCGGTCCGCGCCGGAGTCGCCGCCGATGAGCAGGATGTTGTAGCGGCCGTCGTGGGAGCTGCCGAGGTCGCCGTCGGCGAACATGGTCAGCCACTCGCGCTGGGCGGCGGCGAGGTGGGCGCCGAAGAGCAGGGTGCCGGCGACGGAGAAGCAGAGGATGCCGTTGACGCCGACGACCGCGCGCCGGTGCGGGAGCCGCAGGCTGAGCGGCTGGCCGATCCGCCAGGCGTCGACGAAGAGCGCGGCCCAGCCGATCGCACCGGCGATCAGGTAGAGCCGCACCACCAGCATCACGGTCGGGCTGAACGCCAGGCCGAGCGCGAAGCCGTTGTCGAGCCAGCTCCAGGCGCCGACGACGAGCAGCGTGCCGAGCGAGGCCAGCCAGACGCGGACGGCGAGCCGGCCGATCGCCCGGTTCCCGGCGACGAGCTGCGCGGAGCCGGGCACGACCAGGGTGAACGCCATCAGGGTCAGGGCCCGGCGGAAGCGCACGCGAGCGGCGCGTTCGTCGACGGCGATGCGCGCGTCGATGGCTCCGGTCTGAGGCACCCGCCCAGTATCACCAGTCCCACGCGTCACTCCGGTCGCGACGCGCCGCGACCACCCACCCTCGGCGGCTCAGGCCGCGGCGACCGACCCGGCGAGCCGGGCGATCTCGTCGGCGGAGGCGTTGCCGCCGGTGCAGACCACCGCCACCGGACCCGCGACCGGTGCGTCGTACGACGCGGCGACGGCACCGGCCAGCGACGCGGCGCCCGCGCCCTCGGCCAGCGTGTGCGCACAGGTCGCGAGCAGCCGGGCGGCCGCGTCGATCGCGTCGTCGTCGACCAGCACGAAGTCGTCGAGCCGGTCGCGGAGCACCGCCTGGGTCCGCGGGTAGCCCGTGGTCGTCGCCAGCCCGGCGGCCCGGGTCGTCGCGGGCGCGGTCTCGATGGTGCCGCTGCGCCACGACCGCCACCCGGCCGGCGCGGCGTCCGACTGCACGCCGACGACCCGGCAGTCCGGCGCGAGCGCGTCGCGCACCAGGCAGGCGCCCGCGGCGCCGGTGCCGCTGCCGACCGGCACGAACAGCGTGTGCAGGTCCGGCGCCTGCCTGAAGAGCTCGAGGTACGCCGTCGCGTGGCCCAGCACGATCCGCGGGTCCGTCGGGCAGACGAACGACGCCCCGGACTCCGCCGCCCGCGCCCGGGCGTGCTCGGCGGCCTCCCCCAGGCTGGCGCCGACCAGGACCACCTCGGCGCCCAGCGCGCGCACCGCGTCCCGCTTGGCCGCGGGCGCGCTCGCCGGCATCACGATCGTCGCGGGTACGCCGGCCAGCCGGGCGCCGTACGCCACCGACTGGGCGTGGTTGCCGGTGGAGCAGGTGACCAGGCCGTGCGCGCGCTCGGCGTCGCTCAGCCGCGCGGCGAGGTGGACGCCGCCGCGGACCTTGAAGGCGCCGGTGGGCAGCACGTTCTCGTGCTTGACCAGGACCGGGCGGCCCAGCGCCTGGTCGAGCAGCGGGTGCGCCTGCAGGGGCGTCGTCGGCAGCTCCCGGCCCACGACCTCGGCGGCGGCGAGGACGCCGTCGTACGTCAGCTCGATCGGGTCGGGGCGGGCCATGGCTCCATGGTCCCGGGTTACCCACCCATCGGTCCAATAGTTCCTTTCGTGCTTTCCGATCGACACCATCGATCTATCATGGACGGATGATCGACCTCCGCCGCCTCGAGGCCCTGGTGGCGGTGCACCGCACCGGCTCGGTGTCGGGCGCCGCGGCCCAGCTGCACTACGGCCAGCCGACCATCTCCCACCACCTGCGCCGGCTGGAGGCCGAGACCGGCAGCGTGCTGCTCCAGCGGGTGGGCCGGGGCGTCCGGCTGACGCCCGAGGGCGAGCGGCTCGCGCGCCGCGGGGAGGAGATCCTCGGCCTGCTCGCCCGCGCGGAGGCCGAGCTCGCAGCCGCGACCAGCCTGCAGTCGGGGCGGGTCCGGCTCGCGGCCTTCCCGTCGGGCGCGGCGACGCTCGTGCCCGACGCCCTCGCTCTCCTGGCTGAGCGGCACCCCGGCATCCGGCTCGACCTGGTCGAGGCCGAGCCGCCCGAGGCCCACGAGCTGCTCCGCGCCGGCGAGATCGACCTCGCCCTCACCTTCGCCTATCCCGACCAGCCCGAGCCGGAGCAGATCACCTCCGTGCCCGTCTTCGACGACCCGCTCCACCTGGTCACCCCGGCCTCCGCCGCCCCGCCGGCGGGCCCGGTCGACCTCGGCGGCTACGCCTCGTCCGGCTGGATCACCGGCTGCGAGCGCTGCCGGCGCGAGCTGCTCACCCTGTGCGCGGAGGCCGGGTTCACCCCCGCCATCGCCTTCGCCAGCGACGACTACGTCGCGGTGCAGTCGCTCGTCGCGAGCGGCCTCGGCGTGACGGTGCTGCCGGGCCTGGCGCTGCGCGCGCACCAGCACCGCGACGTCGTACGACGACCGCTGGACGCCCACCGCCGGGTGCAGCTCTCGACGTACGGCGCTCCCCCGCGGCCGGCCGCGGTCGACGCCGTGGCCGAGGCGATCGCCGAGGTCGGCCGGGCCGTCAGCCGGTGACCCGGCCGGCCTCGATGTCGCGGCGCCGGGCCAGCCGGTGCGCCCGGCGGATCTCCGCCTCGCGCATCCGCCGGCGGTCCTCCTCGGTCTCCGGCTCCAGCGCCGGCACGGCCCGCGCCGCGCCCGCGCCGTCGATCGCGACGAACACGAAGTACGCCGAGCCGACGTGCCGCAGCTCGGTCGCCGCGTCCCACGGCTGGGTCTCGATCCGCACCCCGATCTCCATCGACGAGCTGCCGACCCAGTTGACCTGGGCGTAGGTGCGGACGATGTCGCCGACCCGGACCGGCTCCAGGAAGGCCATCTCGTCGAGGGCGGCGGTGACGGCCGGCCCGCCGCTGTGCCGCTGGGCGACGACGCCGGCGGCGGAGTCGGCGAGCTTGACGATCTCGCCGCCGTGGATGTTGCCGAGCAGGTTGGCCTGGGCCCGCGAGGTCACCGACGCCAGCTCGATGCGGGAGTAGGACGCTGTGCGTGCCGCGACGATCTCTGTCACGCCCTGACGGTAGCGTCCTGCCCATGGCAGGGGACGACGAGGAGTTCGACTGGGTCTACGGCCCGCCCCAAGGCGGATCGGACCCCGAGCCCACGCGCCGGATCCCGGTCCAGCGGCGTCCGGCCGCCCAGCCGCCCGCGGCGCCCCCGCGGCTGCCGCCCGCCCAGCGGTACGACACCGCCCCGGAGCCGTCCGGCCGTCCGCCCCGGCGCAGTCGCTGGTCGCGACCGCGCACCTACGTGCGCCTGGTGCTGCTGCTCCTCGTGCTGTGGCTGGTCTTCCTCGTCGCCGTCCCGCTCATCGCGTGGAACCGGGTCGGCAAGGTCGACTTCGAGCCCTCGGCCGACCGCCCGCCGGAGCAGCCCGGCACGACGTACCTCCTCGTCGGCAGCGACTCGCGCGCCGGTCTCTCGGCCGAGGAGCGCGAGCGGCTGCACACCGGCGACGCGGCCTCCGAGCTCACCGACACGATCCTGCTGCTGCACACCGGCGCCGGGCCGACGACGCTGGTCTCGATCCCGCGCGACTCGCCGCTCGACATCCCGGGCTTCGGGGTCGGCAAGGTCAACTCGGCCTACGCCAAGGGCGGTACGCCGCTGCTCACCCAGACCCTGGAGCAGGCCACCGGGCTGCGGATCGACCAGTACGTCGAGATCGGCTTCGGCGGGCTCGTCGGCGTCGTGGACGCGGTCGGCGGCATCGAGATCTGCCCGAAGCAGCGGATCAAGGACAAGGACTCCGGGCTCAACGTCAAGAAGGGCTGCCAGGAGGTGGACGGCGCGACCGCGCTGGCCTACGCGCGGGCCCGCAAGTACAGCCCGATCTCCGACCTCGCCCGGGTCCAGCAGCAGCGCGAGGTGATCGCCGCCGTCGGCGACAAGGTGCTCTCCCCCTGGTCGGTGCTCAACCCGATCCGCTGGTGGCGGCTCAACGGCGCGGTCCCCGACTTCTTCCGCTTCGGCGAGACCACCGGCCCGGTCGACGCCGGCCGCTGGGCGCTGGCGATGACCAAGGTGAGGAAGTCGTGCACCGTGCCGCTGGCCCGGGCCGACACCACCTGGGACACCCAGCGCGCCCAGCAGCTCTTCGGCCACATCGCCGCGGACCGGACCGGCGACATCACCGACGACCTGTGCACGGCCACCGGCCTCGCCGGCGTCGACGGCTGATCCCGGCCGATCCCGCACCCCAACCACGGAGGACCCCTGTGTACGAGACCCTGACCTGGCAGGTCGACGACGACGGCATCGCCACCCTGACGCTCGACCGGCCCGACGCCCTCAACGCCTTCGACCTCACCATGGCCGAGGAACTGCTGCAGGTCTTCCTCACCGACGCCCGCGACGACGCCGTGCGCGCGGTCGTGGTGACCGGCGCCGGGCGCGCGTTCTGCGCGGGCATGGACCTGTCCGCCGACGGCAACGTGTTCGGGCTCGACGAGACGCTCTCGCCCACGCCCGAGGAGTTCCGGGCGGCGTACGACGAGCCGCCGTACGCCGACGGCGTCCGCGACACCGGCGGCAAGGTCACCCTCGCGATCCACGCCCTGCCCAAGCCGGTGATCGCCGCGATCAACGGCCCTGCGGTCGGCATCGGCGCCACCATGACGCTGGCCATGGACATCCGGCTGGCGTCCACGAAGGCGCGGATCGGGTTCGTGTTCGGCCGGCTCGGGATCGTCCCCGAGGCCTGCTCGTCGTGGTTCCTGCCGCGGATCGTCGGCATCCAGCAGGCGCTGGAGTGGGTCTACTCCGCCGACATCCTCACCGCCGACCAGGCGCACGCCGGCCGGCTGGTGCGCAGCCTGCACGAGCCCGACGAGCTGCTGCCGGCGGCGTACGACCTGGCCCGGTCGTTCGTCACGGACCGCTCCCCCGTCGCCCTCGGCCTGGCCAAGCAGCTGCTCTACCGCAACAGCGCCGCCGCGGAGCCGCTCGAGGCGCACCTCACCGACTCGCTGGCGATGTTCTGGACGTCCGTCGCCGACGGCAAGGAGGGCGTCGCGGCGTTCCTGGAGAAGCGCACGCCGCGGTTCACCGGCAGGGCCAGCGAACTGCCCAGGATCGGGTGACGGGCGGTGAGCCGAGGGCTCACATCGCCATGAAGAGGATCTCCTCGCGGCTGTACTCCCGACCCGGATGCTCGGCCGCGAGGTGCTCCTGCACCTTCTCGACCAGCTCGTCGTCGGTGTCGGCGCGCAGGGTGGTGTCGCAGGGGCAGCGCAGCGAGGGCATCGGGACCTCCGGGGACGAGGAGCAGGAACGAGTTCCAGTCTAGGCCGGTCGCGACTTCGGGGCGTACCCCGTTGCACCTTCGCGTGTGCAGGAGAGCCCGACGCATGGGTAGCCTCGACCGCGATGCAGCCGACCTCTCGACTCCCCGCCCGTCGTGCCCTCGCGTCCCTCGTCGCCCTGGTCGCGACCGTGGCCCTGGCCGGGTGCAGCGAGCAGGAGCCGGTCCCGGCGGAGCCGGCGGCCGCCGTACCGACGACGGCTCCGACGACCACAGCCACCCCCGAGGCCGAGGCCGAGCCCGCGCCGCCCGCGGCGGAGCAGCCGAAGACCGCGATCCCCCACGTCCAGCGCACCCAGCGCCCGTACGTCAAGGACAAGGAGGTCTGGGAGAAGGCCCAGCCGGCGCACCTGCAGAACCTGAAGAACCCGCTCGCCGAGCGGCGTTGGGGCGTCTACCAGGGCGGGCTCGAGCAGACGTGGACGGCGTACCAGGCCGCGGGCGGGAACGACAAGCAGCTGCTGAGCAGGATCGCGCTGCGCCCGAAGTCGCTGTGGCTCGGTGACTGGAGCGGGTCGCCGGAGCGGATCGGCTCCGTGGTGAAGGAGTACGTCGAGAACGCCTCCGGTGGCGACCCCAAGGTGCTCGTGCAGCTCGCGATCTTCCGGATGGACCCCTGGGAGCACGCCGTGTGCAACCGCGGCCCCTCCCCCGCCGCCCAGGACTCCTACCGCCGCTGGATCACCAACGCCGCCCGCGCCCTCGGCCGCCAGCACACCGCCGTCATCCTGCAGCCGGACCTGCCGTTCTGGTGGTGCTCGAACCGCGCGGTGACCAGCTCGCTCGTCAAGCACGCCGTCAAAGCGTTCTCGGCACAGCCGAACACCAGCGTCTACCTCGACGCCGGCGCGGCGGACTGGAGCAGCACACCGCAGGTGGGCGTGCCGCGGCCGTCCCAGGCCGCGGACCTCCTGCTCGCCAACGGCATCGAGGACGCCCGCGGCTTCGCCCTCAACGCCACCCACTACGTCGGCACCGAGGAGAGCGTCGCCTACGGCACCGAGCTGGTGGAGATCCTCCGGGACCGAGGGGTCAAGGGCGTCCACTTCGTCATCGACACGGCCCAGAACGGCAACGGGATGACCTGGCCGGAGGTCGACGCCGAGGGGCCTGTCAACGACAACGCCCGGGTGTGCGGGTCGACCTCGGACCGTCGCGGCTGCGTGACCCTCGGCATCCCGCCGACCTCGCGCGTCGGGGATCCCCGGTGGGGCCTGTCCCCGGAGGCGACCCGGGCCGCGAAGCGCCACGTCGACGGCTTCCTCTGGTTCGCCCGGCCGTGGCTGCACATGCAGGCGAACTGGCGCGGACCGGCCCGCGCCCTGGGCATGGCCCGCAGCACGTCCTGGTTCGGTCCGTAGCCTTCCGCTGCCGCGGGGGCGGGATCCCGCGGGCGGGGTTCGTCCGTCCGGGCACCTCCGGCGCCTCCCGGCTGTCCCGCGCGGCTCGGAGCGGGGACCTCGCCGTCGGCGCCTCTCACGCACCCGAGCCGGACCTTGCGCAGACGCCGACGGCACCCCGACATCGCCGCGCGGGACAGCCGTCCGACGCCTGCGGTGCCCGGACGGACGAGCTGCGCCGGCGGGGTCCCCGGTGGGTGGAAAGCAGGTCGGCCGCCCCGAGGGGGCGGCCGACGTGCGTCGTTCGTGTGCTCGGTCAGGCAGCGGCGTCGGTGCGACGGCGGCCGTAGCCGACCCCGCCGGCGCCGGCGACGACCAGGCCTCCGCCGAGGATCAGCCACATCAGGTCGGGGCCGCCGGTGTTGGGCAGACCGCCGCCGTTGTCGCCGCCGCCGTCGGCACCGATCCGGAAGCGGGTGGTGTCGGAGGACGGCAGGAAGAGGTCGGCGTTGTCCGGGGAGAGGTCGGCGCGGGCCAGGTAGGGGCCCTTCGGCAGGCGAGGGCCGGTGACCCGGATCGGCTTGTCCACGAAGTGGACGGTCGTGGTGAAGACCGGCTTCGCGACGACGGCCTGGGCGCCCCGCGCGGCGCTGCCGCTGGCGGAGACGGTGACCGCGATGTCGCCGGCGGGCGGGGTCGGGTAGTTGGCGCTCGCGCTGACCTCCAGCACGATCGGCTCGCCCGGCACGGCCGTGATCACCTGGATCCGGGTGACGGTCGGGATCTTCACCGTGTAGTCGTCGGCGTTCGCGGGCGTCGACGGCGCGACGGCGAACGCCACGGCGAGCACTGTGAGCGCAGCCAGCTTCCTGAGCACGTGTCCTCCTTGAACTTTCCCCATGCAACAACCCGGCGTGTTCAAGGTGACGGGTGGTGCGTTGGCACGATCCTAGTGCGTTCTCACCCGCCGGTGGGAGTCGACTCCACCAAGTGGCCGAAAACGACCGACCGGTTGTCGGTGTGGAAGATCTCCGAGCAGGTCAGCAGGGTGATCAGGTGGTCGCCGGCGTCGTCGGGCGGCTGGATGCCGCCGGAGCGCGGGTTGACCGGCCTCTCGTCGAGCACCCAGGTCTGGGTGAAGGGGATGATCAGGTCCTCGCCGCCGGTGTCGAGGACATAGGTGTACGTCGCCGCGCGGGTCTCGACGATCACCTCGTCGCCCGGCTCCAACGACGGCAGCTCGGCGAACGGCTCGCCGTGGGTCACCCGGTGGCCGGCGAGCACGTAGTTGCCGGCGGCCCCGGCCTCGGCGGTGTCCTCCATGTGACCGACGCCCGCCGCGAGGACCTCCTGGCTGGACCCCTCGAGGACGGGGACGGCGTAGTCCTTGCCGAACTTCGGGATGTGCAGGATCGCGGTGGCGTTGCCGAAGTCGGTGCGGACGACGTCCTGGCCGTCGCCCCAGCCGGCCTGCAGGGCCTGGCGGACCTCACCCTGGCGCTGGTGGGACTGCCAGTTGGTGCCCCAGAACTGCCAGGCCACCCAGCCCAGCACGGCCAGGCCGGCGGCGATCAGGCCGCAGCCCAGCCAGAAGGAGACCCGGCGGCGGGTCGTCGTCGGGGGCGTGGCGGACGAGCCGTCCGCCGGGCGCGAGCGGCGCCGGCGTACCCGCTGGGGCGCGGGGCCGGCCCCGGCGTCGGCCCCCGGGCCGGAGCCCTCGGGCACGTCCGTCTGCGTCATGGGATCCCTCCTCCACAGGGCCCCGCGTCGGACGGCCCCACCCCATCCAACGCGACGCGGACGCGACTGTCACGCCCGGCGGCGACCCCGCTCCACGAGCCCGCCGCCGGTCACGACGAGCCCGATCCCGGCCAGCAGGACCGCCAGGTGCGGGCCCCCGGTGTTCGGCAGCGGTCCGCCGCCGCCGGTCTCGTCCGACCCCACGCGGACCTGGGCGCTGTCACGGCAGCGCGCGAACTGGACCGGGTCGTCCGGCACGAACGTCGCCCTCGCCCGGTGGACGCCCGCGGTCAGCCGCGGACCGAGGATCTCGACGGTCGCGCCGTCGTAGCGCACGGTCTTGCTCCAGCCGGCCGCGGACCGGGCCGCCTGACGCGCGGCCACGCGGTCGATCTCGACGGTGACATTGCCGGTGGGCTGCACGTTGCCGGCGGCGGTCACCCGGACCCGGACGACCGCCCGGTCGCCGACGACCGCGGTCGGGACGGTGATCCGGCACGACGTCGGCACGGCAGGCGTGTAGGGATCAGCGGCCGCGGAGCTCCCCACTCCCGCCAGCGCGAGCAGGAGTGCGGCGGGTGCCGCGACAGCACCCCACAGGACCAGGTAACGACGCATCAGACCCCATCTCCCGAAAGATGAAAAAAGGACGCTCCGCCCATCGCCCCGGTGTGATGGGCGAATCTGACTGGTCAAACTCGGTGCTGTGAGAATTGTTACGGGGGCTCGGCAGATATTTCGTCCTGTTGCTGCGACGCCCGGTCACAGGTTCTGCTCGCCCGCTCGGCGGGCCTGCGTCAGAGGGTGCTCTGGACCCCCGCGAGCAGCTGGCGGGCCATCACGATCCGCTGCACCTGGTTGGTGCCCTCGTAGATCTGGGTGATCTTGGCGTCGCGCATCATCCGCTCGACCGGGTAGTCGCGGGTGTAGCCGTAGCCGCCGAGGACCTGGACGGCGTTGGTGGTGACCTCCATGGCGACGTCGGAGGCGAAGCACTTGGCCGCGGCGCCGAAGAAGGTGAGATCGCTGTCGCCGCGCTCGGAGCGGCCGGCGGCGGCGTACGTCAGCTGGCGGGCGGCCTCGACCTTCATGCCCATGTCGGCGAGCAGGAACTGCAGGCCCTGGAAGTCGGCGATGGCCTTGCCGAACTGGCTCCTGGACTGCGCGTAGTCGAGCGCGTAGTCCAGGGCGCCCTGGGCGACGCCGACCGCCTGGGCGGCGATGGTGACCCGGGTGTGGTCCAGGGTCCTCATGGCGTACTCGAAGCCCTTGCCCTCCTCGCCGATGATCCGGTCGCCGGGGATCCGCACGTTGTCGAAGTAGACCTCGCGGGTGGGCGAGCCCTTGATGCCGAGCTTCTTCTCCGGGGCGCCGAAGGACAGGCCCGGGTCGGACTTCTCGACGACGAAGGCGGAGATGCCCTTCGAGCGCGCGTCGGGGTCGGTGGTGGCGAGCACCGTGTAGAACTCCGACTCGCCCGCGTTGGTGATCCAGCGCTTGGTGCCGTTGAGGACCCAGGCGTCGCCGTCGCGGACCGCGCGGGTCCGCTGGTTGGCGGCGTCGGAGCCGGCGTCGGGCTCGGAGAGGCAGTAGGAGAAGCCCTCCCCCGCGGCGAGGCGGCCGAGGTACTTCCGCTTGAGGTCCTCGGAGCCGCCGATCATGACCGGGAGCGAGCCGAGCTTGTTGACCGCGGGGATGAGGGACGCCGACACGTCGGCGCGGGCGACCTCCTCGATGACGAGCACGGTGGCGAGGGCGTCGGCCCCGGCGCCGCCGTACTCCTCGGGGACGTGGGGGGCGTGGAAGTCGGCGGCCTGCAGCGCCTCGGCGGCCTCGCGGGGGTAGCGGGCCTCCTCGTCGACCTCGGCGGCGAAGGGCGCGACCTTCGCGTCGCAGACCGCGCGCACGGCCTCGCGGATGGCCTGGTGCTCCTCGGACAGGGCGTACATCGGGTGGTCGCTCACGACGGCTCTCCTGGACTCGGTTGGTACTCAGTATCGTACTAGCGAGACTCCGTCCCGTCGAGTTAGGGTGCACCGGTGCCCGCCACCGCCCGCGACCGTCTCGTCGCCGCCGCCTTCGAGCTCTTCGAGGGCAAGGGGTACGACGCCACCACCGTCGACGAGATCGCCGCGCGCGCCGGGACCGGGCGGAGCACCTTCTTCCGCCACTTCCGCGGCAAGGAGGACGTGGTCCTGCCCGACCACGAGGCACTGCTGGGCCGGGTCGGCGGCCGGCTCGCGACGGCGTCGCCGGCCGGGCGCGAGGTCGCGCTGCGCGAGGCCGCGGGGATCGTCCTCGCGCACTACCTCGCCGAGGGCCCGACCGCCCGCGCGCGCTACCGGCTGGCCAGCACGGTGCCGGCGATCCGGGATCGCGAGATCGCCAGCGTGCAGCGGTACGTCCGGCTCTTCGCCCAGCACGTGCACGGCTGGCTCGACGCCGAGCCGGACGGCCCGCTGCGCGCCGAGCTCGTCGCCTCCGCGGTCGTGATCGGGCACAACCACGTGCTGCGCCAGTGGCTGCGCGGCGAGGTCGACGACGCCGCGACCGCGGAGGCCCTGGTCGACCGGGCGCTCGGCCACGCCCTCGCGCTGCTCCGCGGCCCGGCCGCGACGGCGAGCGCGCCGACCATCGTGATCACCGGCGGCGAGCAGGACGTCGAGCAGGTCGTGCGCCAGGTCCGCGAGGCGCTCGGCGGGCCCCACGGGAAGAACGGCGACGCCGCCGACCTTGGGTCCTCATGAGCACGCCCGCGCACCTCGACCCCGACGTCATCGACCGGATGCTCGACGACACCACGACCTGGGCGGTCGTCGGCCTGTCCGGCAACCCGGACCGGACGGCGTACCGGATCGCCGCGCTGCTCCAGCAGCGCGGCAAGCGGATCGTGCCGATCCACCCCTCGGCCCCGGTCGTGCTCGGCGAGCAGGGCTACGCGACGCTCGCCGACGTGCCGTTCCCCATCGACGTGGTCGACGTGTTCCGGCGCTCCGAGGACGCCGGCCGCTTCGCCGACGAGGCGGTCGCGATCGGCGCCGGCGGCGTCTGGTTCCAGCTCGGCGTGGTCGACGAGGCGGCCTTCGAGCGCACCCGCGCGGCCGGCGTGCCGATGGTCATGGACACGTGCCCGGCCATCGAGTGGCGCAACCGGGGCGGGCGGGGCGTCGCGCTGTAACACGTTGATTGCTGCTCTGGCAGCCGCCTGCAGGGGTGGTTTCGCGACGTCTTGCGGCTGCCAGGTGGGCGAACAACGTGTTACAGCGCGACCGACTCCTCGCCCACCCCGCGCTACTGGTCGCGGACGACGGCACCCTTCGCCTCGGCGGCGGCCTTCAGCTCGGCCTGGAAGTCGGTCATCCGCCGCTGCAGCGCGGGGTCCGTCGCCCCGAGGATGCGTACGGCGAGCAGGCCGGCGTTGCGCGCCCCGCCGATGGCCACCGTCGCCACCGGCACGCCCGCCGGCATCTGCACGATCGAGAGCAGGGAGTCCATGCCGTCGAGGTACTTCAGCGGCACCGGCACCCCGATCACCGGCAGCGGCGTCACCGCCGCGAGCATGCCCGGCAGGTGGGCCGCCCCGCCGGCGCCGGCGATGATCACCGACAGGCCGCGACCGGCCGCCTCCTTGCCGTAGGCGAGCATCTCCTCCGGCATCCGGTGCGCCGAGACGACGTCCGCCTCGTAGGCGATGCCGAACTCCCGCAGCGCCTCCGCCGCGGCCTGCATCACCGGCCAGTCGGAGTCGGAGCCCATCACGATGCCCACGCGCGCAGTCATGGGCGGCAGCCTAGGGGGCCCTGCGGGGGTCGTGTGCCTGGGACCGTGGACATGCGGGTTCTCAGGCACACGACCCCGCGGAGCCGGAGCTCACTCGCTCTCGTCGCCGAGGTCGCCGCGGAACCAGGCCGCGGCGTGCCGGGCGCGCTCCAGGCAGTCGTCGAGGTCGTCGCCGTAGACGTTGACGTGGCCGACCTTGCGACCGGGGCGCAGGTCCTTGCCGTACAGGTGCACCCGCAGCCGCGGGTCGCGGGCGAGGGCGTGGGGGTAGCCGTCGTACAGGCGCCCGACCTCAGGGTCGTCGCCGCCGAGGATGTTGACCATCACGGTCCAGCGGGCGCGCGGCTCGGGCGAGCCGAGCGGGAGGTCGAGGGCGGCGCGCAGGTGGTTCTCGAACTGGCTGGTGACGGCGCCGTCCTGGGTCCAGTGACCGGTGTTGTGGGGACGCATGGCGAGCTCGTTGACCAGCACCCGGGAGGTGCCGTCGGCGGCGACCTCCTCGAACAGCTCGACGGCGAGGATGCCGGTGACGCCGAGCTCGCCGGCGATCCGCAGCGCGAGCTCCTGCGCGCCGGTCGCGACACCGGGGTCGAGGTCGGGCGCCGGGGCGATCACCTCGCGGCACACGCCGTCGACCTGGAGCGTCGCGACGACGGGGTACGCCGCCGCCTGGCCGCTCGGCGCCCGCGCGACGAGCGCGGAGAGCTCACGGCGGAAGTCGACGAGCTCCTCGGCCAGCAGCCGCACCCCGCGGTCACGGGCAGCGGCGGCCGCGGCGAGCGGCTCGGTCGCGTCGTCGGGGGTCCGGACCACCCAGACCCCCTTGCCGTCGTACCCGCCGCGGGAGACCTTGAGGACGCACGGCAGGCCGAACGCCTCGACATCGGCGGCGGTCTCGACGACGGCCCAGCGCGGCTGGGGGGCGCCGAGACGGCTCATCGCCTCGCGCATGACGACCTTGTCCTGGGCGTGCACGAGCGCCTCGGGACCCGGGTGGGCGGTGACGCCGTCGGCGGCCAGGGCGCGCAGGTGCTCGGTCGGCACGTGCTCGTGGTCGAAGGTGACGACCGAGCAGCCGTCGGTGACGGTGCGCAGCGTGGCGAGGTCGTGGTAGTCGCCGACCAGCTGGTCCGGGATCACCTGGGCGGCGGAGACGCCCTCGGCCTCGGCGAGCAGCCGGAGCGGTACGCCGAGGGCGACGGCCGGCTGGGCCATCATCCGGGCGAGCTGGCCACCGCCGATCACGGCGATCCGGGGCGCGGGTTCGGTCGTCGGCACGGCCGAACCTTACAAACTCGCGGGCTCCTACGCGGAACTGGTGGCGTCGGCGACCATGCCGAGCTCGAAGCGCAGGCCCTGGCCGCGGATCGTGGTGATCAGGCGGGGCTGCCGGGTGTCGTCGCCGAGCTTGCGGCGTACCCAGCCCAGGTGGACGTCGATGGTCTTCGACGACGTCCAGAAGGTCACGCCCCACACGTCGCGCATCAGCTCCTCGCGGGTGACGACCGAGCCGGCGCGCGCGATCAGCGCGTGGACCAGGTCGAACTCCTTGCGCGACAACAGGATCTCGCGGTCCCCACGCCACGTACGCCGGGCCGACGGGTCGACCCGGACGTCCTGCACTTCGATCACAGGGGTCAAGGTAAGGAAGCACCCGGCCCCGCGGACGTGAAACAGCGAGAATTTTGCCTAGAGAAGGGATGCAAAAAGGGCGCCGGACCTGCGGTTTCAGTACGCCGAGGGGTCACGCGCGGCGGACTGCAACAGGTTCCACCACACCGAACCCGCGGACCGGGCGGGCCGGCAGCGGGCGGGACTCGACCTGGTCGCCCGGCAGCAGGTCCGCGGTGGCGTGGTCGACGATGATCCGGTTGCGGCGCGCGACCTGGGTCAGCCGGGCGGCGAGGTTGACCGGCGGCCCGAAGACGTCGCCCATCCGCAGCACGACGCCGCCGGTGGCCAGGCCGACCCGGACGTCGGGCATCCGGGGGTCGCGGCCGATCACGTTGATGATCCCCTCGGCGGTGGTGAAGGCGGCCATCGGGTCGTCGTTCACGAAGAGGACGGCGTCGCCCATGCTCTTGATCAGCCGGCCCTGCTCGCGGGCGATGACGTCGCCGCAGCGAGCCTCGAAGACCTCGACCAGCTCGCCGATCCGCTCGCGGGAGACCTCGTTGGAGAGCGCGGTGAAGCCGACGATGTCGGCGAACCCGACGCTGAGGTCGGTGGTGTGCGGGTCGTCGTCGAGCGCGCGCACCGACTCCATCCGCGCGATGGCGGCGGCGAGGTGCCGGCGCCAGGCGTAGACGAGCAGGCCCTCGAACCGCTCCCCCAGCCGGGCCAGCACCCACGCGCCGGCGTCGTCGACCGGCTCCCCCTCGGGTACGCCGTCGGCGACGTGCTGCACGAGCTCGCCGACCTCCCAGTCGGCGAGCCGGGCCATGGTGATGCCGACGCCGCGGGTCACGTTGAGCGCGACGTCGAGGTCGACCACGCCGTCGTCGAGGATCTGCGTCATCAGCCGCATCGCCGCGACGTCGGCGCTGGTGTAGGCGCGCGCGTCGCCGTGCTCGGCGAAGCCGAGGGTGCGGAACAGCCGGCGCGCCTGGTCGAGCGGCAGGCCCGCCTGCTCGGCGACCTCGGCCGCGGTGAGCTGGGGGGTCTCCCCCAGGAAGGCCCGCTCGGGACCGGTCTCAGACACCTTCGTCCCGGCGCGTGGCCGGCCCGCTGTGCAGCTGGTGGAGCAGCTCGTTGAGCTGGCGCTGCGTGGTCTCGACGTGGGGGATGTCGTTGAGCCGCACCTGGCCGAACGTCGAGGCGTCGGCGATCAGCAGGCTGCCGCAGCCGAACAGGCGGTCGGTCAGGTTGATCTCGATCGAGATGTCGCTGACCCGGGCCAGCGGGATGTCGTGACCGGTCCGGGTGATGATGCCCTTGCGGGTGATCAGCCGGCGGTCGGTGAAGGCGTGCACCGTGGTCAGCCACACCAGGAACGGGCGCACCGTGAACCAGAGCACCCCGAGGAGGACCAGCACCCACACGATCAGCCTGAGCACGCCCTGGGCGCCGTCGCCGTCGAGCCGGACCTGGACGACGACGCCCACGGCGAGGAGCACGACGAGCGCGAGGATCGGCCCGAACAGCGCCTTGGGGTGCTGGCGGGTGCTGATGACGAGGCGCTCGCCGGGGTTGAGCAGCTTCTTCGAGATGGCCACGGTCAGATCATCCCACCAAAGCGTCGATCCGTGGGGGGACGTTCAGGCCGACGCCGCCCGGACGTGGATCACGTCGCCGGCGCCGACCCGCTCGGTGCCGTCGGCGGTCTCGACCACGAGCCGGCCGTCGTCGTCGATGTCGGTGGCGCGGCCGAGCAGCTCCCCGCCGCCGGGGACCTCCACCCGGACGTCGCGCCCGAGGGTCGCGCAGTGGGAGCGGTACGACGTCGCGAGGCGCGCGGTGCCCTGCTCGCCGCCGGCCTGCCAGACGTCGTACCCCTCGCGCACGGCGGCGACGACGCCGAGCAGCACCTGGGTGCGGTCCGGCGCGCCGGGGCCGGCGACCGCGAGGCTGGTCGCGGTGGGCACGGGGAGCTCGTCGGCGGTCATGGCGACGTTGATGCCGACGCCGACGATGGCGGCGGGGCCGGTCGGGGTCTCGACCCGCTCGACGAGGATGCCCGCGACCTTGCGGTCGCCGTCGAGGAGCACGTCGTTGGGCCACTTGACCTGGGCGTCGTAGCCGAGCGCGGTGATCGCCTTGGCCACGTTGTGCCCGACCAGCAGCGGCAGCCAGGGCCAGGACGCCGGCGGCACCGAGGGCCGCAGGACCAGCGAGAAGGTGACCGCGGTCCCGGGCGGCGTCTGCCAGGTCCGGTCGAGGCGGCCGCGACCGGAGGACTGGTGGTCGGCGACGACCACGAGCCCCTCGTGCGCGCCGGCCCGGGCGCGCTCGGCCGCGATCTCGTTGGTCGACGGCGCCTCCGGCAGCAGCTCGAAGGTGAGGTCGGGAGTCAGGTCGGACGCGCCGGCGAGACGGTCGCCGTCGAGCGGTCCACGGTCGGGGGTCGGAGTGGAGCCGGAAGTCACGGGCTCTACCTTGGCGCAGTCTGCCCCGTGAGGAAACCCCGGGGTGTCGCTCCTGTCAGCGCTCCGTCAGCGCTCCGTCAGCGTCCTGGCCAAGGATCTCTCAGACCTCGGCTGTCGCCGTGGTCGCCCGTCCGCCCCTCCGAAGGAGTTCCACCATGCCCGCCGCCGTCCCCATCGACCTCAGGCGTGGCGCCACGGCGGTGATCAGCGCGCTCGCGCTGGTGCTCACCACCATCGCGCTCCTGCAGACGGCACCTGCCGCTGCCGACGACTCCCAGATCACGTTGAGCGCAGCGGAGGTCAACGAGGCGCTCTTCGTGGCCGGTGACGTCGCCCGGGTCAGCGCGGATCCCGCCGCCGGAGTGCTCGAAGGCGTGTTGCAGGAGCTGTACGCCGTGCGGCCCGGGCTGTCCGCAGACGACGCGGTCGGCCAGATCAGGATCCTGGAGTCGGGGATGGCGGCGGCAGCGTCGCAGGCACAGACGGGCCGGCTGGCGACCCCTCAGGCCGAAGGCGCCGCCACCTACGAGTACTGCCAGCACTGGAGCGAGCCGGCCGAGGACGTGGAGTGGAGCAAGCGCGACCACATCTGCGCCGACTGGCTCCACACCAACGGGGCCCGGCTGCACTTCCTGACCTCGGCGATCGAGGAGACGGACGTCCTGCCGGAGACCAAGCGGGCGGTGCGCAAGGAGGTGAAGTCCGAGCTCACCACGTCCGACAACGGCGTCGGCGCGAGCGCGATGACCCCGACCCTGGATCAGGGAACCGGGTCGCGCAGTCTCCAGCAGTCCGCCGACCGGCTGCAGCGCAGCTACGCCCTGGCCCAGGACAACGACGAGTTCGCCTCCGCTCGCGACGACCTGTGGGCAGGCAGCACCGCCGAGGAGATCCTCGCCTCCCTGCAGCAGCGCCAGAACGACCCCGACCTGGCGCCCCTGACCGAGCAGATGGCGAAGATCACCGCGCAGGGCAGCCTGACGCTGACCGCGCCGCAGTCCGAGGGACTGGCGGCGGAGGCGCTGAGCCAGACCGACGAGGCGACCGGGACCGCCGTCGACGCGCTCAGCGAGCTGGCCGAGGCGCAGCAGAAGTACGACGAGGCGAAGACCGACGCCGAGAAGAAGAAGGCGAAGGAGGACCTGGACGCCGCCAAGGACGCGCTGAAGGAGCCGCTGAAACAGGCCGAGAAGATCGTCAAGGACGCCAAGACGGTCGTGGACTTCGCCACCTTCATCCTGGACAAGTTCGATCCCGAGGCCGCCGCGGCGATGAAGGAGGGCGCCGACACAGTGCTGCCGATCGCCGAGGGGCTGATCGAGGTCGGTAGCAGCATCGTCAACGGCGTGATCAACTTCTACACCGGGAACTGGATCGGGCTGGTCGGCGACGCCTTCTCGGCGCTGCAGGGCCTGGAGAAGCTCTTCGGCGGCCCGGGATCGAAGCCGAAGCCGGACCCGGTCAAGGTCGCGCTGGAGAACCTGGGCAAGCAGCTGGAGAAGCTGGGCGAGCAGATGCACGAGCGCTTCGACCGGATCGACGCCGCCCTGGAGCAGATCTACACGGCGCTGACCACGGGGGTCAGCGAGGTGCTGGCCAAGCTGGTCGCCAATGAGCAGAACGTGGCTGAGATCTTCGACCGGCTGGAGGTGCAGCGGGCCAACCTGGCGCGTCTGGAGGACCGGGTGTTCGCGCTCTTCAACGCCGACCAGCGCCGGACGCAGAAGGAGGCCATCAACCTGGCGGTCGGCAAGCAGACGATGAGCTCGGATCTGTACGACACCAGCACCAACCAGTTCTTCACCTGGGCCACCGAACATGCCAAGGACGAGATCGCTCTTGGCGCGAACCGGAGCTTCCGTCCCGCGGATCTCCTCGAGGAGCTGGACAAGGGCCTGGACACGAACGTGGACTACCTGAGGCGCTTCACCAAGGAGGTCTACGAGCTTCCCTCGCCGCTCGGTGGCAGCACGGTGGTCAACCCCAGCGACTGGGGCAGCGCTGCCCGCGCGTTCGGCCGGGTGATCACCGAGCATCCCCGCCACTTCCACAGCGAGCCCCGCAACCTGGGCCGACTGGACGCCATCATCGCCGAGGGCGAGCGGCTCCGGGACACCTTGGCCGTGATCGCCGAGAACGACACGGCCGCGGCGACCGGCAGCACCGTGCTGAACGCGGCCACCCAGCACTACCGAGAGGCCTGGGGGGAGCTCTCCACGGGCGTCGAGGCCGCGCTGGAGGACTGGATCGCGGACCAGGTCACCAGCTTCGACCTCTGGAAGGGACCGCGCCAGTCGTACGCCGCCGCGGACCTGCCGAATCTGCCGGCGATCAGCTGCGGCCCGGTCTCGGGCCTGAGCGGCAAGGCGTTCGCGGCGGGCACGCCGTACACCAGCACCATGCCCAACCAGCTCGGCCTGGCGCTCAACGCCGGCCTGCTCAGCCTCCGGGTCTGCAGCACCACGGCCGAGTGGGTCAACTTCGAGGACAGGCCGGAGACGAACCCGAGGACGCCCATCGTCGTGCAGCGCTTCGCCCAACTGCGCGTGCGTGTCCAGGTGGAGGCGAGGAACGCCGGCGGGACGGTGGCCACCGCCACCGGGACCTACACCGACGCGGACAAGGTGAACATCTGCGACTTCGACGAGGACGGCACCGACAACTGCGATCTCGTCGCGAACCACGCCGTGGCCAAGGCCGGGCACGAGTGGGACGAGATCCGCACCAAGCTCGGCTACGCCTGGTCCGCCCAGGTCCGGGATCAGGACGAGTCGTACATCACCGGCATGGTCACCGACTGGCTGCGCGGACGCCAGCAGGTGGCGGTCGGTCACATCCTCGACCTGCTGGAGCCCGGCGGCGCGGATCAGGATCTCTCCGAGGCGTCCCGAGCGCTGAGCGCGGCCCGCAAGGCGCTGAGCAGCTACGTCGAGCTCGGCCTGCCGGCCGGCCTGACTGTGGACGCCGAGCTGCGCGGCCTGCTCGAAGGCGGGCTCGACACGGCCTCGAGCAGCACGGATCCGTTGGAGCGCCTGCTCGACGGGACCACCCGGCTGCTGGACGACGCCGGCGCCGGGCACCTGAGCCAGATCTGGGACGCGGTCGCCGCGCAGTACCGGTCCCAGGACGTGCCGGCAACGCTGCGTGCGGCCGGCGAGGAACGCGTGGATCGACTCGAGCAGTTGCTGCGTGAGCACGTGGTGCCCGCCGACGGGCAGGCTCGACGTCCGCTCGGGGCGGCCTTCATCGAGTCCACACTGGACCGATTGGAGTTGGCGCGCAGCGCGCTGACCGGTGACGGGCCGGTGACCACGATCGTGTCCGGTCCCGCCACGACCACCACGTCGACGCGGCCGACCTTCACCTTCACCACGGGCGAGGAGGAGTCCGGGACGACCGTGGCGTGCCGGGTCTTCGCCGAAGGCACGACCGCGCCCGCCTTCGGGCCGTGCTCCTCCGGGACCGGCGGGAACAGCCACACTCCCGCCACACCCCTGGAGAACGACGACTACATCTTCGAGGTGCGCGGCATCGACGACGCGCTCATCACCGGCGCTTCCGCAACCCGACGCTTCAGCCTGACCGCCGACTCCACGCCCGGCGACCCCGACGACCCGACCGAGCCCGACGCCACCGACCCAGGCTCGAACGGCTCGGCGACGGCCACCACCTTCACGATGCTCGAGAAGCCCAAGATCAAGGGCAAGAAGCAGGTCGGCACGAAGCTGAAGGCGACGACGGGCGTGTGGTCACCGACTCCGACCACGATCAAGTACACATGGTTCGTCAACGGCAAGAAGGTGAAGGGCAAGGCCGGAAAGCAGCGAGCCTACCGGATCCGTCCGGGAGACCGACGGCAGAGGATCTTCGTCAAGATCGTCGTCAACCGGCCCGGCCACACCAAGGCCGTCGCGACGTCGAAGGCGGTGCGTGTCAAGCGCTGAGCATGGCCGTCCCAGCACCGAGCCGTTGCGTCGCCTCCCTCCCGAAGGCCGCCGGGTGCGGCAGGATGGACCACGATGCGCGTCACCGTCCTGGGCTCAGTCGGCGTCACCGGCGTACCGGGAGCGGTGCCGGCAGGCGAGATCGCACGGCGCGTGCTGGCGGTCCTCGCCGCCGAGGCCAATCGGCCGGTATCGCCGGCGCGACTCGCCGCCCTGGTGTGGCCGAGCGGGGAGCGGCCACGCGACAACAGTCTCCAGGCGCACATCTCTCGCTGGCGCAGGACGCTGGGCGCGCACCGCATCGTGTACGGCGCCGCCGGCTACACCCTGCTCCTCGGTCCCGGCGAGATCGACGCCCTGGAGTTCGAGGAGATCGCCGCGGCCGCACGCGCGGCGCGCGGCCGCGGCGATCTCGGGACCGGCATCGAGCTGGCCCAGCAGTCGCTGGCGCTGTGGCGGGGGCCGGCGTTCGCCGCACTGGCCGACGACGACTGCGTCCGCGGGCGCCGGGCCGAGCTCGAGACCGCCCGAGCGACGGTTCACCTCGATCTGCTCGAGATGCTGTGCGAGACCGGCGCCTACGAGCGGGTCGTGCCCGAGGCGGTCGCCGTCGTGGAGGCCGAGCCGTGGAACGAGCCGGTTCACAGGGTTCTCGCCCGGGCCCACTACGGTCGCGGCGACCAGGTCGCCGCGCTCGAGGTGCTCTCCGGCCTCGAGGCGCGGCTGCGCGCGGACCTCGGACTCGACCTCGGCCCGGCATCGCAACTGCTGCGCCAGCAGATCCTCCGTCAGGAGCCGGCGCTGGGCCCGCTCCCCGAGCGGGTGCCGGGCTCGACGGCGGCACTGGCCACGGGCTGGGCGGATCGGATCGCCGAGCTGCCCAGGCTGACGCAGCGGGTACTCCAAGCCGCCGCCCTGTCCGACGCCGGCCTGGACACGACCCTGGACACCGCACGGACAGCACACGCGCTGGCCATCGACGGCCCGGCCCTGGCCGACGCCCTCGCACCGGCGTTGGCGGCCGGCATCGTCGTACGCACCGACGACGGCGTGCGTTTCGCCGATGTCGGCGTCCGCGAGCGGGTCGTCGATCTGGTGCCGCCGGGCGAGGCGCTCGCCCTGCACCGGCGGCTGGGCGAGGGCCTCCTGGCGCAGGGCGGCGAGCACGACCTGATGCGCCGCGCGGCCGACCACCTGGCCGCGGCCGCATCCCTCGACACCTCGACCGCGCTGCGGGCCGTCGAGGTAGACCGGCGAATCGCGCAGGTGTCGATGTCCCGCGCCCAGTACGCCGCCGCGGTCCGCCATGCCCGCCGCGCCCTGACCAACTCCACGCACCTCACCCGCGACCGTGCGACCAGGCTGGACCGGGCAGGACTGCTGCTCACCGTGGGCGACGCACTGCACCGGTCCGGCGACCTCGACGACGCGATGACCGCCTTCCGTGCGGCGGCGGAGGTGCCGGGCGTCCCCCCGGAGGTCCTGATCCGCTCCGCCCTCGCGCACGAAGAGTGCTCCCTGCACGCCCGGCGCCCGCGGACCGGGGCCCGCGATCCGTCCATCGAGCTTCTGGAGCACGCCCTGCGGGTCGTCGACGCCGAGCATCCGGCCTACGTCGAACTGCTGGCGTCGCTCGCCCAGGCGCTCACGTTCGCGGGCCGCGGCGACCGGGCCCTCGGGCTCATCGACGCGGCGGTGACGAGGGCGCGCGACTCCGCCGACCCGGAGACCCTCGCCCGCACCCTCCTGCGCGGCGTCGCCGCCCACGACCCGGTGACCGGCGCCGCCGAGCGGTTCGAGCTGGCGCGGGAGGCGGCCGCGGTGGCCAGCGCCGCCGACGCCGACGAGCTCGAGCTGGACGCGCTCGCCGCCTGGGTCCCCGAGCTGATGCGGGCCCGCCGCGCGGACGAGGCCGAGCAGGTCGTGGGGCGCATCGAGCACCTCGCGGACGTGCAGGGCAACGTGCTGCACCGCTGCAAGGTCCCGATGTGGCGAGCCGCGCTCGCGCACGCCGCAGGCCGCCACGACGAGGCCGAGGTGCTGATCGAGGACTTCCGCGAGGCGGGCGAGCGCGACGGCTACGACGACACGCCCCGCGTCCACGGCTTCCAGTCGATCCTGCTCGCGCTCGGGCGTCGTACGCCGGAGCGCGCCGCCGACATCCTGGCACGCTTCGACCACGACCAGGCCTTCGAGCCGTGGCGCGCGGCCGCCCTCACTGTGGCGCACGCGACGGGCGACCGCGCCGCTGCGCAGCGGATCCTGGTGCCCTGGTCGGCCCGGCGCTTCGCGCTGTCGCGGCCCTTCTCCGGCATCCAGACGTTCTGCGCCTGCCTGGTCGCCGAGGCCGTCGCGGAGTACGGCGACGCCGCCGCCCGCGAGCGCCTGGCCGAGCTGATCCGGCCCGGCGTCGGCCAGAATCAGGTCCTCGGCGCGGGTGCGGCCGTGCTCGGCGACGGGGCGCACTTCCTGGGGATCCTCGGACGACAGACGGGAGACAGCGGTGGCGGACCTGACGGCGTTGGCGGCGATGGCGGCGGCGAGCGCGGCGTACCGGCGACTCGCGGAGCGAGCGCGCACGGCGGACCCTGACCTGCCGACTCGGCTGACCGGCTGGTCCGTCGGCGATCTCGTCGACCACGTCGCCTGGGGCGCGGCCATGGAGGCGGCTGCCGTCCGGGCGGTCGCCGGCCTGCCCGCCGCGGACCCGGTCTCGCCCTCGCTCGTCGAGGCGGTCACGGCGTTCGAGCAGGCGGCGGGTCTCCAGGTCGACCCGGCGGCGGCCGTCGTCCTTCCCGCCGGCACCGTGCCCTTCGCGTACGCCGCGCCGCTGTTCGCCTTCGAGGCGGCTGTCCACTCCGCCGACCTCGACCACGCACTGACCGGCGAGGATCCGCCTCTGAGCGCCGACGAGCTGAGCGCCTGCGCGGTCGTCATCGGCCCGATGCTCGACCTGCTCGCCTCGACCGCTCCTGTCGGCGAAGTCGTCATCGATCTGGTCGGCCTCGGCGACGGCATCCGGCTGAGCACCAACGGCACCGAGGACGGCGCGGCGGGTGCCTGGCAGCAGAGCGTGCCCGACGGCCGGCGGGCGGCGACCACCCTGACGGGCAGTGCGCAGGACGTGGTGCTGTTCGCGTCCGGGCGGATCGGCGCGAACCGGCTGCAGGTGCGGGGCGAGGCCGAGCACGCCGAGCGCTTCAAGGCCTACTTCCCCGGCCCCTGACCGGGACCGGGGAAGCAAGGCCGTCACGAGAACCGGCCGTCACGAGAAGAAGACCCGCAGGTCGGCGACGACGTCCTCGGGCACCTCCATCGCGGCGAAGTGCCCGCCCCGCGGGAACTCCGACCAGTGCGCGATGCCGGCGTTGTCGCGCTCGGCGAGCGAGCGGATGGTCTGGAAGTCGTCCTTGAAGACCGCGACGCCGATCCGGCCGGTGCTGACGACCGGCTCGGCACCGGCGTGCTGCTCCTCGTAGTGGTAGCGGGCGGCCGAGCCGTAGGTGTTGGTCAGCCAGTAGAGGGTCGCCTGGGCGAGGACCTGCTCGGGCGAGACCAGGCTGGTGCCGTTGCCGAAGCTCTCGAACAGCTCGCTGTAGGCGAGCACCGCGACCGGCGAGTCGGCGAGGCCGGCGGCGACGGTCTGCGGGCGGGTGCCGTTCATCTGGTTGTAGCCGCCGACCGACTGGAACCACTGCATGTGCTCGAGCGCGGCGTACTCCTTCGGGCCGAAGCCCTCGAACTCCGCCGGGTCGCCGCTGGGGAAGGAGAACAGGTGCAGCACGTGCGCGCCGCGGAAGCCCTCGGGGTTCGCGACCGCGAGCTCCCGGCCGACCAGCGCGCCGGCGTCGCTGCCGTGGATGCCGTACTCGTCGTAGCCGAGGCGGCCCATCAGCACGTCGTACGCCGCCGCGACGCGCTTCATCGTCCAGCCGGTGTCGACCACCGGGGCCGAGAAGCCGAAGCCCGGCATCGACGGGATCACGAGGTGGAAGGCCTGGTCGGCGGTGCCGCCGTGGGCCTCGGGGTCGACGAGCGGCTCGATCATGTCGAGGAAGTCGAGCTGCGATCCGGGGTAGGCGTGGGCGAGCAGCAGGGGCGTGGCGTCGGCGTGCTTCGAGCGGACGTGGAGGAAGTGGATCCGCTGGCCGTCGATGTCGGTGACGAAGCCGTCGTAGGCGTCGAGGCGGGCCTCGACCGCGCGCCAGTCGAAGTCCTTCCAGCGCTCGACCATGTCCTGGAGGTAGGCCGCCGGGGTGCCGTAGTCCCACGAGTCGCCGGGGACGGCGGGGGCGAAGCGGGTGCGGTCGAGGCGGGCGCGGAGGTCGTCGAGGTCGGTCTGCGCGATGTCGATGGTGAAGGGCGTGATCTGGTTCATGGCACGGACGTTAGGAGCCATTGCGGAACCTTTCTTTCCTGTTTAATCGGGTCCGTGAGAAATACGTCGGGACGGGTCCTCGAGCTGCTCGGCCTGCTCCAGTCGAGGGTCGAGTGGACCGCTCCGGAGCTGGCCGCCCGGCTCGGCGTGACCGAGCGGACCGTGCGCAACGACGTGACCCGGCTGCGCGAGCTCGGCTATCCGGTCGACGGGGTGCGCGGACGCACCGGCCACTACCGGCTCGGCGCCGGCGCCAAGCTCCCGCCGCTGCTGCTGGACGACGAGGAGGCGGTCGCCGTCGCGGTCGGCCTGCGCACGCTCACCGGCGTCGCCGGCTTCGAGGAGAGCGGCGGCCGGGCGCTGACCAAGCTCGAGCACGTGCTCCCCGACCGGCTGCGCCGCCGGGTCACCGCGCTGCGCGACGCCACCGAGGCCGGCCCGGTCAACACCGACTCCAACGTCGACGACCCGGAGGTCGACGCCGGCGTGCTCGCCGAGATCGCCGACGCCATCCGCGACCACCGCGGCCTGCGCGCCTTCTACGGGGCCGAGGAGGAGCGGGTCGAGCTCGAGCCGTACCGGCTGGTCGCCTGGCAGCGGCGGTGGTTCGTGGTCGGCCGTTCGCCCGCGACCGGCGCGTGGGCGCCGTACCGGGTCGACTGGCTCGCCCTCCGCATCCCCGGCGGCCGCTCGTTCCGGCCCGCTCCCCTGCCCGGTGACCTCACCGAGCTCGTCGTACGCGAGGTCGCCCGCACCGGCTGGGCGGTGCACGCACGGCTCGTCGTCGACGCCCCCGCCGAGGACGTGCTCGCCCGGATCAACCCCGCGGTCGGCGTCGTGGAGCCCCGGGCGGACGGTCGCTCGGTGCTCGTGACCGGCGGCGACAGCCTGGAGATCGTGGCCGTGTGGATCGGCATGCTCGGGCTCGACTTCACCGTCGAGTCGCCGGCCGCGCTGGTCGAGCACCTGCGGGTGCTGGCGGAGCGTTATGCCGGTGCGGTTGTCGGCAGCACCTCCTAGGGTCTCAGCCATGACGCGACTCGTGGACGCCCGCACCGACCGCTTCGTCGAGGACCTCGCCGCGCTCGACCCGCTGACGGCGACGTACGCCGGCATCCCGGGCCACGACGGCGAGCTGCCCGACCTCTCCCCCGACGGCTTCGCCGCGACCGAGGAGCTGCACCGGCGGGCGCTGGCCGAGGTGACCGCCCTCGACGCGGCCGACGAGCGCGAGGAGGTCGCGAAGGCGGCCTTCCTGGAGCGGGTCGGGCTGACGGTCGAGCGGGCGGACGCGGGGGTCGAGCGCGGCGAGTTCTCGGTGATCTCGAGCGCGATCCACGCCGTCCGCGAGGTGTTCGACCTGATGCCGACCGAGACGACCGAGCAGTGGGAGGCGATCGGGTCGCGGCTTGCCGCGGTCCCGGCCGCGCTCGACGGCTACCGCACCACGCTGCTCGAGGAGGCGGCCGCCGGGCGGGTCGCGGCGCGGCGGCAGTACGCCGAGGTGGCCGGCCAGGTGCGCGGCTGGACCGGGCAGGAGGGCGCGGCGGGCGACTACTTCGCCGGCGTGGTGGCCGAGGCGCCGGAGCCGGTCCGCGCGGCGCTGACGGAGGCCGCGGCGAGCGCCTCGGCGGCGTACGCCGAGTTCGGGCGCTTCGTCGAGACCGACCTGCTGCCGCGGGGCCGGGAGGTCGACGGCGTCGGCCGCGACCACTACGCGCTCGCGTCCCGCTACTTCCTCGGCGCGACGATCGACCTCGAGGAGACCTACCGCTGGGGCTGGGAGGAGCTCAAGCGGATCGAGGACGACATGGCGGCGACCGCCCAGCGCATCGTCCCCGGCGGCTCGGTCGCCGACGCCGTGGCCGCGCTCGACGCCGACCCGGCCCGCGACTGCGGCAGCCGCGAGGCGTTCCAGGCCTGGATGCAGGAGCGCTCCGACACGATCCTCGCCGACTTCGACGGCCTCCACTTCGACATCGCCGAGCCGATCCGCACCCTGCAGTGCCGGGTCGCGCCGATCAACGACGGCGGCGCCTGGTACACGCCTCCCTCGGAGGACTTCTCCCGCCCCGGCACGATGTGGTTCTCCTTCACCGACGAGCACGAGCGCTACTCCACCTGGCGCGAGACGACGACGGTGTTCCACGAGGGCGTGCCGGGCCACCACCTGCAGTGCGCGCAGGCCGTGCACCGCGCCGACCTGCTCAACCGCTGGCAGCGGCTGCTGTGCTGGGTCAGCGGCCACGGCGAGGGCTGGGCGCTGTACGCCGAGCGGCTGATGGACGAGCTCGGCTACTTCGCCGATCCGGGTGACCGGCTCGGGTTCCTCGACATGCAGGGCTTCCGGGCCGCGCGGGTCGTCGTCGACATCGGTGTCCACCTGGGCCTGCAGGTCCCGGCCGACAACCCGTTCGGCTGGCGGGCCGGCGAGACCTGGGACGCCGACCTCGCCTACGAGTTCATGCGCGGGCACTCCCGGATGGACGACGGCTCGCTGCGCTTCGAGGTCAACCGCTACCTCGGCTGGCCGGGCCAGGCGCCGTCGTACAAGGTGGGCGAGCGGATCTGGCTCGACGCCCGCGCCGCCGCGCAGGCCCGCCACGGTGCGGCGTTCGACCTCAAGGCCTTCCACACCGCGGCGCTCGACCTCGGCGGGCTCGGCCTCGACCCGCTGCGGGCCGCGCTCGCGCGCCTCTGAACGGGGTGCCCGTGCTCCGGCTCGACCGGGCGCAGGCCCGGCGGATCGCGGTCCGGGCCCAGCTGCTCGACGCTCGGCGCGGCCGCTCGGTGGCGGAGGTCGTCGACGAGCTCACCCTGCTCCAGGTCGACCCGACGGCCGCCGTCGCGCCGAGCGTCGACCTGGTGCTGTGGTCGCGGCTCGGCGACGGCTACGCCCACTCCGACCTGACCTTCGCGCTGGAGACGGAGCGCTCGCTGGCCGAGCTGTCGTCGTACGTGCGGCCGATGGACGACATCGGCCACCTGCTCGCGGTGGCGCCCCACGACCTGCACCCCACGATCCACGACTGGCTGGCCGCCAACCAGGGGTTCCGCGCCGACGTCCTGGACCGGCTCGACGCCGAGGGACCGCGGACCGCGGCCGAGATCCCGGACACCTGCCAGGTGCCGTGGGCCTCCAGCGGCTGGAACAACGACAAGAACGTCAACCGACTCCTCGAGGTGCTGACCCTGACGGGCGACGTCGCGATCAGCGGGCGCCGCGGCCGGCTGCGGGTCTACGACCTGCCCGAGCGGGTCTACCCGACCGACCTCGACGTCCCGCCGTACGACGAGGCGCGGGCCGCCCTCGACCGGCGCGAGCTCGCCGCCCTGGGGATCGCCCGGACCGGGCCCGGCGAGGTCGTGGCGATCGACGGCACCGACGGCGAGTGGCGCGTCGACCCCGGCGCCCTCGCCTCGCGCGACGAGCCCTTCGCGGGCCGCTGCGCCTTCCTCTCCCCGTTCGACCGGCTGGTGCACGACCGCGACCGGGCCCTGGAGCTGTTCGACTTCGCGTACGTCCTGGAGATGTACAAGCCCGCCGCATCGCGCCGCTGGGGCTACTTCGCCCTCCCGATCCTCCACGACGACCGGCTGGTCGGGAAGCTCGACGCCAAGGCCGACCGCAGGGCCGGGCTGCTCCGGGTGCACGCGGTCCACGAGGACCTCCCGTGGCCGCCGGAGGTGGGCGACGCCGTCGACGCGGAGCTGACGGCGCTCGGCGACTGGCTGGGCCTGGAGGTCGTGCGCGGCTAGTGTCCTCAGTCCAGCGCGCGGGCCCAGGTCCAGGCGTACGCCGGGTCCTCGACGGCCAGGCCGCCCTCGCCGAGGTCGAGCGGGGCGAAGGTGTCGACCATGACGGCGGACTCCTCGAAGTACTCCGCGCCCAGGGACGCCTCGATGGCCTGGGGCTGCGGGCCGTGGGCGTGGCCGCCGGGGTGCAGGCTGATCGAGCCGAGGCCGATGCCCGAGCCCTTGCGGGCCTCGTAGTCGCCGGCGACGTAGAACATGACCTCGTCGGAGTCGACATTGGAGTGGTAGTAGGGCACGGGCACGGCGAGCGGGTGGTAGTCGACCTTGCGCGGCAGGAAGTTGCAGATCACGAAGTTGTGGCCCTCGAAGACCTGGTGCACCGGCGGCGGCTGATGGATCTTGCCGGTGATCGGCATGTAGTCGTCGATGTTGAAGGTGTAGGGGTAGAGGCAGCCGTCCCAGCCGACCACGTCGAACGGGTGGGTCGCGTAGGCGTAGCGGGTGCCGACGACCTGGCCGCCGACGCGGTGCTTGACCAGGACCTCGACGTCGGTGCCCTCCTCGAGGTGGACGGCGGTGGGTCCGTGCAGGTCGCGCTCGCAGTACGGCGCGTGCTCGAGCAGCTGCCCGTAGCGGGACAGGTAGCGCTTGGGCGGGGCGATGTGGCTGTTGGCCTCGATGGCGTAGAGGCGCGACGGCTCGGCGGGCACCCAGCGGTGGGTGGTCGCGCGGGGGACGACGACGTAGTCGCCGGCGCGGTAGGGCAGCACGCCGAAGACGGTCTCCACGGTGCCGGAGCCGGCCTCGACGTACACGCACTCGTCGCCGATGGCGTTGCGGTACAGCGGCGACGCACCGGCCTCGGCGCCGCCGGTGACGACGTAGGAGATCCGCACGTCGGCGTTGCCGAGCACGAGCCGGCGGTCGGTGACCGGGTCGGTGCCGGTGGTCAGCTCGTGCAGGCGCAGGTGCCGCGGCTTGAGGGGGTGGTTGGGCACCCGGGTCTGGTCGGGCAGCTCCCAGGTCTCGGCGGAGGTGATCGCGGACGGGACGCCGCGGTGGTAGAGCAGCGAGGAGTCGGAGGAGAAGCCCTCCTCGCCCATCAGCTCCTCGTAGTAGAGCCTGCCGCCGGGGTCGCGGAACTGGGTGTGCCGCTTCTGCGGGACCTCGCCGACCTGCCGGTAGTACGCCATCGTCACCCTCCCGTTGCGCTCCGCCTTCGCTGTTCTATATGCGAACGCATGATGTTCTCATTACGGACACTAGCCGCTACAGTGGGCGCGTGTCCATCCCCACCGCCTTCCAGCACCTCGTCGACGACGCCGCGATCTTCCCCCGGGGCTGGCGCCGCTGCCGGAGGCGGTGCGCGCCCACGGCGCCCACCCCGCGACCGCGTACGCCGACCTGGTCGGCCCCCTCGTCGTGGACACGGCCCGGCTCGACGACCTCGCCGCGCTCGACGCGTCCGGGATCGCGGTCAGCGTCGTCGTCCCGGCGCCGGAGGAGGTGGCCGGCGTCGCCGCCCGGGCCGCCGCGGCCGGCGTCGTGCTCGCCGGCCTGGAGGTGAAGCTCGGCGGCGCGGGCACGCCGGCCGAGCAGGTCGCCGCGATCGCCGCCGCCGCGCCCGCGGGGGTCGTCACCTACGTCGAGGTGCCTCGGCCGGGAGACCCCGCCTGGCCCGTCGTCCTCGACGCCGTCGCCGCGCACGGGCTGCGCCTGAAGCTCCGCACCGGCGGCACCGAGGCCGCGGCCTTCCCCACCGCGGACGAGGTCGCGACCTGGATCGCCGCCGCCGTCGCCCGCGACCTGCCCTTCAAGTGCACCGCCGGCCTGCACAACGCCGTGCGCCACACCGGCGGGGCGACCGGCTTCGAGCACCACGGCTACCTCAACATCCTGCTCGCGACCGCCCGCGCCCGCGCGGGCGCCGACCACGCGAGCCTGGTCATGACGCTCGCCGAGCGCGACGCCGCCGCCCTGGCGGACGCCGTGCGCGCCACCCCGACATCGCCGCCGCGCGCGCGACCTTCGCCTCCTACGGCTCGTGCAGCGTCGCCGAGCCCTACGACGACCTGGTCGCCCTCGACCTGCTGGCGCCGACCCCCACCGACACCATCACCGCGCAAGGAGCACACGCCATGACCGACCAGCAGACCTGGGTCCCGGGAGCCGCCGGCAGCCTGTACGACGTCGACAACCTGCCCTACGCCGTCGTGACCACCGGCGAGGCGCCCGCCCGGCTCGGCGTCCGCATCGGGGACCTGGTGCTCGACCTCGGTGCCGCCGCCCGCGACCTGCGACCGGAGTGGGCCGGCCTGCTCGACGTCGCCGCGCTCAACCCGCTGCTCGCGGCGGGCCCCGCGACCTGGGCCGAGGTGCGGTCCTGGGTGGGCGACCTGCTCACCGACCCCGCCCACCGCGACCGGGTCACCCTGCTGCCGCTCGCCGACGTCGCCTGCCGGCTGCCGTTCGAGGTCGCCGACTACGTCGACTACTACGCCTCCGAGCACCACGCCACCAATGTGGGCCGGATCTTCCGGCCCGACGGCGAGGCGCTGCTCCCGAACTGGAAGCACCTCCCGGTCGGCTACCACGGCCGCGCCGGGTCGATCGTCGTCTCCGGCACCGCCATCCACCGCCCCGCCGGGCAGCGCAAGGCGCCCGACGACGCGGCGCCGGCGTACGGCCCGAGCCGGCGACTCGACATCGAGGCCGAGCTCGGCTTCGTCGTCGGCCGCGGCGTGCCGCTCGGCACCCGTGTCGCGACGGCCGAGTTCGCCGACACCGTCTTCGGCGTCGCCGGCGTCAACGACTGGTCCGCACGCGACATCCAGGCCTGGGAGTACGTCCCGCTCGGGCCCAACCTGGCGAAGTCGTTCGCGACCTCGATCAGCGCGTGGGTCACCCCGCTGGCCGCGCTGGAGCCCGCCCGGGTCCCGCTGCCGGGCCAAGACGTCCCGGTCCTGCCCTACCTGCAGGAGGACGGGCCGGCGGGCTACGACATCGAGGTCGAGGTCGAGCTGAACGGCACCGTGGTCGCGCGCCCGCCGTACCGCACCATGTACTGGTCGCCCGCCCAGATGCTCGCCCACCTCACCGTGAACGGCGCGTCGCTGCGGGTCGGCGACCTCTACGCCTCCGGCACGATCAGCGGCCCGGAGCGGGAGCAGCGCGGCTCCTTCCTCGAGCTGTCGTGGGGCGGGCGCGAACCGTTCGTCGCCGGCGGGGAGGAGCGCACCTTCCTCGAGGACGGCGACGAGGTCGTGCTGCGCTACACCGCGCCCGGCGCCCGCGGCCGGATCGGCCTCGGCGAGGTCCGTGGCAGGATCCTGCCGACCGTCTGAGCGGGTCGAGGCCGAGGAGGGACACGTGTCGGAGTCGGGTTCGCAGACCCTCGAACGTGGTCTCGCGGTGCTCGTCGAGCTCGGCCGCCACCCCGAGGGCCTGACCGTCGCCGAGGCCGCCACCGCCTGCGGGATGCACCGCTCGATCACCTACCGGCTGCTCGTGTCCCTGCATCGCACCGGCTTCGCCGCCCGCGACGACGAGGGCCGCTACACCGTCGGCCCAGCCACCGCCGAGCTCGCCGAGCACAGCCGCCCGCGGCTGCGCGACGTGGCCGAGCCGGTGCTGCACCAGCTCGCCCTGGAGATCGACGCGACCGCCAGCCTGGTCGAGATCAGCGGCGACGCCGCCGTGACCACGGTGGTCGCCGAGCCGCCCACCGACGGTCCCCGCTTCTCCTACCGGCTCGGCAACCGCGACCCGCTCGACAGGGGCGCCGGCGGCCTCGCGGCGCTCGCGTCCGGGCCGCCGCGACCCGGCGAGCCCGCCCGGGTCGCCGACGTACGGGCCGCCGGGCACGTCACCACCGAGGCCGAGCTCAACCCCGGCGCCTACGGCATCGCCGCTCCCCTGCCCGGCTGGCACGTCCTCGCCGCCGTCAACGTCGTCACCTCGCGGCCCGAGCTGCTCGCCTCCGCCGTGGAGCCGGTCCGCCGGGCGGTCGCGACGATCACCGGCGCCCTGGCCCGACCCGGCGCTGGCTAGGGTGACCGGGTGCCGACCCTCGTGCTCGCGTCCGCCTCTCCCGCACGCCTGGCGACCCTCCGCAGCGCGGGCCTCGACCCGCAGGTCGTCGTCTCGGGCGTCGACGAGTCCCAGGTCGCCGGGGTGCCGCCGGCCGAGCTGGCGCTCCGGCTGGCCGAGCTCAAGTGCGCGGCGGTGGCCGAGCGCGACGAGCTGCCCGCCGACGGGCTGGTCCTCGGCTGCGACTCGGTGCTCGAGCTCGACGGCGCGGCCCTCGGCAAGCCCGACGACGCCGGCGACGCCGAGCGCCGCTGGCGCGCCATGCGCGGGCGCTCGGGCGTGCTGCACACCGGTCACTGCCTGCACGACCGGGCGAACGGGCACCGGCTCGCGGCGACCGCGTCCACGACCGTGCACTTCGCCGACCTGACCGACGACGAGATCACCGCCTACGTCGCGACCGGCGAGCCGCTGCACGTGGCGGGCGCGTTCACGGTGGACGGCCTCGGCGGCGGGTTCGTGACCCGGATCGATGGCGACCACCACAACGTCGTCGGGGTCAGCCTGCCGCTGCTGCGCGGGATGGTCCGGGAGCTCGGGCACCGGTGGACCGACCTCTGGGCCGGCTGAGCCGCCTGGCCGCGGCTGCGCTGGCGCTGCCGCTGCTCGTCCTTGCGCCGGCCACGGCGCGGGCCGACCCGCGGGCGGTGGCGACGGACAGCCGCCCGATCGCCCTGCCGACCGACGCCCCCGACAGCTACCGCCTCGAGCGGACCGCGCCGGGCAGCACCTTCCACGTCGCGCTCTGGTACGTCGGTGCCGGCGACTCGGTCGGCGAGGGCGTCCGCCTGACCATCGGCACCACCCCCACGGGCACCGGCTGCGGCAGCGGCGCCGTGTTCCGCCCTACCCTCGGCGAGCCCGCGCCCCTGCTGTACACGACCGCGTCGACCTGGACCGACGAGCCCGACCACCCGTGCGGCACCGCCGACGAGCTCCACGTCACCGTCGGCGTGCCCAGCGACCCCGCCGACCGGGGCCGGGACGCGGTGCTGCTCGTCCACGAGGAGCCGCCGCTCTCGTCGTACTCCTTCGACCTGCTGCGCGAGCCGCCCGCCCCCACCTGGACACCGCTCGACGCCGAGCCGGAGCCGGACGCCGTCACGCCGGGTACGACGCCCGCCGACGCGCCGGTCCTCGGGCCCGGCAGCCATGCGTTCGCGGTCCGCCCGGGACGCACGGCGCTGGTCGCCGTACCGCTCGACTGGGACCAGTCCCTGCGGGCCCAGGTCGACGGGAGCCCGGAGGCGACCGTCACGATCCTCGGACCGCTCCTCGGCGCGGACGTCGCGTCCAGCGGTCCGGGCCGGGCGCAGTCGTACGTCACGTCCTATCTCCACCGGGACTCGTTCGACCCCACGCGCAGCGGCGCCTCCCTCGCGGGCGTGCGCTACGTGCTGGTCGACCTGCCGGCCGAGTCCCCGGCGACGGAGGTCACCTTGAGCCTCGCGGTCGACGGCACGGCGGGCGACGGGGTCCCCGACTACGGCTCCCTGGCGGACTCCCCGCCCGCGCAGCCGGCCCCCGACGACACCGCCGAGGACACGCAGGACCCGTCTCCGGCGGCCTGGATCGGCGCAGGCGTCGCGCTCGCGCTCGTCGCGGCGGCCCTCGTCGTACGGGCCCGGCGCGCCCGGCGGCGGAGGCGTCCTACTCGACGGGGAGCCCGAGTCCGCGGGCGATGAGCATCCGCTGCACCTCGGAGGTCCCCTCGCCGATCTCGAGGATCTTGGCGTCGCGGTAGAACCGCGCCACGGCGTACTCCTCCATGAAGCCGTAGCCGCCGAAGACCTGGGTCGCGATCCGGGTCGCGGTCACCGCCGACTCGCTCGTGTAGAGCTTGGCGACCGACGCGGCCTGCTTGAAGTCCCTCGTCGACGGGCCGCGGCCGCCGAGCATGGCGTCCTTCATGGCGGCGGCGCGGTAGGTCAGCATCCGCGAGGCGTGCAGCATGACCTCGAGGTCGGCGATCTGGAAGGCGACGCCCTGCTTGCGGCCGATCGGGCCGCCCATGGTCTGCCGGTCGAGGGAGTACTCCACGCACAGGTCGACGCACGCCTGGATCAGGCCGACGGCGAGGGCGGCGATCGCGACCCGGCCGTCGTCGAGGATGGCGAGGAACTGCGCGTAGCCGCGGCCGCGCTCGCCCACGAGGTGGGACTCGGGCACCCGGACGTCGGTGAAGGTGAGCGGATGGGTGTCGGAGATGTTCCAGCCGAGCTTGTCGTACGCCGGCTCCGCCACGAAGCCGGGCGTGCCCGCGGGGACGATGATCGCGGAGATCTCCGGCCGGCCCGCGTCCGAGACGCCGGTGCGCGCGGTGACGGTGACCAGGCTGGTGATGTCGGAGCCGGAGTTGGTGATGAACTGCTTGGACCCGTTGACGATCCACTCGCCGTTCTCGAGCTCGGCCCGGGTCCTCGTGGCGCCCGCGTCGGATCCCGCGCCCGGCTCGGTGAGGCCGAAGCCGGCGAGTCGCCGCCCGGCGACGAGGTCGGGCAGCCAGGTCTTCTTCTGCTCGTCGGTGCCGTAGGTGAGGATCGGGTTGATGCCGAGGCCGACGCCGGCCTCGAGGGTGATGCCCATCGACTGGTCGACCCGGCCGAGCTCCTCGATCGCCAGGCACAGCGACGTGAACGGGCCGTCCTCCGGGTCGATCCCCGCGCCGCCGTACTCCTCCGGAGCGGTGAGGCCGAACAGCCCCAGCTCGCCCATCCGCTGGACCACGTCGGTCGGGAAGTGGTGCGCCCGGTCCCACTCCGCGACGTGCGGGCGGATGGTGGCCTCGGCGAAGTCCCGGACGGTACGACGGAACTCCTCGTGCTCGCGCGACAGCTCGAACTGGGTCATGGCGCCCATCCTAGGCCACGAGGTTAACGTTTGTTAACCTCGTGGCCGGGCGAATTCGGCGCGGATCTCCGGGATCTCCCCGGTCATGAGTACGGAACACCACGCGGGCGCCGCCGTTTCGGTCGAGGATGGCGCCATGACCTCTGCACCCCGCACCGTGGCCCGCCTCCTCGTCGCGCTCGCCTGCGCGACCGGACTCGTCCTCACCGCCCCCGCCCTCGCCTCCGCCGCCGACCTGGTCCACGTCGACCCGGCCCGCGACGTCGTCGGCGGGCGGCTCGACTCCGACACCGACCGGGTCACGCCGTCCGAGCGGGGCGTCGACATCCGGCGGGTCCGGATCAGCCACGGCACCGACGCGCTGGTCATCCGGTTCCGCACCCGCGGCCCCCTGCCGCGCAAGAAGTTCTTCCTCGGCGCCACGGTCCGCACGCCCGCAGGCACCTTCGACGTGACCTACACCAAGATGTTCGGCGCCGTCTACGAGATGGTCACCCAGGACGACCAGGACATCGCGTGCACCGGGTTCACCACGAGCCTCGAGCGCAAGGCCGTGACCTTCGTCGTCCCCACCGCGTGCCTCGGCACGCCCCCGTGGGTGCGGGTCGGCGTCGGCGCCGGAGTGATCCGCGGCAAGAGGCTCTTCGCCGACGACGGCCTGCGTCGCGGCATCGACGACGAGAAGCTCCGTCTCTCCCGCAGGATCGCGCGCGGCTGAGCGTCTCAGTCACGCGGTACGACGACCGTCCACCACACCCGGTGGGCGGTCGTCGTGTCGCGGGGCCCGGACGGCGCGGTTCCGTCCGGCGGCCTTCGCCTCGTAGAGCGCCTCGTCGGCGTGCTCGACAGCGAGGGCGATGTCGTCGCCGGCCGCCGCCGCGGCGATGCCGAAGCTGACGGTCGGCATGGGGCTGCCCTCCCCACCGCGGTAGCGACGGGCGATGGCGTCCACGACCGCCTCCGCCGAGCTGCCCCGGACGAGGAGCACGAACTCGTCGCCGCCGAGCCGCCCGAGGATGCCGCGGGCGCCCACCACGTCCTGGCAGGCCTCGGCGAAGGCGGTGAGGACCCGGTCGCCGGCGGCGTGGCCGAGGCCGTCGTTGATGCTCTTGAAGCGGTCGAGGTCGGCGACGACGATCGCCGCGTCCTTCCGCAGCGGCCGGCGGTCGATCTCGCGCTGGGCCGCGCGGAGGAACTCCGCGCGGTTGAGGAGGCCGGTGAGGCTGTCCCGGGTCGCCTGCAGGCGCAGCTCCGAGGTCTGCTGCTCGTGGCTGAGCGCGGACATGCTGAAGGTGACCACGACGAGGAGCACCATCGTGAGCAGCGTCGTGACCTGTCCGCCGAAGGCGGCCCGGAAGACCACGTGATCGGGACCGACCGCCACGAACACGACCGTCCGGCCGAGGTAGAAGCCGGAGATCACCGACGAGACGACGACCATCGCGCGCACGGCGAACCGGTACTGGGCGCGCGTCGCGCGAGCCGGACCGAGCACGCGCAGCAGCTGGGCGAGCTCCCAGGCCGAGGCACCGACCAGCAGCGCCATGCAGGCGAGATAGGCCGCGCCGCCGGACCAGATGTCGTGGCGCGGGTCGTCGGCGAGCGAGATCGCGAGGACCACCGCCGGTACGGCGGCCAGCTGCCACCAGCGCACCCGGATCTCGCGCAGCGAGCGCCCCGCCGCCCACACGCAGCCGGCGCCGAGCACGGCGATCGCGTTGCCGAGCGGGTTCGCCAGGATCTGGACGGGCGTGCCGTTGAGCAGGAACAGCGAGGCGCTGACGATGAAGCAGCCCAGGGAGACGCACCACCAGCCGCTGTACGAGGAGCGGGTCGAGCGATAGGTCACGCTGTAGAAGAGGGCGAGGACGCAGATCGCCACGAGGCCGAAGGCCACGCGCAGGGTCACCGTGTCCAGCATGCTCCTCAGGCTAGGGCGCACCCGGTGGGCCGCACCCGGGAGTCCGGCGATCATGACCGAAGGCCGTCGCGCCATGGTCAATTCGGGTGGAGTCCCGGGCCCCATCGGGGGCCAAGGTCCCGCCCGGGGCTCGGCCCGGCGCCGGCTGGCGGGACCTCGTAGGCTCCCCACCGTGAGCCAGTTGCGCGACCCCGCCCACCGGGTCAGTCCCCGGGCCCGCCTGATGTGGCACGTCGAGCTCGGCATCACGGCCGTGGTCGTGGCGGTCGGCCTCGGGGTCGCGGCGGTGCTGTTCGGGCCGGACGGCCTGCGCTGGTGGCTGCTCGGCCTCGAGGTGCTGGTGTGCGCGGGAGTGGCGGTCGTCGTACCCCAGTGGCGCTATCGCGTGCACCGCTGGGAGGTGTCGGCCGACGCGGTCTACACCCAGCGCGGCTGGTGGGCGCGGGAGCGGCGGATCGCGCCGATGTCGCGGGTGCAGACGGTCGACTTCGCGCAGGGCCCACTGGCCCGGCTGTTCGGGCTGGCGACGGTCACGGTGACCACGGCGTCGGCGGCGGGCCCGCTGCAGATCGAGGGCCTCGACCGGCCGGTCGCGCTCGCGCTCGTCGACGAGCTGACCCGCAAGGCCGACCTCGTCGAGGGCGACGCCACGTGAGCGTGCCCGTGGCGCCCACCGCCTGGCAGCGGCTCGACCCGCGGATGCTCCTGGTCCACCCGATCAAGGAGGTCCTCAAGTTCCTGCCGATCCTGCTCGGCCTGCTCATCGCCGGCGGCGCGTCCGGCGCCGGGCCGTGGACCCTGCTCGGCGTGGGGATCCCGGTCGGCCTCGGCGTGGTCCGCTATCTCACGACCACCTACCGGATCGGCGACGGCCGGGTCGAGCTGCAGCGCGGCCTGCTGCAGCGGCACACCCTCTCGACACCGGTCGACCGGGTCCGCACCGTCGACCTGACCGCCTCCCCCATCCACCGCGTGCTCGGCCTGGCCACTGTCGTGATCGGCACGGGCAGCGTGGCCAGCGACGCCGACGAGCGGCTCGAGCTCGACGCGCTGCCGAGGGACGAGGCCGCCCGGCTGCGGGCGGAGCTGCTGCGCACCGCCGTCCCGGCCGGCGCCGTCCCCGGCGCTCCCGGTGCCCCCGGCGCCCCCGGCGCCGTCGGCGCCGTCGCCGAGCAGGAGCAGGTCGTCGCCCGGTTCTCCCCGCGCTGGCTCTGGTACGCCCCGTTCAGCGGCACCGTGCTCGTCGGCCTGGGCGCCATCGTCGGTGGCGGCCTCCAGCTCACCGAGTCGATCGAGATCCGGGTCAGCGAGGACGACCTCGCCGGCATCGACCGGGCGTTCGTGCTCGCCCTCGTCGTCGGCGGCGTCCTCCTCGTGACCCTGCTGGCGGTCGGCGGCTATCTCGTCACCAACGGCGGCTTCGTGATCGCCCGCCACGGCGCCGCCTGGCACGTCCGCCGCGGCCTGCTCACCCGCCGCGAGACCAGCATCGACGTCGCCCGGCTGGCCGGCGCGACGGTCGGCGAGCCGGCGGCGCTGCGGCTGGCCCGCGGGCGGCGGGTCGGGGCGATCGTCACCGGCCTGAGCGGCAGCCAGTCCAGCTCGGCCGTGCTGCTGCCGCCCGCCCCGCGCGGCATCGGGTACGACGTCGCGTCGGCCGTGCTCGGGACGCCCGCCCCCGTGACCGGTCCGCTGCTCCCCCACGGCCGGGCGGCGACGACGCGCCGCTTCAGCCGGGCGCTGCTGGGCTCGCTGCCGTTCATCGCCGCCGTGGTGGCGGTCGTGGTCGCCGGGGCGCCGGCCTGGCTGCTGGCGACGGCCGCCGTGCCGGTCGCGGCGGCGCTCGCCCTGGCGTGGGACCGGGCCCGCGCGCTCGGCCACGCCTTCCTCGACGGCCACGTCGTGATGCGCTCCGGCTCCGTGCTGCGCAGCCGCGACGCGCTGGCCGCGGGTCACGTGATCGGCTGGAACCAGCGCGCGACCTGGTTCCAGCGGCGGGCCGGACTGGTCTCGCTCGCCGCCACGACCGCCGGCGGCAGCGGCCAGGTGCGGGTGCCCGACGTACCCGCCGAGGACGCGATCACCCTCGCCGAGGCCGCCACCCCCGGCCTGATCACCCAATTCTGTGTCAACCTGCCGAGCGCGTCTACGGCGCGATCATGAGGGGCAGCAAGCTGCCGTCGCGCGCCTCCCGCCGCGCTGCCGGCCGAATTCCTGGAGGCGTCATGACCGGTCAGCCCGACGGGACCTACGCACCGGAGGCGGACGGCGAGCCCGATCCCGGCGAGGTGGTCTGGGCGTGGGTGCCCTACGAGGACGACCCGCGCCAGGGCAAGGACCGGCCGGTGCTGGTCATCGGCACGGCGACCGGTGCCGACGGGCGCGAGCTGGTGCACTGCCTGGTGATGACGAGCAAGGACCACGACCGCGACGAGGCCCAGGAGGCGGCCGCCGGGCGGTACTGGATGGACATCGGCGCCGGCGGCTGGGATCCCCGGGGCCGGCCGAGCGAGGTCCGGCTCAACCGGCTGCTCGTCCTCGATGCCCGCGACGTACGACGCGAGGGCGCCGCGCTGGCGCCGCGGATCTACGCGGAGGTCATCGCCGCCCGGCAGCGGTTCCTGCGCTGATCCGCCCGGCTCAGCGCATGAGGAAGGACGCGCGCCAGACCTTGCGGTCGCGCTCGCCGACCATGCCGTTCTCCTGCAGGACCGGCATCACCTTCTCGCCCATCCAGGCGATGGTCTCGCGATAGGCCTCGTTGCCGAGCGCCTCCCGCCGGGCCTCCCGCGGGTCGAGCCCGACGGCGGCGTACACGTCGGGATGGACCAGCGACCGCATGGTCACATAGGCGACCTGGGCGGTGAGCGCCTGGTGGTAGCGCAGCCGGGTGCGGCTCAGGCCGCGCACCGACTTCGCCAGCTCGTCGCGGGCGAAGGTGACGTGGCGGGCCTCCTCGGTGACGTGGATCCGCGCGACCATCCGGGTCAGCGGCTGGATCCGCTCGTCGCGCATCATCTCCCGCTGCCAGCGGTCGACGGGCTCCTCGCCGATGAGGATGCCGGCGTACGCGCTGGCGCCGCGCAGCGCCAGCGGACCCAGCTTCGCGAGCCGGCGCGGGGTCGCGCGAGGACCGTACGCCGGCACGCCCATGGCGCCGATCGCGCGGCCGAACATCACGGTGTGCCGGGTCTCGTCGCCGACCTCGGTGAGCGCGAACTGGGTCCGCGCGGAGCGCGGGTCCTGGGCGTACACGTCCCGCAGCAGCTGCATGAGCACGATCTCGAACCAGATGCCGACGCTGGCGATGCTCGCGACCTCGTGCATGGACAGCGTGATCCGCTCCTCCTCGCTGAGCCGCCGCCAGGTCGGCGTGCCGTAGAGGGACATCCGCTCCGGCTGCATCCACCACAGGCCCGGGACCGGCGGCGCGCTCCAGTCGAGGTCGACCTCGGGGTCGTAGGACTGGCGCGCGGTCGAGCGCAGCAGCCGTTCGGGCAGCGCCTCCAGGGTCACGGGATCCTCCTCGGGATCATAGGTATTACCGTCGGTAACGGATAACTGTACTCTTGTCCCCATGGCCCCCACGTCAAGAGCGACGGACGCACCACCCGCTGGGAACGACACCGCACCGAGCGGCGCGAGGAGTTCGTCCTCGCCGCCGTGCGCGCGATCGACACCCTCGGCCCGGACGCGTCGGTCGCCGACATCGCCGCCGAGGCCGGCGTCAGCAAGCCGGTCCTCTACCGCTACTTCGCCGACAAGTCCGAGCTCCACGCGGCGGTCGGCGCCTGGGCGGCCGACCTGGTCCTCGCCCGGGTCCTCACCGCGGTCCTCGCGCCCGCGTCGGCCCGGGACCGGGTCACGGCCGGCGTCGCGGCGTACCTCGACACCCTCGCCGAGCACCCGCAGGCGTTCCTCCTGCTCAGCCGGCACGCCGGCGGCACCGACCCGCTCGCGGCCGGCAAGGACCAGATCGCGGCGAAGCTCACCCGCCTCCTCGGCGACGCCCTGCGCCACCTCGGCGGCGACACCGGAGCGGCCGAGCCGTGGGCGCACGCCGTGGTCGGCCTCGGCACGTCCGTCGGCCAGTGGTGGCTGGAGCGGCACACCGTCTCGCGCAGCGCCGCCGCCGGCTACCTCAGCGACTTCATCTGGCACGCGCTCGCCGGCGCGGCGGCCGAGAGCGGCGTCGACCTGTCCCGGCTCGACGCCGGCGGCGGCAGCGTCACGCCGATCCGCTCGGAGCGGCGCCGGTGACCGCGGCGCCCGAGCTCCACGAGCCGCAGGAGGCCTACGACGGCGCGGCGGTCCTCGTCGCCGGCGACGTCGAGCACCCCGTCGCGGTGACCCTGCGCGGCGCCTTCCAGCCGCTCGACGGCCACTTCCACTGGTACGGCCGGATCGCCGCCACCGGCGCGGTCGACGCGGTCCGCAGCGGGTCAACCGTCACCCTGCGCACCGCCCACGGCGAGGCGCCCGGCAAGGTCTCCGACGTCGACCCGTGGGGGCGGCTCCGGATCACCGGCACGGGCCGGCCGCCGTTCTGAGCACGCCCCCGAATCGGGGGGCTCAGGCCGGCGTGACGATCACGTTGACCGCCTCGAGCGCCGCGTCCGGACCCGCCCGGTACGCGTGCGGCTGGTCGGCGGCGAAGCGCACGTGGTCGCCGGGGCCGAGGGCGACCGAGCCGTCGCCGTACTCCACGACGCCGGAGCCCGCGACCACCACCAGCTGCTCCTCGACGCCGTGCGAGTGGGCCGGGGAGCTGCGCACGGCGCCGGGCGCGAGCCGGATCAGGTAGACCTCGGTCGTGCGGCCCGGCTCGCGCAGCACGCGGACCCGGGTCGTGACCATGCCCCCGTGGGCGAGGACGGCGCCGTCGTGGTCGTCGACCAGCGCGGCCAGCGGTACGCCGAGGGGGGCCGCGACGGCGTACAGGGTGTCGAGCGTGGGATTGCGGCGCCCCGTCTCCAGCTCGGAGAGGGAGCCCTTCCCGATCCCCGCCTGCGCGGCCAGGGCGGACAGGGAGAGGCCGCGCGCCTCGCGCAGCGCCCGGATGCGGGCCCCCACGCCGGCACCGGCCGCCTCTCCCGCTCGCGCCATCGGCCCTCTCCACGTAAGGTGTTCTGTAAACAGAACGCCGCGTCGGGTGTTCAGGTCGGGTGTCCAGGAGGAGGCGGCGTGTCCGAGCAGAGTACTCACGGACCCGTGCTGGCGGGCGTCGTCACGGCGCTCGTGGGCTTCAGCAGCTCGTTCGTCGTCGTGCTCGCCGGCCTGACCGCCGTCGGCGCCACGGCCGACCAGGCCGCCTCCGGCCTCGCGACGCTGCTGGTGACCCAGGCCGTCGGCATGCTGTGGCTCTCGGTGCGGCACCGGATCCCGGTGACCCTGGCGTGGTCCACGCCCGGCGCGGCGCTGCTGGCGACCTCGGCCGGCGTGACCGGCGGCTGGTCCGCGGCGGTCGGGGCCTTCGTCGCCGCCGGCGTGCTCATCCTGCTCACGGCGCTCGTCCCCCGGGTGGGCGACCTGGTCGCCGCGATCCCCGTCAGCCTGGCCCGCGCGATGCTCGCCGGCGTCCTGCTGCCGCTGTGCCTGGCACCGGTCACCGCCCTGGTCGACTCCCCCGCCGCCGTCGCGCCGCTCGTCGTGACCTGGCTGGTGCTGCTCCGCGTGGCTCCCCGGTGGGCGGTGCCGGGAGCCCTGGCCGTCGCGCTCGGCACGGTCGTGGCCACCGCCCGGATCGACGCCGCCGATCTCGCCCCGCACCTCGCCTGGACCACCCCGTCGTGGTCCCTGTCGGCGCTCGTCGGCATCGCGCTCCCCCTGTACGTCGTCACGATGGCCTCGCAGAACGTCCCCGGCGTCGCGGTGATGAGCGGCTTCGGCTACCGCGTCCCGTGGCGCGAGTCGCTGGCCGTGACCGGCATCGGCACCGTGGCCGGCGCACCCACCGGCGGGCACGCGATCAACCTCGCCGCGATCAGCGCCGCCCTCGCCGCCGGTCCGGCTGCCGGAGCGGACCCGCGGCGGCGCTGGATCGCCGCGGTCAGCGCCTCGGTCGCCTACCTGGTGCTCGCGATCGCCAGCACCGCGCTCGCCACGCTCGTCGCGGCGGCCGCCGACGGCGTCATGCAGGCCGCCGCCGGCCTGGCCCTGCTCGGCACCCTGGGCGCCGCCCTCGGCGACGCGCTCGCCGACCCGGCCGAGCGGGAGCCCGCCGCCGCCACGCTGGTGGTCGCCGCCTCCGGCGTCACCGTGCTCGGGATCGGCGCCGCGTTCTGGGCGCTGGTGGCGGGGCTGCTGCTGCGGGCCTTCCTGCGGGCGGGACGACGTCCGGCCGTCAGGCCGGCCCCGAGAACATCGTCGACCTCAGCCCGAACCTGACCCGGAACTGGTCGCCGGTGAGCGTCGTGCTGCCGGCCGCTCCGGTGACCTTCACCGAGGTGACCCGGCCGCCCTGCGCGGGATCCTTGGTGATGTCGAGACCGGCGAAGTCGCCGATGCCCGGGAACTGCCCCTCGATGTCGGCGGCCGCCAGCGTGACCTGCCAGGAGCTGTTCGGGTTCCCCGAGCTCGCCTCGTAGGGGTCCGCCTTGGCGACCTGGTAGGGCTGCGAGCCGGCCGCGGTCCAGCCGCCGTTGCTGGAGGAGAACTGCGTGAAGGCCGGCCTGCCGGCGTACGTCCGGACCTGCCCGGCGCTCGCCTTGATCGCCGCGTTCGCCTCGGGCTTCTCCACCGCGATGCCGCGGTAGACCTGGGACTGGGTGGTGTCGTAGACGTCGAAGGGCCCGCGGTCGTTGTTGTCCCGCTCGAAGATCGCGTAGGTGCGGGCCGCGACGGCCTGTGCCTGGACGGCCTGCGGGTGCCAGGTCGCCGGCATCTCGGAGGGCACCACGCCGCGCAGGTACTTCTCCACGCTCACCACGTTGACCGTGTCCCGGCCCTGGCCGTCGGCGGGCACCACCGAGCGGAGCCGGCCGCGGTAGTCCGCGGAACCGCCCGGCACGAAGAGCCTGATCGCGCCGCCCTTGGCCTTGAACTCGGCCTGCCCGGGGATGATGCGCACCTTCTTCCAGCGCTTCGTCTTCACCGAGAGCTTGGTGTTCGCCCCGTGCGGGGTCAGCTTCCAGCGCTTGGCGCCGCGCTTGCCCAGCTTCCACGTCCTGCCGGTGGCGAGGCTGCGCACCTTGAGCTTCGCGCGGTGCTTGACCACGACATTGCTGGAGGTGTCGGCGGTGATCAGGACCTTCACCGACCCGCCGCCCTGGCCCGCCTGGGTGCCCGGGTAGTAGAAGTCGAGGATCTGCGCCGCGCTCAGGCCCTGCGCGGCGGCACCGCGGGCGCCGTACTGCGAGAGGCCCTTGCCGTGGCCCCAGCCGCTGCCGGTCAGGGTGACGGCCTCCGGTCCGGCCGCGGACGCCGGGAGCGAGCCGGGCGCGACGAGGCCGAGAGCGACGCCGGCGGCGAGAGTGGTGACGGTTCCCGAGAACAGGCGCATCGTTCGAGACTAGCGGCCGGTGAAAGGCCTGCGGCCCGCTCGCCCTAGGATTTGGGGCATGACCGAGCTCGACAGCACGCAGACCCCGGACCCGACCAGCGCCCCCGGCGCCGTGGTCGTACCGGACAAGCCGGCGCTGGAGGGCCTCGAGGAGAAGTGGGCGCAGCGCTGGAAGGACGCCGACACCTACGGCTTCGACCGCACCCAGCCGCGCGAGAACGTCTACTCCATCGACACCCCGCCGCCGACCGTGAGCGGCAGCCTGCACGTCGGCCACGTGTTCTCCTTCACCCACACCGACCTGATCGCCCGCTTCCAGCGGATGCAGGGCAAGTCCGTCTTCTACCCGATGGGCTGGGACGACAACGGCCTGCCCACCGAGCGCCGGGTGCAGAACTACTTCGGCGTGCGCTGCGACCCCTCGCTGCCGTACGACGCCGACTTCACCCCGCCGGAGAAGCCCGACCCACGGCGCTCCAATTCTGGGAGGCAGGTGCCGATCAGCCGGCCCAACTTCATCGAGCTGTGCGAGCAGCTGGTCGAGGAGGACGAGAAGGTCTTCGAGTCCCTGTGGCGGACCCTGGGCCTCAGCGTCGACTGGAAGATCACCTACACCACGATCGGCCCGAAGGCCCAGACCGTCAGCCAGCGCGCGTTCCTGCGCAACCTGGCGCGCGGCGAGGCGTACCTCCAGGAGGCGCCGACCCTGTGGGACGTCACCTTCCAGACGGCGGTCGCCCAGGCCGAGCTGGAGGCGCGTGACTACGCCGGCGCCTACCACCGGGTGGCCTATCACCAGCCGGACGGCTCGCCGATCCATGTCGAGACCACCCGCCCGGAGCTGATCGCCAGCGCCGTCGCGCTGATCGCGCACCCCGACGACGAGCGCTACCAGGACCTCTTCGGCACGACGGTCACCTCGCCGGTGTTCGGCGTGGAGATCCCGGTGCTCGCGCACGCCGCCGCCGAGAAGGACAAGGGCGCCGGCATCGCCATGTGCTGCACCTTCGGCGACCTCACCGACGTGCAGTGGTGGCGTGAGCTGCAGCTGCCGGTCCGCACCGTGATCGGCCGCGACGGCCGGTTCACCCGCGAGACGCCGGAGTGGCTCGCGAGCGACACCGCCGCGGCGGCGTACGAGGACCTCAAGGGCAAGACCGTGCACTCCGCCCGGGAGGCGATGGTCGCCAAGCTCAAGGAGACCGGCGACCTCGACGGCGACCCGAAGCCGACCCAGCGGATGGCGAACTTCTACGAGAAGGGCGACAAGCCGCTCGAGATCGTCTCGACCCGCCAGTGGTACATCCGCAACGGCGGCCGCGACGCGGAGATCCGCAAGCAGATGCTGGAGCGCGGCGCCGAGATCGAGTGGCTGCCGCCGCACATGAGGCACCGCTACGACAACTGGGTCGGCGGCCTCAACGGCGACTGGCTGATCTCCCGGCAGCGGTTCTTCGGCATCCCGTTCCCGGTCTGGTACCCCCTCGACGCGGAGGGCGAGCCCGACTACGGCCGGCTGCTGCTGCCCACCGAGGCCGAGCTGCCCATCGACCCCTCCACCCAGGCGCCGAGCGGCTACACCGAGGAGCAGCGCGGCAAGCCCGGCGGCTTCATCGGCGACCCCGACGTGATGGACACCTGGGCGACCTCCTCGCTCACCCCGCACATCGCCGGCGGCTGGGAGTCCGACCCCGACCTGTGGTCGCGGGTGTTCCCGATGGACCTGGCCACCCAGGCGCACGACATCATCCGCACCTGGCTCTTCAGCCGCGTGGTCCGCGCCCACTTCGAGAACCACGCCACGCCGTGGTCGCACGCGATGATCTCCGGCTTCATCGTCGACCCCGACCGCAAGAAGATGTCGAAGTCCAAGGGCAATGTCGTCGTGCCCGACGAGATCCTGGCCAAGTACGGCGCCGACGCGGTCCGCTGGCGCGCCGCGATCGCCCGGCCGGGCCTGGACTCCCCCTTCGACGAGACCCAGATGAAGGTCGGCCGCCGGCTGGCGATGAAGGTCCTCAACGCGTCGAAGTTCGTCCTCGGCAGCGTCGGCGCCACGACCTTCAGCCCGGCCGCGGTGAGCCAGCCCGTCGACACCGCGCTGCTCGGCCGGCTCGGCGGCGTCGTCCGCCGGGCGACCGAGGCGTTCGAGACCTACGACTACACCTCCGCGCTCGAGGTCAGCGAGAAGTTCTTCTGGGAGTTCTGCGACGACTACCTCGAGCTGGTGAAGGAGCGCGCCTACGCCGGCGACAGCGACGCCTCCGCGTCGGCGAAGGCCACGCTCGCGCTCGCGCTGCAGGTCCAGCTCCGGCTGCTCGCGCCCTTCCTGCCGTATGTCACCGAGGAGGTCTGGTCGTGGTGGCAGGAGGGCTCGGTGCACCGGGCCCCCTGGCCGACGGTCGCCGAGCTCGGCTCGCCCGCCGCCTCCGACGGCGCGATGATCGACGCCGTCGCCGCCGCCCTGGCCGGCGTCCGCGGTGCCAAGTCGCAGGCGAAGGTCACCATGAAGACCCCGCTCGCCCGGGTCGAGGTCACCGGTCCGGAGAAGGCGGTGCGCTCCGTCGAGGCGGCCTCGGCCGACCTGGTCGCGGCCGGCAAGATCACCGGCGACCTGGTGTTCACCGTCGACGCGTCGGCGGCCGAGATCTCCGTGACCGCGGAGATCGCCGAGCAGCCCGAGTAGGACAGGACGCCGGTCCGGGCTCAGTCGCCCGGCCACTCCCCCGTCCAGCGCTCGAAGGCGCGAGCGCCGCCGCGGTCGATGAGCGCCCGGACGACGGAGAAGATGGCGCCCTGCAGCATGGCGGCGAGGAGGATCTTGCGCAGCCGGTACTCCGACTGCAGCGGCTTCGGCGGGTCCTGCGTGGCCTCGGGGTCGACCCGCTTCCACACCTGCTGGAACAGCTGCCCGGCGATCACCCCGCCGATCACGCTGCCGATCAGGCCCCAGGGCCGGTAGAGGATCTTCGCCGTCCTGCTGGTCTGCTTCTCCGCGGTCATCGCCGGCCCCCACGCCGCCGCCGGAGCACGACGACCGTGGCGACGGCCGCCGCCACGGCGAGCACGCCGCCCGCGATCGCGCCCGGGCTCGCTCCTGCACCGCGCAGCCGGGCGCGGGTGCGGCCCACGACGTCGGCCTTCGCGGCGAGCAGGTCGATGTCGCGGGCGAGGTCGCTGCGGGTGCGCTCGATCTCGGTCTCGAGGGCGGCCAGGTCGGGGCGGCCCGTGGCGTCGTTCATCTCTTCGCTCCTGTCGTCGGGTGGCCGGCCGGTCAGTGCTCGCCCGGGTGCCGGACGGCGTCGACGTCGGCCTTGACGTTGGCGATGGCCCGCTCCGGCACGGGCGGCGTCCCCTCGCCGACCTGGCCCTTGCCGACCAGCGCGGCGACACCGGCGGCCACGAGCAGGGCCACGCCGACGATCAGCCCGGCGAGCCAGGCGGGCACGGCCAGCGCGAGGGCGATGACCGCGGTCGCGAGGAGCACGCCGACGCCGTACAGCGCGAGCAGCCCGGCGGCGCCGAAGAGGCCGGCGCCGATGCCGACCCGCTTCGCCTTGCCGGTCATCTCCAGCTGGGCCAGGCGGAGCTCGTCGCGGATCAGCTGCCGTACGTCCTGCGTCACCCGGGCCACGAGCTCGCCGGTCGACGGCTCGGGGTCGTCACCGGCGACGTCGCTCGGAGGAGGGTCCTGCCTCCAGGACGATGGAGCGGTCATCTCGGCCTCCCAGGATCGTTGCGCCGTCTCCTGGGAGGTTCCCGAAGTCGGGGAACCGATACGGACCGATCAGGCCGACTTCTTCTTCTTGGACTCGCGCAGCACCAGGGTCGGGGCGACGTCGTCCTCGACGACCTCCTTGGTGACCACGACCTGGGCGACGTCGCCGCGGCTGGGGACGTCGTACATCACGTGGAGGAGGACCTCCTCGATGATGGCGCGCAGGCCGCGGGCGCCGGTGCCGCGCTCGAGCGCCTTGTCGGCGATGGCGGCGACGGCGTCGTCGGTGAACTCGAGCTCGACGCCGTCGAGGTCGAAGAGCTTCTTGTACTGCTTGACCAGGGCGTTGCGCGGCTCGGTGAGGATCTGGATGAGCGCGTCCTGGTCGAGCGGGCTGACGCTGGCGATGAGCGGCAGGCGGCCGATGAACTCGGGGATCAGCCCGAACTTGGTGAGGTCCTCGGGGCGGACCTGGGCGAGCAGGTCGTCGGCGGCGCGCTCGGCCTCGCCGCGGGGCTCGGCGGTGAAGCCGAGGGACTTCTTGCCGACCCGCTGCTCGATGATGTGCTCCAGCCCGGCGAAGGCGCCGCCCACCACGAACAGGATGTTGGTGGTGTCGATCTGGATGAACTCCTGGTGCGGGTGCTTGCGGCCGCCCTGCGGCGGCACCGAGGCGGTGGTGCCCTCGATGATCTTCAGCAGCGCCTGCTGGACGCCCTCACCGGAGACGTCGCGGGTGATCGACGGGTTCTCGGCCTTGCGGGCCACCTTGTCGATCTCGTCGATGTAGATGATGCCGGTCTCGGCCTTCTTGACGTCGTAGTCGGCGGCCTGGATCAGCTTGAGGAGGATGTTCTCGACGTCCTCGCCGACGTACCCGGCCTCGGTCAGCGCCGTGGCGTCCGCGATCGCGAACGGGACGTTGAGCATCCGGGCCAGGGTCTGCGCGAGGTAGGTCTTGCCGCAGCCGGTCGGGCCGATGACGAGGATGTTGGACTTCGCCACCTCGACGATCTCGTCCTTGGTGTGCTTGCCCTGTCCCGCGCTGCCCAGCGGCTGCACGCCGGCCTGGACCCGCTTGTAGTGGTTGTAGACCGCGACCGCGAGGGACTTCTTGGCCTGCTCCTGCCCGATGACGTAGGAGTTGAGGAACTCGAAGATCTCCTTGGGCTTCGGCAGGTCGGCGAGCTCGACCTCCGAGCCCTCGGCGAGCTCCTCCTCGATGATCTCGTTGCACAGGTCGATGCACTCGTCGCAGATGTAGACACCCGGACCAGCGATGAGCTTCTTGACCTGCTTCTGGCTCTTGCCGCAGAACGAGCACTTCAGCAGATCGCCACCGTCACCGATGCGTGCCACGGGTCCTCCTCACAATCGAACTCCCCGACGGTACCGCCTGTGGCCCCCGCTGTGGGGAGTGACACGAGGGGTACGCCGGCCGGCTCATCGGATCTTGCTGGTCAGGCCAGGGCAGGGGTCTGCTTGAGCGACTCGAGCACCGAGTCGATCAGGCCGTACTCGATCGCACCCTGGGCGGTGAGGATCTTGTCGCGCTCGATGTCGCGGCTGACCTCGTCGATCGCCTTGCCCGAGTGGTCGCTGATCATCTTCTCGAGCAGCTCGCGCATCCGGAGGATCTCGTTGGCCTGGATCTCGATGTCGGAGGTCTGGCCGAAGGTGCCCTCGGTGTAGGGCTGGTGGATGAGGATCCGGCTGTTGGGCAGCGCGAGCCGCTTGCCCTTGGCGCCCGCGGCGAGCAGGATCGCCGCCGCCGAGGCCGCCTGGCCGATGCACACGGTCTGCACATCGGGCTTGATGAACTGGATCGTGTCGTAGATCGCCGTCAGCGCCGTGAAGGAGCCGCCGGGGCTGTTGATGTAGATGCTGATGTCCTGGTCGGGGTTCATCGACTGCAGGCACAGCAGCTGGGCGATGACGGCGTTGGCGACGTCGTCGGAGATCGGGGTGCCGAGGTAGATGATCCGGTCCTCGAACAGCTTGGCGTAGGGGTCGATCCGGCGGAAGCCGTACGACGTGCGCTCTTCCCACTGCGGGATGTAGTAGTTCATGCTCAGTCCTTCTTGTGGGCCGGGCGGCCCTCGTCGGAGGCTTCCTTCGCGCTCTTGATGACCTGGTCGACGAGGCCGTACTCGAGGGCCTCCTGCGCGGTGAACCAGCGGTCGCGGTCGGCGTCCTCGGTGACCTGCTCGACGCTCTGGCCGGTGTGCTCGGCGATCAGGTCGAGGAGCACCTTCTTGATGTGCAGCGACTGCTGGGCCTGGATCTTGATGTCGGAGGCCGAGCCGCCCATGCCCGAGGACGGCTGGTGCATCATGATCCGGGCGTGCGGCAGCGCGTAGCGCTTGCCCTTCGCGCCCGCGCAGAGCAGGAACTGGCCCATCGACGCGGCCAGGCCCATGCCGACCGTCGCGACGTCGTTGGGGATGTAGTTCATCGTGTCGTAGATCGCCATGCCGGCGTCCACCGAGCCACCCGGCGAGTTGATGTGGAGGAAGATGTCCGCCTCGGGGTCCTCCGCCGACAGCAGCAGCAGCTGGGCGCAGATCGCGTTGGCGTTCTGGTCGCGGACCTCGGAGCCGAGGAACACGATCCGCTCACGGAGCAGCCGGCTGTAGATGTTGTCGTCGAGCAGGTTGAGACCGGCTCCACCGTTCATCTCGGGCCCACGCTCGGGGCCAGCGGAAAACTGAGTCACGCGGGTGACACTAGCCGGAGCGGGAGACAGATCCACGCGTTCTGCGCCGCTGTTCGCCGACAGCGGATTTGCCGTCGTACGCCTCCCGGTAGCCTGCCGGGAACCCCACCCGTCGCAGGAGGCCCATCCCATGTCCACCGGCACGTCCACCGGCCGGCTGCTCGGCATCGGCGCCGCCCTCGTCGCCCTCGTGGTGGCGCTGGGGCTCGGCGCCTGGCTGCTGACCTCCGGCGACGACGACCCCGATCGCGACGACGGACCCGGCGGCGTGAAGGGCGACGGCGGCGCGGCGGCCGCCGTCCTCCACGAGCCGGGGCGGACCTGGGAGCTGCGCGCCGACGAGGTGGTGCCGAACGGCCGGTTCGTCCCCCTGGGACCGGTCGGCGACGACGAGGTGCCCGACCCCTCGGGGTCGTGGTGGGCGACGTGCTCGTCGCGGCGGTCGCCGACGACCAGGCCGAGGAGGCCGGGCCGCTGCTGGTCGGGATCTCCGGCGACGGCAAGGTGCTGTGGCGCGGCAAGGGGTACACCGCGTGCTGGGCCCCGGACGACGCCTCCCTGTTCTGCTCGCGCGGCTCGGCCCTGGTTCGGGTGGACCCCACGACGGGCGCGTCGCCCGGCGGCATCGAGCTCGCGGTCGCCGCCGGCAGCGCTCCGGTCCTCGACGACGGGGTCCTCTACGTCGTCGTGACGCCGGCCGGCGCGGCCGAGGACGCCTACCCGCCCCCCTTTGCGGTCGCGGCGCTCGATGCCGAGACGCTCGAGAGCGTGTGGCCGGACGGCCCGGCGGGCACGTCCGAGCTGAGCGGGTACGGCGCCGGCTCCCCCGCGCTCGACCTGACCGGCCCGAACGTCTCGGTGTCGGCGTGGCAGGAGACGCGGTCCGGCGAGGCCGACGGCTCGCAGTTCGAGCTCGACCGCGCGACCGGCGCCGTCCTCGGCAGCACCCACCTCGGCAAGGGCGCCTTCCCCGAGCGCCCCTGGACCGTCGATCGCGGCTTCGGCAACGACAAGGTCGACGTCTACCGCGACGGCCGGCTCCTGCTGGAGCTGAAGGGCCAGCCGTGGGACACCCAGGACGGCCGGCTCACCTCCCCGGAGGGCCGGATCGGGATGGGCGCGACGCTGTACGACGTCACGACGGGCGAGGCCGTGTGGGAGCGCTCCGACCTCGGCGACGAGCTGTCCGGGTGGCGCTGGACGGCCGACCGCGCCCAGGTCGCGGTGACCGGGTTCGACACCGAGGCCGGGCGGATGACGACGACGTACCTCGACGCCGACACCGGCGAGACCCTCTGGTCCGGCCCCGGCACCGACAGCGCGCCGACCGAGACGCCGGACGCCTTCGTCCAGGTCGAGACCGACTACGAGTCGTCGTGGGAGGTCCAGGCCCTCGACCGGTCCACGGGGAAGGTCGCGTGGTCGCAGGACGTCACGAGGATCGGGCAGGAGAACGACGAGGACGGCACCGCGATCGGCGGTCCGTACGTCGGTCCCGGCGCCGTGTGGGCCCTGGGCGCGACGACCCTGGTCGGGTTCACCGACTTCCCGGGCTGACGGCTCCGGGCTTCAGCCCTCGGCCGCGGCCTTGAGGCCGGCGAGCGTCGTGGCCATGCCCGCCTCGAGCTCGTCGGCGTGGGAGTCGTTGCCGCCGAGCAGCAGCGGCGCCACGATCCGGCTGCCGACGCTCAGCGAGCGCGGGACCGGCCGCCGGTGCACGACCCTGGTCCGCTGCGCGTCGGCCGGGTCGGCCTCCAGCTCCCAGATCCACTGGGCGCCGCTGGACGGCGTGTCCCAGACCAGCCGGCGCTGCGGGCTGACGTCGGCGACGACCGAGCGGGTCGGCCACACGACGGCCTTGCGGCGGTTGATGCCGAGGTACCACTGCCCCACCCGCAGGCCGCCCGGCTTGAGCGGCACCATCCGCACCGTCTCCGGGCTCCAGGCGGCCAGCTGCCCGAAGTCGGTCAGCAGCGCCCACACGTGCGCCGCCGGCGCCTCGATCACGGCCTCGGCGCGCAGCTCGCGCGCGGCGTTCGTCGTCATGGACGTCATCATGGCGCCGCCTCCCGGCGCGCCACCACCTCCCACGGGAGGAGATGTCAGGCGAGCCAGCGGGCGAGCGCGGCGTGGATCTCGGGGTGGTTGAGCAGGCCGAAGTGGTCGGTCCGACCGACGTGGAGGACCTCGGCGCCGGGGAACAGGTCGGTGCCGCGCCGGTCCCGGCCGACGGCGGAGCGGGGCGTGACGAGCAGGTCGCCGATCGCCTGGGCGACCGGGTGCCGCGGCGAGCGGGTCAGGGTCGCCGAGACGAGGCGGTAGCGCGCGTGCGGGAGCGGGGGCACGTCGTACGCGAGTCCCTCGATGAGGTCGTGGATGCCCGGCGCCTGGCGGTCGATGATCCGCCCGAAGGCCGCCACCTCGGGCGCCCGGGCCAGGGTCCGGCTGGCGTGGTCGGCACTGACCGCGAACCACGAGCCGAGGTGCGGGGTGCCGAGGGTGACGACGTCGGTGACCAGTCGGGTCCACGGCGCGGGCGCGTCGCCGTCGGCGACCACCGCGGACGACGCCCGGACGACCAGGCCGCCGAGCGAGTGGCCGACCAGCGCGATCCGGGTGACCTCGGTGGGCCACGCGTCGACCAGCCGCTGCATCAGCGAGGCGAGCACCACGCCGTTCTCCCGCAGCGGCAGGCCGGTGTTGGCCCGGAGGTAGACCGGTGTCCAGCCGCGGCCGGCCAGGCTCTCGCCGTACGTCGAGCCGAGGCGGTCGCGGTGGCGCCGCCAGTAGGCCTCGTTCTCGCACAGCCCGTGCAGGAAGACCACGAGCCGCCCGGTGGCGCCGGGGAAGGCCCCGGCGACCCCCTCGGGAGTGAGGACGACGTCGCGACCGTCGTGGCGCACCGCCATCTCGATCGCCAGCCGCGGCCGGTCCCGGCGCAGCTCCTCCCCGATCAGCCCGTTGACCGCCGCGTTGACGAACCGGCCGCGCGGCCCCTCCTCCAGCGCCGGCCCCACGCCGGCCTCCGCGAGCCGGGACAGTCCGGCGCTCGCGCCGCGGAACGAGAGCCCCACGGCGCCGTACACGAGGGCGGCGATGCCGCGGTGCAGCGCCTCGGCGGGTACGCCGGCCGGCCCCGCGCCGCGGCGGACGGCGCCGTGGGCGCGGCGCGAGATCGCGACGTGGGTGTCGCGGGCGGTGGTCACGACGAGGTCGTCGACCACCGCGGTGGCCAGCGCCAGCGCGTCGACGACGGTCGGGGTGGAGGTCATCGGGCGATGCTAGCGGATTGAGTGCACAGTCGTACACTCAATCCGGTGTGGGGCTCGGCCGGAGCACCGGGCGTTGCGTCTCACGAGTCCCGTGCGTCACAGCGGACGGGCGTCTCATGCGCTTGTCAGGGGTTGCAACGCCTGACAAGCGCATGGATCCCCGGACATCCGGGGATCCATGCAACGAGTGCCGCGGGCGGTGGAACGGGGCCGATCAGGCCTCGGCGGGCGCCTCGGACTCCTCAACCGGCTCGGACTCCTCGGCCGGCTCGCCGATGCTGCCGTCGGCCTGGAGGTTCTTCAACTCGATGACGTTGCCGGCGCCGTCCTTGACGGTGGCGCCCTCGACGAGGAGCTGCAGGGCCTTGCCGCGGCGGATCTCCTGGACCAGGTCGGGCACGTGGTTGTGCTCGAACATGTGGTTCACGAACTCCTGCGGGTCCTGGCCGGACTGCTGGGCGCGGCGGATCATGTGCTGGGTCAGCTCGCCCTGGTCGACGCCCATCTCCTCCTTGTCGGCGATCTCGTCGAGGAGGAACTGCGCGGCGACGGCGTCGCGGACCCGGCGCTCGAGGTCGGCCTCGAACTCCTCCTGGGTCTGCTTCTCGTCCTCGAGGTACTTGTCCAGGGTCATGCCGGCCATCGCGAGCTGCTGCTCGAGGTTGCCGCGCCGGGCGTCGAGCTCCTCGGTGACCATGCTCTCGGGGAGCGGGATCTCGACCTTCTCCAGCAGCGCCTCGAGGACGGCGTCGCGGGCGGCGGCGGCCTGCTCGAGCCGCTTGCCGCGGGTGAGCCGCTCGCGGACGTCGTCGCGGAGCTCGTCGAGGGTGTCGAACTCGGAGGCGTCCTGGGCGAACTCGTCGTCGAGCTCGGGGAGCTCCTGCTCCTGGACCTGGCCGACCTTGACGGCGACCTCGACGTCCTGGCCGACGAGGTCGCCGGAGACGAGCTGGGTCGTGAAGATCTTCTCCTCGCCGGCGGCGGTGCCGACGAGAGCCTCGTCGAGGCCCTCGATCATGCCGCCGCTGCCGACCTTGTAGGAGAAGTCGGAGATCTCGGCGCCGTCGACGGTCTCGCCGTCCTTGGTGGCGACCAGGTCAATGACGACGAAGTCGCCGTCCTTCGCGGGACGCTCGACGTCGCTCAGGGTGCCGAAGCGCTCACGCAGCGCGTCCACCTGCTCGGCGACGTCTTCGTCGGTGACCGCGAGGTCCTCGACGCTGGCCTCGAGGCCGTCGTACGCCGGCAGCTCGAACTCGGGCTTGACGTCGACCTCGGCGGTGAACTCGAGGCCGTCGTTGTCCTCGAACTTGGTGACCTCGATGTCGGGCTGCGCGAGCGGGGTGAGGTTGTTCTCCTGGAGCGCCTCGACGTACGCCTTGGGCAGCACGTCGTTGACCGCCTCATCGAGGACGACGCCGCGGCCGATCTGACGGTCGATCACCTGGGGCGGGACCTTGCCGCGGCGGAAGCCGGGGACGTTGATCTGCTTCGCGATCTTCTGGTACGCCGCGTCGAGGCTCGGCTTGAGCTCCTCGAAGGGCACCTCGACGGTCAGCTTGGCCCGGGTCGGGCTCAAGGTCTCGACGGCGCTCTTCACAGGTGTTCTCCTACTGGTCAGGGGATGGTGCACGGGCCACGGCGGCCCGCTGTGATCGGGGCGATCTGTCGGGGCGACAGGACTCGAACCTGCGGTCTCCTGCTCCCAAAGCAGGCGCGCTAGCCACTACGCTACGCCCCGCGGCGCGGCCCGCCGATCGCGCTGCCGGGCCGCACTTCGAGGGGATGACGGGAATCGAACCCGCGTAATCAGTTTGGAAGACTGAGGCTCTACCATTGAGCTACATCCCCGGCGCTCCGGGCCGCGCTCGCGCACGGCCGAGAACCACGCGCCATCGTGCCACACGGCAGGGTGGCAGCCCCAACTCAGGGGCGCCGGTGGACGACCAGCAGCGCCCGGTCGTCGTCCGGCGAGCCGACGGCGGCGACGAGGCGCCGGGCCAGGCCGTCCCAGGAGCCCCGCAGCAGGGACTCGGCCTCCCCCAGCATGTGGTCGATGCCGAGGTCGATGTCGCGCCGCGGCTCCTCGACCATCCCGTCGGTGTAGAGCAGCAGGCTGTCGCCCGGGGCGAGGCGGCCGCGGTGGCAGGCGAACTCGGCGTCCTCGACGATGCCGAGGACCGGGCCGTCGGGGCGCAGCGGCCGCCACCGTCCGGAGCCGGCCTCCCGCTGCACGGCCGGCGGGTGGCCCGCCGAGCGGAGCTCGAACACGCCGGTGGCGAGGTCGACCGAGACGTGGACGGCGGTCGCGAAGCCCTCCTCCCACGCCCGCTGCAGGAGGTAGTCGTTGGCGGCGGGCAGGAAGCGGTACGGCGGCAGCGCGGCCACCAGCCCGCCCATCGCGCCGGAGAGCTGGAGGGCGCGGGTGCCGGCGGCCTCGCCCTTGCCCGACACGTCGACGACGACCAGCTCGATCCGGCGGCCGTGGTCGCCGGACGTGGCGACCACGAAGTCGCCCGCGAACGGCGAGCCGCCCGCGGAGGTGAGCGCGGACTCGACCAGCCAGGAGTCGGGCAGGGCCGGGATCTCGCCCTGGGCCAGGATCCGGTCGCGCAGGTCGACGAGCATCGACTGGCCGCGGAACGGCCCGACGCCGATCTGCCCGCGGCGCAGCGACAGCACGATCACCAGCACCGCGACGCCGTACATGACGCTCAGCGCGACGCCGACCCGCGGCGTCAGGCCGTCCTGGAAGAAGGCGGCCAGGCTGAGGGCGACGATGACGAACAGGGCGAACCACGGCAGGACGCGGTTGCTCAGGAACAGGATGCCGAGCACGAGCGGCAGGAAGACCAGGTTGACCGGCACGTCCGCGGGATTGAGCGCGATGCCGACCACGACGGCGGCCGCGGTGGCGGCGAGCACGCACGCGATGCCGACATCGGTCCGCGCCCACCGGCGCCCGGCCGGGATCACCGCCCCGCCCGCGACCGGAAGGCCGGCTGGCAGCGGGCGCACCAGAACAGGTTGCGGCCCCCGAGCACCTCGGTGCGGACCTTGCTCCCACAGACGTGGCAGGCCTGCCCGGTCCGGCGGTACACGTAGACCTCGCCGCCGTGGTCGTCGACCCGCGGCGGGCGGCCCATCGCCTCCGGGGTGTGCTCGGGCCGGACGGTGTCGATCCGCCCGGTGCGCACGCCCTCCCCCATCAGCACGACCAGATCGTCCCAGATCGCGCGCCACTGCGCGCTGCGAAGCGTGCGGCCGGGGCGCAGCGGGTGGATGCGGTGCCGGAACAGCACCTCGGCCCGGTAGACGTTGCCCACGCCCGCGAGGACCGACTGGTCCATGAGCAGGGTGCCGATGGGCGAGGCGCTCCGGCCGACCCGGTCCCAGGCCCGGTCGGGATCGGCGTCCGCCCGCAGCGGGTCCGGGCCGGAGCGGGCGACCACCGCGGCGCGCTCCGCGGCCGTCACCAGGGCGCAGGTGGTCGGGCCGCGCAGGTCGCCGTACGCCGCGAGACGGTCCGGCGTCGCCGGGCGGACCAGCCGCAGCCGCGCCTGCCCGACCGGCGGCGGCACCTCGGGCACGTCGTCGCGGACGTCGAAGCCGCCGTACAGCCCGAGGTGGACGTGGACGAACCGCTCGCCCTCGTCGTCCTGTCCCTCCGGCCCCCGCCTGCTGCGCGACGTTTCCGACTCGATCTGGCTGCGTTGACGTCGCTCGACGTGCGATCCAGCATGCCGTCGCTCCGCCGCCTTGCCAGATCGGCCGGAAACGCCGCTCGCGACGACGCCGGCCGGAGGGACAGGACGAAACCGGACGAACAGCTGCTTGCCCCACGCCTCGGCGTCGACGAGCAGCGCGCCGTCGAGCTGCGCGGCGGCCTCGGCGAAGCGGCCCTGGGGCTGCCGACGCGGACCCGGTTCCCTCCGAAGACCGAGGTCAGCTCGCCGGCGAGGCGATGGAGGGTGTGCCCCTCGGGCATCAGGCCTGACCGTGCCCGACCGCGGACTCGGGCAGGGGCGGCAGCTCGCCCGTGGTCTCGTACGACGACAGCTGGCCGATCCGCCGCACGTGGCGCTCGTCGCCGGGGAACGGGGTGCCCAGGAAGACCTCGACGAGCCGGGTCATCTCCTCCAGGGTGTGCATCCGGCCGCCCACGGCGACCACCCAGGCGTCGTTGTGCTCGCGCGCCAGGGTGGCGGTCTCCTCCGACCACGCGAGCGCGGCGCGGACGCCCTTCACCTTGTTGGCCGCGATCTGCTCGCCGTTGCCGGAGCCGCCGATGACGACGCCGAGGCTGTCCAGCCCGGCGGCCCGGTCGGCGACGACGCCCTCGGCCGCGCGCAGGCAGAAGACGGGGTAGTCGTCGAGGGCGTCGTACACGAAGGGACCGTGGTCGACCGGCTCGTAGCCGTGCTCGGTCAGCCAGCCGATGAGGTGGGACTTGAGCTCGAGACCGGCGTGGTCGCAGCCGAGATGAACGCGCATGGGCGCATTGTGTCAGTCGGGACTACGCCCGATGCAGGCGGCGGGCGGCCTCGGCGATGGAGCCGCTGATCGACGGGTACACCGTGAAGGTCTGGGCGAGCTGGTCGGCGGTGAGCCGCTCGGTCACGGCGAGCGCGACCGGGTGGATCAGCTCGGAGGCGCGCGGGCCGACGACGACGCCGCCGAGAAGGCTGCGGGAGCCGGGGGCGACGAAGAGCTTCACGAAGCCGTCGACGATGCCCTGCATCTTCGCGCGGGCGTTGGTCGCGAGCGGCTGCACGACGACCTCGGCGAGCACCTCGCCGGCGTCGACCTGCTGCTGGGTGACGCCCACGGTGGCGATCTCCGGGGAGGTGAAGACGTTCGAGGCGACCACGCCGAGGTCGAGCGGCTGCACGGCGTCGCCGAGCACGTGGGCCATCGCGATCCGGCCCTGCATGGCGGCGACGGAGGCGAGCATGAGGACGCCGGTGCAGTCGCCGGCGGCGTACACGCCGGGCGCCGAGGTCCGCGAGACCCGGTCGACGGTGACGAAGCCGCCGTCGTCGAGCGCGACGCCGGCCGCCTCCAGGCCGAGACCCTCGGTGTTGGGCACCGAGCCGAGGGCGAGGATGCAGTGGGAGCCGGTGACCTCGCGGCCGTCGACCAGGGTCACCGTCACGACGTCGCCGGCGCGGGAGACCGACTGCATCCGGGAGCGCGCGAGCACGGTCATGCCGCGCCGGGTGAGCACGTCCTCCAGCACCTGCGCGGCGTCCTGGTCCTCGCCCGGCAGCACCCGGTCGCGCGAGGACACCAGCGTCACCGGGATGCCGAGCGACTGGTAGGCGCTCGCGAACTCCGCGCCCGTGACACCGGAGCCGACCACGATCACGTGCTCGGGCAGCTCGGTCAGGTCGTAGACCTGCTCCCAGGTGAGGATCCGCTCGCCGTCGGGCTGGGCCGTCGGCAGCACCCGGGGCGTGGCGCCGGTCGCGACGAGCACCGCGTCGGCGTCGTACGTCGTCTCGGTGCCGTCGGCGAGGGTCGCGACGACCCGCGACGGGCCGTCGAGACGCCCCCGGCCCGCGACGACGGTCACCCCTTCCCGGGCCAGCCGGCTCGCGATGTCCGCGGACTGCGCGAGGGCGAGCGCCTTGACCCGCGCGTTGACCCGCGCGAGGTCGACCCGGGGCGCGTCGACGTCGATGCCGAGCTCGCCGGCCTCGCTGAGGTCGGTCATCACCTCGGCTGTCGCGATCAGGGTCTTGCTCGGGACGCAGTCGGTCAGCACCGCCGACCCTCCGACGCCGTCGGAGTCGACGACCACCACCTCGGCACCCAGCTGGGCGGCCACCAGGGCCGACTCGTAGCCACCGGGTCCGCCACCGACGATCACCACACGCGCCATGGCCGCCATTCTTGCAGCGGCGCACGCCCACGACGATTCGCGCCGACCGCCTCAGGAGAGGTAGGCGTCCAGCGCCGCCGCGACCACTCGGTCCGGGCTGGTCCCGTGGGTCGCCGCCCAGGCGAGGACCCGCTGCTGCTGGTCGGCGGTGAGCCCCACGGAGCCGCCGGGCGGCTCCGTGACCCGGGTCCGCACCCGCCCGAAGGCGCCCAGCGCGATCAGCACCACGCTCCCGAGGACGTCGAGGATCGCCAGCACGCCGAAGGCCCGCCAGTAGCCCCCGCCGGGGTCGGTCTCCAGCAGGATCGGCCCGATCGCCATCGCCGCGACGATCGCGGCGACGAGGCCGGTCGCCGCGAGCAGGCCGCCGAGCGGGCCGGCGGCGCGGCCGGGCCGGAGGACCAGCGCGATCAGCAGGGAGAGCTGGGCGGCGGTCGCGGCCAGGATCGCGCCGACGCCGAAGGACTTCCACAGCAGCTCGTCGACGGCCGAGTCCCACCCGAAGTCTCCCCAGGTGAGCGTCACCGCGGCGGCGGTCGCCACGATCGAGGCGAGTCCCCCGGCGGCGGCCAGCGGCGCCCAGCGGTGTCCCGCCAGGGAGAGCAGGCACAGGGCGACGGTGGACTCGACGCCCACGATGACGGTGGTGAGCAGCACCTTCGCCCCGGTGTCCCCGAAGTCGCCGGGGCCGAGCAGGGCGATGATCCCGAGCAGCGCGGCGACGGAGAACGAGGCGATGACGACGGTGACGACGATCCGGCGGAGATCCTTCATGGCCGAAGGATGGCGTAGGGGGACCCACGCGCGCGTGAGTCCCCCTACTCAGGAGCTGGGGCCGAAGGTCCCGCTCAGAGGTTGATCATGTGCCCGGCGATCCCGTGGATCGCCTCCTTGACGGCCTCCGACAGGGTCGGGTGGGCGAACACGTTGCGGCCGACCTCGTCGGCGGTGAGGTCCCACTTCTGCGCGAGGGTCAGCGCGGGCAGCAGCTCGGTGACGTCGGGGCCGATCATGTGGGCGCCGAGGATCTCGTTGTACTCCGCGTCGGCGACGATCTTGACGAAGCCCACGGCCTCGCCCAGGCCCTGCGCCTTGCCGTTGGCCGAGAAGGGGAACGAGGCCGTCTTGACGTCGTACCCCTTGTCCTTGGCCTGCTGCTCGCTGTAGCCGAAGGAGCCGATCTGCGGCTGGCAGTACGTCGCGCGCGGGACGAAGTCGTACTCGACCGGCATGGTCTCGGCGCCGGCGAGGGTCTCGGCGGCGACGATGCCCTGGCCCTCGGCGACGTGGGCGAGCATCAGCTTGCCGGTGCAGTCGCCGATGGCGTAGACGCCGTCGACGTTGGTGCGGCAGAAGTCGTCGATCTCGATCGCGCCGCGGTCGGTGAGCTTCACGCCGGCGGCGTCGAGGCCGTAGCCGTCGACGCGGGGGGCGAAGCCGAAGGCGGCGAGGAACTTGTCGGCCTCGAGCACCTGCTCGTCGCCACCGGCAGCCGGAGCCACGCGCACGCGTACGCCGGAGCCGGTGTCCTCGACGCCCTTGACGGCGGTCGAGGTCAGCACCTTCACGCCGAGCTTCTTGTAGTGCTTGGCGAGCTCCTTGGACACGTCGGCGTCCTCGGTCGGGACCATGCGGTCGAGGAACTCCACGATGGTGACGTCGACGCCGAAGTTCTTCAGCACGTAGGCGAACTCGACGCCGATCGCGCCCGAGCCGCCGATGATGATCGAGCCGGGGACGCTCTCGTCGAGGATCTGCTCCTCGTAGGTCACGATGTTCTTGCCGTTGGGCTCCACGCCCGGCACGCTGCGGACGGTCGCGCCGGTGGCGATGATCAGGTTGTCGCAGGTGTACTCGGCGACCGACCCGTCGTTGAGCGCGACCGAGACGGTCTTCGGGCCGGTCAGGGTGCCCCAGCCGTCGACCTCGGTGATCTTGTTCTTCTTCATCAGGTAGTGGACGCCCTTGACGATGCCGGCGCTCACCTGGCGGGAGCGCTGGTGGGTCGGGCCGAAGGCCATCGTCGCGTCGCCCTCGATGCCGAACTTGGCCTTCTCGTGGGTCAGCGTGTGCGCCAGCTCGGCGTTCTTGAGCAGCGCCTTGGAGGGGATGCAGCCGACGTTGAGACAGACGCCGCCCCAGTACTTCTTCTCGATCACGGCAACGGACTTGCCGAGCTGGGCGGCGCGGATCGCGGCGACGTACCCACCGGGGCCGGCACCGAGGACGAGGACATCGAAGTGGGTCACGAAGCCAGCGTAGTAGGGCGGCTGCGCCGGCCCGCAGCGCGTTCGGAACCGGACATCCCTACTCGCCGGTACGGCGCCGACGGGTGCTCTCCGCGTCGCGAGGCCCTTCCCCTCACGGTGTGACGTGTGCAACACTCCTCTCCGACCGAGCGATCGCTCGGTCGGACGATCTGGGCCGCGCGGCCCGCAAGGAGGGACTCACGTGAGGGTGGACACCGACTCGTCTCCTGACGAGGTGAAGGCGGCGTTCGCGGCCTGGCTCGCCGACTTCGCGGACGCGATGGCGGCGGCGGACGCCGCCGCGACCACGAACCTGCTGGACGGGGACTGCTGGTGGCGCGACCTCCTCGCGCTCAGCTGGGACCTCGGGACCTACCACGGCACGGACCGGATCGCCGGGCTCCTCGACGAGCACCTGCAGCAGGCGAAGGTGTCCGACGTCCGGATCGTCACCGAGTTCGGTCCGCGCTTCGTGGCCGAGGAGGGGGCGGCGGCACGATCGAGGGCTTCTTCACCTTCGAGACGCCCGGCGCCTGGTGCCGGGGCGTGGCCCGCATCCGGCAGGGCGAGGACGGCTGGCGCGCCTGGACGGTCATGACCGGGGTCGAGGACCTCAAGGGCCACGAGCGGGCCCTCGGCAGCCGCCGGCCCACCGGCCCGCGGCACGAGGTCGGCGCCACCACGCAGCGCAACTGGAAGGACAAGCGCGAGCACGCGCGGGCCTACACCGACCGCGAGCCGGAGGTCGTCGTCCTCGGCGCCGGCCAGGGCGGCCTCGCCCTCGCGGCGAACCTGCGCCTGATGGGCGTCGACGCGCTCATCCTGGAGAGGAGCGAGCGGGTCGGCGACGGCTGGCGCCGTCGGTACCACTCGCTGGTGCTGCACGACCCGGTCTGGGCCGACCACCTGCCCTATCTCCCGTTCCCGCAGTCGTGGCCGATCTACTCCCCCAAGGACAAGATCGCCGACTGGTTCGAGTTCTACGCCCAGGCGATGGAGCTCGACGTCTGGTGCTCGGCCGAGATGACCGCCGCGGCGTACGACGAGCAGGCCGGCGCGTGGGCGCTCACGGTGCAGACCGGGGAGGGCGAGCGGACGCTGCGCCCGCGCCACGTCGTCCTCGCGACGGGGGCGGCCGGCGAGCCCCACGTCCCCGACCTCCCCGGACGCGACGGCTTCGCGGGCACGGTCTACCACTCCAGCGAGCACGGCGCCGGCGGCAGCTGGGCCGGCCGGAAGGCCGTCGTCGTCGGCGCCTGCAACAGCGGCCACGACATCGCCCAGGACCTGTACGAGGCGGGCGCCGAGGTCACCCTGGTGCAGCGCTCCTCGACCCACATCATCAGCCAGGAGCACGGCATCCCCGCGATCTTCGGGGCCAACTTCACCGAGTCCGGGCCGCCGACCGAGTACGCCGACCTCCTGGCCAGCGCCTACCCCTGGCCGCTCGTGCTCGAGGACGCCAAGGAGGGCGTGAAGCGCACCGCCGAGAAGGACGCCGCGCTGCTGGCCTCGCTCGAGGCGGTGGGCTTCCGGCTCAACGACGGACCCGACGGCACCGGGCTGATGGGCTTCGCGCTCGCCAAGGGCGGCGGCTACTACATCGACGTCGGCGCGTCCGGCCTGATCGCCGAGGGCCGGATCGGGCTCGCCCAGGGCTCGGGGCTCGCGGAGTTCACCGCGACGGGCATCCGGCTCGAGGACGGCCGCGAGCTCGACGCCGACCTCGTCGTGCTGGCGACCGGCTACTCGAACATGCGCGAGACCGCGCGCCGCCTGTTCGGCGACGCCGTGGCCGAGCGGCTCCCCCTGGTCCTCGGCATCGGCGAGGACGGCGAGATCGGCGGGCTGTACCGCCGTACCGGCCATCCGGGCTTCTGGTACATGGGCGGCCCTCTGGCCTGGGTGCGGGTGTACGCCAAGCACCTCGCCCTCCAGATCACCGCCGACCTGCACGACGTGCGCTCCTGACCGCTCGGTCCGGCGCATCCCATGAGTCGACTCGGGGGCTCTGGGCGAAAGCGACATCCCTGCCACCCGGCCGGGGTCCGTCCCCTCGAAGGAGAAGAAGATGCAAGGCAGTAGAAAGGCCCGGGCCAGGGTCGGCCTCGTCGCGATCGTGGCCGGGCTCAGCCTGGTGACGGCCGCATGTGGCGGCGACGACGGCGGCTCGTCCGGGAACGGCTCGTCCTCGGGCAAGAAGCTCGTGTACTTCATGGCGCCCAACACCACCCCGACCCGCTACATCCAGCAGGACGGCCCGGACTTCGAGAAGGCCATGAAGGCGCTCGACCCCGACGTCGAGGTGAAGTTCGTCAACGGCGGCGGCGACTCCGCCACCCAGCTGTCGCAGGCCAACTCCGCGATCGCGGCCGGGGCCAAGGCCCTCGTCGTGGTGGCCGCGGACCCCAACACGAGCGCCGGCCTGCTCCAGGCGGCCGCGGCGGCCGAGGTCCCCGTGATCGGCTACGAGAACCCGCCGCTCAACGGACCGATGTACGCCCAGGTCATCTTCGACCCCTACAAGGTCGGCATCCAGCAGGCCGAGTACTTCAAGAGCCGGGTCGAGGCCGGCGCCTTCGGCAGCGGCCCCGTCGACCTCGCCCGCCAGTACGGCAACAAGGGCGACGTCTACACGACCGAGATGCTCCGCGGGCAGGACGAGATCCTCCAGCCGCTCATCGACGACGGCACCCTGAACGTCGTCTGCGAGGACTACATCAAGGACTGGGCGCCCGACAACGCCCAGAAGGCCGCCGAGCAGTGCCTGACGAAGACGCAGAGCGACCTCGACGCCTTCCTCGGCTTCTACGACGGCAACGCCTCCGGGATCATCGCCGCGCTCAAGGGCCAGAAGGTCGAGATCCCCGTGTACGGCGGCCAGAATCCCGAGCTCACCGGGCTGCAGTACATGCTGACCGGCGACCAGGAGGACACCGTCCTCAAGGCCTTCTCCGTCGAGGCCGAGGCGGCCGCGAAGATCACGCTGGCCGCGATCAACGGGGAGGATCCGCCGGCGGACCTGGTCCAGGACCAGGTGAACAACGGCACGGACGACATCCCGACCGCCAAGCTGGACACCACGCTGATCCACCTCGAGGACGGCAAGGACCCGGGCGAGATCGTGCAGCAGGCGGTCGACCTCGGCATCTTCACCTGGGAGCAGATCTGCGACGGCGGCCCCGCCGAGAGCACGCCCACCTGCCAGGCGAAGGCCGGCTGACCCCGACCGTCCACGTCCGGGGTGCGGCCGCTGTCCGTCGGACCGGCGGCCGCACCCCACCCAGCCCCACTCACGGAGGGAATTCCCATGCCTGACGCAGGCGAGCTCCTGCTCGAGCTCAGCCAGGTCTCGAAGCACTTCGGCGGAGTGCGTGCGCTCCACGAGGTCGACCTCGAGCTCCGCCGCGGAGAGGTCGTCGCCCTCGTGGGCGACAACGGAGCCGGCAAGTCCACGCTCATCAAGGTCATCTCGGGGGTGGAGCACCCCGACTCGGGTGCGATCCGGGTGCGCGGCGAGGCGGTCCGTCTCGAGACGCCGCGGGCGGCGCAGAGCGCGGGGATCCATACCGTCCACCAGGACCTGTCGCTGTGCGACAACCTCGACGCGGTCCGCAACCTCTTCCTCGGCCAGGAGATCACCGGAGGTCTCCTGCGCGGGCGCCCCGTGAGCCGCCACCGCATGGAGGTGGAGGCCCGCAAGGTGCTCGACAGCCTGGCGGTGAGGCTCCGCTCCCTCACCACGCCCGTGGGCGGCCTGTCCGGCGGGCAGCGGCAGGGCATCGCGATCTGCCGGGCGCTGATCTCGGACCCGAGCCTGGTGCTGCTCGACGAGCCGACCGCCGCCCTGGGCGTCTCGCAGCGCGCCGAGGTGCTCGACCTGATCCTGCGTCTGAAGTCCCAGGACCGCGGCGTCCTGGTGATCTCGCACGATCTCAAGGACGTCCAGGAGGTCGCCGACCGCGTCGTCGTCATGCGGCTGGGCTGCAAGGTCGCCGAGTTCGAGCGCGGCGACTACACGTCCGGCGACCTGATCGCCGCCATCACCGGGGCCCACGAGGTCCCGCTCACCGCCGAGGGCGTCCGATGAGCACCCAGCAGGTCCGGAGCGTCCCGCCGATCGCCCCGAACGAGCCGGACACCCCCCTGCTCTCGCGCGTCGTCGAGGGACTGAGCGGCAGGTACCGCAGCATCCCGGTGCTGCTGGTCCTCGGGCTGATCTGGCTGTACTTCTACTCCCAGAACTCGGCCTTCCTCACCTCCGGGAACATCACCACCCTGACGCTGCAGATCGTGACGACCGCGATCCTGGCGCTGGGCGTCGTCTTCGTGCTGCTGGTCGGCGAGATCGACCTGTCCTCCGCGATGCTCTCCGGCGTCTGCGCCACGGTCACCGCCCAGCTCGCGATCAAGAGCGAGTGGCCGCTGTGGCTGGCCATCCTCGGCGGAGTCGCCGTCGGCGTGCTCTTCGTCCTGGCCGAGGTGCTCGCGGTCATCTTCGGCGTGCCGTCGCTGATCGTGACCCTCGGTGGCATGGTCATCCTGCAGGGCCTCCTGCTGGTCGTGCTGCCGCCCGAGTTCGCCATCAACGTGGCCGGCACCGACTACGCCCGGATCTCGTCCACCTACCTCCCGTCGGGCTGGAGCCTGGCCCTCGGGGCGGCCGGCTGGCTGATCTTCTGCGCGACCCGCTATCTCGGTCACCGCGAGCGCGGTGCCGACGCGACGTCCTCCGCGGTGCTGGTCGTCGGCGTGCCCGCGGTCGTCAGTGGCGTGGTCATCTTCGGCGCGATCGCGATCCTGAGCGAGGGGCCCGGTCTCCCGCTGCCCGTGCTGATCCTGGTCGGGATGCTGCTGATCGCGGCGTACTTCACCGGGCGGACCCGCTACGGGACGCATCTGTACGCCGTCGGCGGCAACCGGGAGGCCGCGCAGCGGGCGGGCATTCCCGTGTCCCGCATGGTGATCTACTCCTTCCTCGTCCTCGGCGTGTGCGCTGCGGTGGCCGGCATGGTCGAGGCGTCGCGACTGCTCGCCGTCTCCAACTCGTCCGGTGGCGGGCCGCTGATGCTCAACGCGATCGCAGCGGCGGTGGTGGGGGGCGTGAGCCTCTTCGGCGGCCGCGGAACCGTGTGGGCCGCGCTGCTCGGCGCCCTCGTGATCGGGTCGATCAACAACGGCGTCCAGCTCCTGGGCATGTCCACCGAAGTGCAGAGCTTCGCGACCGGCGGGGTCCTTATCCTTGCTGTTGCGATCGACGTCGTGATCACCCGCGGGTCACTGCTGCCGAACCGCCGATGACCAGCGCACGAGCAGATGTGGCAATGGAGAGGGGATGCGCAACCGTGACTGTCGAGGCGGCCTGGCTGCCCACAGACGCCCAGATCGACAGCTCTCGGGTGGTCGACTTCGCTCGCTGGCTCGGCACGGAGGGCATCGTCGACCTGAGCGACCCGCGTGACTTCCGCGAGCTGCAGGCCTGGTCGGCCGCCGAGCCTGCGCTCTTCTGGGAGGCGGTCGCCCACTACTTCGGGGTCGACTTCGCCACCGAGGCCACCGAGGTGCTCTCGTCCTCCGAGATGCCGGGGGCCCGCTGGTTCCAGGGCGCCACGCTGAACTTCGCGCGGGAGATGCTCAAGCACGGCGCCGCCGAGCGCGAGGCCGTCATCCTGGTCCGCGACGACGGCCACCGCGAGTCGATCACGTTCGGCCAGCTCCGCGACCAGGTCGCCGCGGTCGCCGGGGCGCTCGCGGACCGCGGGATCGGGCAGGGCGACCGGGTCGTCGCCTACCTGCCGAACTGCATCGAGGGCGTCGTCGCCTTCCTCGCCTCCGCGACGCTGGGCGCCGTCTGGTCGCAGACGGGGATGGACTACGCGCCGACGGCCGCGATGGACCGTCTCGGCCAGCTCGACCCGACGGTCTTCATCGCCGGCACGGGCTACCTGTTCAAGGGCGAGCAGCAGGACCGCCGCGAGGCCGTGGCGGAGCTGCGGGTGCTGCTGCCCGTCGACGCGCTCGTCGTCTCGGTCGAGACCGGCGGCGTCGACCGGGACGACACCACCCCGTGCGACGTCACCTGGGAGCAGCTCCAGCGGTTCAGCAAGCCGGTCACGGCGCCGGTCGACGTCCCGTTCGACCACCCGCTGTGGGTCCTCTTCACCTCCGGCACCACCGGCCGCCCGAAGGGCATCGTGCACGGGCACGGCGGCGCGCTCCTCGAGCAGCTGGTCTCCCCCGGCTTCCACATGGGCGTCGACGAGGCGGACGTCTTCTTCTGGTTCACCACGCCCAACTGGATGATGTGGAACGCCCAGATCTGCGGTCTCCTCCACGGGGCGACCATCGTGCTGTTCGACGGCAGCCCGACCCATCCCGACACCGGCCTGCTGTGGCGCGTCGCCCAGGACCTCGGCGTCACCGTGTTCGGCACCAGCCCCGGCTACCTCCAGGCCTGCGCGCGCGACGGGCTCGAGCCGGGCCGCGAGCTCGACCTGTCCGCGCTCGAGCTGATCGGCGTGACCGGCTCGGTGCTCCCGGCCAGCAGCAACCGCTGGGTTCGCGACCACGTGCGCAGCGACCTCCAGGTCGGCTCGATGAGCGGTGGCACCGACATCGTCGGCATCTTCGTCGCCAGCGCCCCCAACCTCCCGGTGTACGACGGCGAGATCAGCGGTACGGCGCTGGGCGTCGCGCTCGAGGTGTGGGACGAGCGGGGCAACCGCCTGCCGGCGGGCCAGACCGGCGAGATGGTCATCACCCGGCCGATGCCGTCGATGCCGATCGCGTTCTGGGACGACCCCGAGGGCGAGCGCTACCGCGACGCGTACTTCGACGTCTTCCCTGGCGTGTGGCGCCACGGCGACGCGATCACGATCACCGAGCGCGGCACGATCGTGATCCACGGCCGCACCGACTCCACGCTGAACCGCAACGGCGTACGGCTGGGGAGCGCCGAGATCTACGAGGCGCTGGAGTCGCTGCCCGAGGTGCTCGACAGCCTGGTCGTCGGGGTCGAGCTCGCCGAGGGCGGCTACTGGATGCCGCTGTTCGTCGTGACCGACGGCGGCAGGGACGACGCCGCGCTGCGCACGCGTATCGTTGAGACGATCGCGGGCCGGACCTCCCGCCGTCACGTCCCGGACGAGATCATCGTCGCCCCCGCGCTTCCCCGCACCCGCACCGGCAAGCGCCTCGAGGTGCCGGTCAAGCGGATGCTCCAGGGCACCTCGCCGCGACGGGTCACGAGCACGGGAGCCGTCGACGACGTCGATGCCCTCCAGTGGCTCATCGACTTCGCCCGCAAGCGCAACGGCGACTCCGCCACCGCCACGACGGTGCTGCCGACCGACACCTACGAGGACTGGCGGATCTACCACGAGCAGGACCTGCCACGGGTCCTCGCCGCGGCGCTCGACGTGTTCGCCGAGAAGGGCTACCACGGCACCACGACCCGCCAGCTCGCCGATCGCTCCGGCCTGTCGGTGCCGGGCATCTACCACCACTACAAGTCGAAGCAGGACATCCTCTTCGACCTGATGATGGTCATCGTCGACGAGCTGGTCGAGCGCAGCCGCTTCGCGGTGGCCCAGGCCGACGACGACCCGCGCGCGCAGTTCGACGCCCTCGTGTCCAGCATGCTGCTGTTCCACGTCTACCGCCGCAAGGGCGCGATCGTGTCGACCAGCGAGCTGCGCAGCCTCGAGTCCGGCAACCGGCGCAAGTACCTCGACCGGCGCGACGAGCTGCAGGCGCTGCTCGACCAGATCATCGAGCGCGGCGTCGAGGACGGCGTCTTCCGCACCCCCTACCCGGGGGACGCGGGGCGCGCGATCGCGTCGATGTGCGCCGGCGTGGCGACCTGGTACCGCCCCGACGCGCCGCTCAGCTTCGACCCGCTGCTCGACCGCTACCTCTCGATCGCCGAGGCGATCGTCGGGCTCCGCTGAGGCCGAGCCGCCGCCCCACCGCGCCATCGATCACCCGCAGGAGGAACGACCATGGGCCGTGTCGCTCAGAGGATCGCGCTCATCACCGGCGCAGGTCGCGGCCAGGGCCGGGCCCATGCGGTCCGGCTGGCCGAGGAGGGCGCGTCGATCATCGCCTTCGACATCTGCGCCCCGGTGGCCTCGGTGAGCTACGCCATGGCGACGCCGGAGGACCTCGAGGAGACCTGCGCGCTGGTGCGGGCCGCGGGCGGCCGGGCCCATGCGGCCCAGGTCGACGTCCGCGACTTCGACCGGCTCGAGCGGGAGCTGGCGGCCGGCATCGACGCGCTGGGCGGGCTCGACATCGTCGTGGCCAACGCCGGCATCGCCAGCTACGCGCCCGGGCACGAGATCTCCGAGGCCGCCTGGCAGGAGATGATCGACATCAACCTCACCGGCACGTGGCACACCATCAAGGCGGCGGTCCCGCATCTCGTTGCGGGCGGGCGGGGCGGCTCGATCGTGCTGACCAGCTCGGCCGCCGGTCTCCAGGGCACGCCGAACCTCGCCCACTACGTCGCGGCGAAGCACGGCGTGACCGGCCTGATGCGGACCTTCGCGAACGAGCTGGCGCCGTACTGGATCCGCGTCAACAGCGTGCATCCCACACAGGTCGACACCCCGATGATCATGAACGACGAGATCTTCCGGATGTTCCGGCCCGACCTGGAGGCGCCCGGGCGCGACGACATCGTCGACGTGTCCGTCGCGACCAACGCCCTGCCGGTCCCCTGGGTCGAGTCACGCGACGTCGCCCATGCGGTCCTCTTCCTCGCCTCGGACGAGGCGCGCTACATCACCGGAGTGGCGCTTCCCGTCGACGCGGGGATCCTGGCGAAGGTCTAGGGCACGGGGCTCGGCGACCTCAGGTCGGACCGGGTGCTTGTGCCCGGCGTCACACTCAGGGCAGAGTTCAGCTACTCATCGGTACGGCGACATGGGGTCGCCGCCCACGCAGAGGAAGTTGCTCCCTTCATGTCTCGGATTCTCGGATTCATCGCGTCCTGCGCGCTCGCCCTCGTCGGGCTCGCGCACGTCCCGCTCCCCCAGGCCCACGCGGAGGCGCAGGCCGCCCCGGCCGGCCTCCTCGACGTCGTCGTCACGCTCGTGCCGAGCGCGGACGCCGACGCCACCGCGAACGCCCTCGTCACCCGCCAGGGCGGCCAGGTCACCCACGTCTACGAGCACGCGCTCAACGGCTTCGCCGCGACCCTGACCGACGCGCTCCTCTCGCTGCTGCGCGGTGACAGCCGGGTGCTCGCGGTCGAGCTGGACCGCACGGTCCGCGCCAGCGACACCCAGACCCCGGCCCCCAGCTGGGGCCAGGACCGGGTCGACCAGCGCAACCTGCCGCTCGACAACTCCTACTCGTGGACGAGCACCGGCTCCGGGGTCGACGCGTACGTCGTCGACACCGGCATCCAGCTCGACCACGCCGACTTCGGCGGCCGGGCCGTGTCCGGCACCGACACCGTCGACGACGACGCCGACGCCTCCGACTGCAACGGCCACGGCACCCACGTCGCCGGGACCATCGGCGGCACCAGCAAGGGCCTGGCCAAGCAGGCCCGCCTGATCGCCGTACGAGTGCTCGACTGCAAGGGATCCGGCTCGACGTCCGGCGTGATCGCGGGCCTGGACTGGGTCGTCGCCCACCACCAGGCCGGCCGCCCGGCCGTCGCCAACATGAGTCTCGGCGGCGGCGGATCCGCCGCGCTGGACAACGCGGTCAAGCGGGTCATCGCCGACGGCGTCACGATGGCCGTCGCGGCCGGCAACGAGAACGCCGACTCGTGCGGCACCTCGCCGGCCCGGGTGCCCGAGGCGCTGACGGTCGCAGCCAGCGACCGCAACGACGCGCGGGCGAGCTTCTCCAACCGCGGCACCTGCGTCGACCTGTTCGCACCGGGCGTCGACATCACCTCGGACTGGCTCAACGGCGGGACGAGCACGATCAGCGGTACGTCGATGGCGTCCCCGCACGTCACCGGCGCCGCGGCGCTCTACCTCTCCGCGCACCCGGCCGCCACGCCCGCCCAGGTCGGCACCGCGATCCTCGGCGCCACCACCAAGGGCAAGGTCACCGGCACGGAGAAGACCTGCGTGCTGCTGATCATCTGCTCCCCCGCCACCCCCAACAACCACCTGCTGTACACCGGAGCCTGACCGCCGGGCGGCGTACGACTCCACGCAGTCATCTAGCCTGAGCCCGTGACGTCGTACGCCGCCTACGGCACCAACCTCGATCCCCAGCGGATGGGCGAGCGGTGCCCCCACTCGCCGCTGCAGACCACCGGCTGGCTCTCCGGCTGGCGGCTGACCTTCGGCGGCGAGGAGCACGGCTGGGACGGCGCGCTGGCGACGATCGTCCAGGACCCGTTCGAGCAGGTCTTCGTCGCCGTGTACGACGTCAGCCCGCTCGACGAGCCGAACCTGGACCAGTGGGAGTCGGCCGACTCGGGGCTGTACCGCAGGACCAAGGTGCGGATCTCGACGATGGCCGGCGAGGTCGTGGCGTGGACCTACGTGCTCGACGCCTACGAGGGCGGGCTGCCGTCGGCGTCGTACCTCGGCGTGATCGCGGACGCGGCGGAGGCCGCGGACGCACCGGCCGACTACGTCGCCGGGCTGCGCACCCGCGCCTGCCGCTCGACGGGGCTGTAGGCATCGCGGGCAGTAGGCTCGCGCCGTGACCGAGTCCCCCACGCCGTACGCCCTGGCCGAAGAGGCCGCCGCCCGCCTCGCCGAGCTCACCGGGGTGGCCCGGCACGACGTCGCCCTCGTGCTCGGCTCCGGCTGGCTCCCGGCCGCCGACGCGCTCGACGGCGCCGGTGGCGCGAACACGACCGAGCTCGAGGTGACCTCGCTGCCCGGCTTCGCGGCGTCGGCCGTGCAGGGCCACTCGGGCAGGATCCGCTCGATCCGGATCCCCGGCGCCGACGGCGCGCCCGACCGGCACCTGCTGGTCTTCCTCAGCCGCACCCACTACTACGAGGGCCGGGGCGTCGCCGCGGTCGTCCACGGCGTGCGTACGGCGGCCGCGGCGGGCTGCCGCGCGATCGTGCTGACCAACGGCTGCGGCGGGCTGAAGGAGTCCTGGACGCCCGGCACGCCCGTGCTGATCAGCGACCACATCAACCTCACCGGCCAGTCGCCCATCGTCGGCGCGAACTTCGTCGACCTCACCGACCTCTACTCCTCGCGGCTGCGCGAGCTGTGCCGCTCGGTCGAGCCGAGCCTCGACGAGGGCGTCTACGTCCAGTTCACCGGGCCTCACTACGAGACGCCGGCCGAGGTGCGGATGGCCGGGATCCTCGGCGGCCACCTGGTCGGCATGAGCACCACCCTCGAGGCGATCGCGGCGCGTGAGGCCGGGATGGAGATCCTCGGCATCAGCCTGGTCACCAACCTGGCCGCCGGGCTGAGCGGCGAGCCGCTCGACCACGCCGAGGTGCTCGAGGCCGGCCGCCTCGCCGCGACCCGGATGGGTGCGCTGCTCGGCGACATCGTGCCGCGCATCTGACGGCCGGCGATCCGCACCTCAGCTCGCGCGGTTCATCCTCCGCACGCCGACCCACAGCCCGAGCGCGGCGACGACGAGCGATGCGGCCAGCCCGGCGAGCACGGTGTCGGCCGGGTAGCTGCCGGCGAACAGGGCGCGCTCGGCATCGACGATGTAGCGGAGCGGGTTGAGGTCGGAGGCCGTCCGCAGCCAGCCGGGGGCGCCGTCGAGCGGGAGCAGCACGCCGGCGAGCAGCAGCAGCGGGAAGATCACGGTCTGCTGGACGGTCCAGAACACCCAGGCCTGCTCCTTGGCGGCGACCGCGAGGGCGAGGCTGAGGGCGCCGAGGCCGACGCTGAACGGGACCAGCACCAGGATCCCCACCACGACGCCGAGCAGGTGCAGATCGAAGCCGAAGGGCGTCACGGCGGCCACGATGATGACGGTCTGGAGCAGCAGCGGCACCATCTCGCGCAGCGCCTTGCCGATCATCAGCGACGAGCGGCGCACCGGTGAGACGAGCAGTCGCTCGAAGGAGCCGCTGATGATCTCCTCCGACAGGTTGGCGCCGGTGAAGGACGCGCTCATCAGGGCGGTCATCGACACGATGCCGGGCACGAACCACTGCAGCGCGGAGCCGTCGCCGGCGTCCGGCAGCAGCGGCGCGAACAGGCCGAGGAAGACCAGCGGCTGCACCATGGCGAAGAGCACCGACGCGGGCTGCCGGAGCACCGGCTGGAGCTCGCGGACGAGCACGTTCCAGACGTCGGCGACCACGCCGACGGGCCGCGAGGCGACGGAGGTACGGCGAGCGGCGGTCGCTGCTGCCGGGGTGAGGTCGATCTCGATGGTCATGCTGCTGCTCCTTCGGTGCCGGCGGTGGACTGGTTCTCGCGCAGGCTGCGCCCGGTGAGGTCGAGGAAGACGTCGTCGAGGGTCGGGCCGACCACCTCGATCCGGGTGACCGGCGTGCCGGCGGCGGCGAGGTCGGCGACCAGCGCCGGGGCCGCGTCGCGACCGAAGGCCGCACGGACGGCGACGTGTGCGCCGCTCACGGTGACCTGGGCGCCGTCGACCCGGTCCGCGCGCTCGGCCGCCGCCCGCGCCGCGTCGGCGGAGGCGAAGTCCATCGCGACCAGGTCGCCGAGCGCGGACTTCAGCGCGGACGCGGTGTCGTCGGCGATGACCTGCCCGTGGTCGATCACGATCACCCGGCCGGCGAGGGCGTCGGCCTCCTCGAGGTAGTGGGTGGTGAGCACGATGGTGGTGCCGAGCTCGGCGTTGAGCCGGCGGACCTGCTCCTGCAGGTTGACGCGGTTCTGCGGATCGAGGCCGGTCGACGGCTCGTCGAGGAAGAGGATCGGCGGCTCCTGGACCAGGCCGATCGCCACGTCCAGCCGGCGCCGCTGGCCGCCGGAGAGCTGCGCGACCGGGCGGTCGGCGTGCTCGGTGAGGTCGAAGGCCTCCAGCAGCTCGTCGGTACGACGCCGCGCGTCGCGCCGCGACAGCCCGTGCGCCCGCGCCTGGCACATCACCTCGTCGCGGCCGCGGAATTGGTGGCCCGCGGCGTTGCCCTGGCCGACGTACCCGATCGAGCGGCGGACGGCGGCCCGGTCCGCGACCACGTCGTGCCCCGCGACCGACGCGGTCCCGGCCGTCGGCGCGATCAGGGTCGTGAGCATCCGCAGCGTCGTGGACTTGCCGGCGCCGTTGGGTCCGAGGAAGGCGACCAGCTCGCCGGCCGCCACCTCCAGGTCGAGTCCGCGGACGGCCTCGATCGTCTGCTTGTTGCGCGTGAAGTGGCGGGTGAGTCCGGCGGTGCGGATCACCGGCCCGCTTGCGTGGGGGTGGTGTTCGTCTCCATGACCACCACGTTAGGGAGCATTCCGGTCAGTTTCTGTCCTGATTTGGACCTAGTCTGAGGACATGAGCACGAGCGCCCGGATGCTGCGCCTCCTCTCCCTCCTGCAGACCCACCGGTTCTGGACCGGCGGCGAGCTCGCCGGCCGCCTCGAGGTCAGCGAGCGCACCCTGCGCCGCGACGTCGAGCGCCTCCGCGAGCTCGGGTACGACGTCGACGCGGTCCGCGGCGCCGCGGGCGGCTACCAGCTGCGCGCGGGCGGGGCGATGGCGCCGCTGCTGCTCGACGACGACGAGGCGGTGGCCGTCGCCGTCGGCCTGCGGGCGGCCGCCAACGGCGGCGCCCCCGGCTTCGAGGACACCACGCTGCAGGCGCTGACGAAGGTGATCGCGCTGATGCCGCCGCGGCTGCGGCGGCGGATGGGCGCGCTGCAGACCCAGACCGAGGGCCTGTCCTGGGCCGGCGGCCCGGTGCTCGACCCCACCGCGCTGACCACGCTCGCCCAGGCGTGCCGCGACGGCGAGGTGGTCACCTTCGCCTACACGGCCTACGACGGCACGAGCACCACGCGCCGGGTCGAGCCGCACCGGCTGGTCAACCTCGGCCGGCGCTGGTACCTCGCGGCCTACGACCGCGAGCGCCGGGACTGGCGCTCGTTCCGGGTGGACCGGGTCGCCGGCGTACCGGAGACGACCGGGCAGCGGTTCCGGCCGCGGGAGATCCCCGGCGGGGACGCGGCCCGGTACGTCAGCCGCGGCCTGCGCGACCGGCCGCAGCGCCACCAGGTGCGGATCGTCGTCGAGGCGCCGGCCGCCGAGGTCGCGGCCGTGATCGGCCGCTGGGGCACGGTCGAGCCGGTGGGCGAGGGAGCGTGCCGGATGACGATGAACACCGACAGCCTGGACTGGCCGGTCCTGGTGCTCGCCCACCTCGACCGCGACTACACCGTGGAGGAGCCGGCCGAGCTCGGTGAGCTGATCGGCCGGCTCTCCCGCCGTGCGACGAGCGAGACTAGCGCTTCCGCTTCCTGACCTTGACCACCACGACGTCGCTCGTCGCGGCCTCGGTCGTGGCGCTGGGCCGCACCGCTGCGATGAGGAAGTGCCGGCCGGGCCCGAGCCGGCGGACGACCGCCTTGCCCAGCTTGACCTTGACCACTCCGCCCGAGGCCACCGTCACCCGCTTGACCCCGAGCACCCGGCTGCCCTCGCGGACCACCACCTGACCCGAGTACGACGCGACGCCGGCGGGCAGCGTCACGGTGACCCTGGCCTTGACCTTCTTCCCGACCCGGACCTTCCTCTTGACCTTCAGGTCCACGACCGGAGCGGCCTTCGCGGCCGCGGGCTCGTCGTCGTCGACCGGAGGCTCCGGCTCCCCGCCGCCCTCGACGGGCTCGGCATCGGTGAAGTCCACCGTGAACGGCGCCGGCGGCTTCTTCGCGTCCGCCGCGCCGCCCGAGGAGTACCAGTACGACGACAGGCCGGTCGCGAAGTGGAAGTCCACGAACCCCTGCGGCCAGGCGCCCCACCCCGGGTTCACCCGGTTCTGCGGCGTGAACCCGTCAGGGACGTCGGCCTCGACCCCGGCGTAGTCGGGATCGATCCTCACCACGCCGGCCGGGTCGACCTCGACCCCGCCGAAGGTGGCGATGGTGACGTCCTCGACCTCGTCCAGCGGCGAGCGCTGCTCCGGGCTCTCCATGGTCGAGCCGTAGCCGTCCACGTCGGCGGTCAGCGTCCCCGTCCCGTCGGGATCGACCGTCAGCACCGGGTCGGACAGCCAGAACGGCACCAGCCCGTCGTAGAAGTTCACGCTCCACGTGCCGCTCCACTCCACCGTCGCCGAGCCGTCGGCCGCGACCTCGGCCGCGCCGCCGGAGAGCCGGACCAGCTGGGTGACGCCGCCGCCGACCTGCGCCGCCCGCGTGGCGTACGACGCCGCGGACTCGCTCCCGCCGCCGGTGACGTGGACGACCTCCACCTCGCCCTCGGACTGCCGGTACGTGGCCTCGTCGCCGTCGGAGATCCCGGCGGAGAGGTAGTTCGACGACCCGAACGGCGGCGCCGCCTGCAGCTCCTCCGACCCCGACCACTCCAGCACGACCCCGTCCAGCGACAGCCCCTCGGCCGGGACCGACAGCCTCGGGCCGACCGTCAGCCGCACGGCGGCGCCGTGGTGATCCCGAGGTCGTTCCTCAGCTTCGCCCGGAAGACCGAGCCCGACTGGTCCACATTGGTGTCGACCACGGTCAGCACGGACCGGCCGCCCTCGGTGGCGACCACGAAGTTCTCGTCGTCCTCCGCGATGTCGGTCCAGTAGCCACCGACCCGCCGCTGCCAGGTGACGGTGTGCTCCGGGCTGGCGATCGAGTCGACCAGGAGCTGGGCGTCGCTGCCCTCGGTCACCGACACGTTCCGCGCGTCCAGCGTGAAGCGCGGCGGATAGGTCACCGCCAACGACGCCTCGTCGGAGACGACGGTGCCTGCCGCATTGCTCACCCGGAGCCGGTACGCCGATCCGGCGGTCTCCGGGGAGGCCGTCACCTCGAGGGTGGCCGAGGTGGCGCCCGCGACGTCGGTGAACGTGGCGGCCCCCGCCGCCCGCACCTGCCACTGCAGGTCGCTGCCGTACTCGTCCGCGATGCCGGCGTCCACCGCCGCCGTGAACGTCACCGGCCGGGTCGCCTGGTCCCGCCCCAGCTCGACCGCCACCGAATCCGGCTGCGTGGTCACCTTCGGCGTGACCCCCAGGAGCTCGAGCCGGAGCCAGCCGTTCGGCTGCCCGGGCGCGTCGAAGTCGGTCATCGGCACCACGACCGACCCGTCGGGCAAGGCGTGGATCTGGTTGTGGCCGAACTGGTAGTCGGCGAACTTGCGGATCTTGAAGCCGGTCACGTCGGTCGTGCCGTCGTAGTAGTGCAGGTACTCGCCGTCGCTGTCGCCCTCGTCGGCGACCCAGAGGCCTCCGAGCACCGGCGCATAGGCGACCGAGCCGCCGATCGACGAGAGCTCGTAGGGCGGATAGACGTCCGTGCCGACCACCGTCGCGCCCGTGACCGCCGCACCGGCGCCGTCGAGGCCCACCCAGGCGATGTCGTCCAGGGAGCCGCCGTTGCCGTGCAGGACGGCCCGGCCGTCGGGCAGCGAGCGGACCGCCGTGTAGCCGCTGTAGTAGAAGCCCCCGAAGTACGGCCGCAGCACGGTGTCGGCGATCTCGGCCACCGTCGCCGCCCCGTCGGCGCCGAATCGCAGGTGCAGGGCGCCCATGTAGTGGGCGCTCCCGCTGTCGTCGTACCTGATCTCGGGCGACTCGCCGGTGGCGATCACGTAGGAGCCGTCGCCGAGCACGGCGAGGTTCTCCGCGTAGTCGTTGATGGTCGAGACGGGGCTCTCGATGGGCTCGGTCGCGTCGCCCCACTCCCCTCCGCTGTCGGGCATCCGGAACGGCGTCGCCGCCCGCGTCCAGCCGCTGCCGTCGCGGGTGAACCGGTACAGGTCGTCGCTGGTGTGGATGTCGGGGCGCTGGGCGCTGGGGATCGCCTGGGCGACGAGCAGCTCCTCGGCGACCGGGTTCCAGGTCAACGCGCTGACGAAGACCTGGTGGACGCTCTTCGTCCCGTCGGACTGGGACGTGACCTGGCTGTCCCGGAGCCGGCCGACCGTGCCCTCGGTGAAGTCCGTGCCGTCGAAGGTGAGGCTGTGGACCACGTTCTCCACGCCACGGCCCGAGGCGTCTCCCTCGACCGGCTCGCCGCCGTTCGCGGTGAGGAAGAACAGCGTGTCGGTGGCCGGGTCGATCGCGAACCGGTACAGGCGGTCGCCGGCCGGCGAGGCTCGGTAGGTGAAGGGGTGGCCGACCGGCGTCATGGTCGCGGCGTCCAGGGCCCGGACCGTGACCTCCGCGGCGCCGTCGAGGCGCGTGAAGGCGAAGAGCGTGGCGCCGTCACCCGAGACGAGCAGCCGGCGGAGCTCGTCGCCCGTGCCCTTGTAGCCCAGGGAGTACGCCGCGGCCGGCTCGAGCGCCGGCACCCCCGGTGCGTCGAAGTGCTCGGTCAGGTCGGGCAGGCCGCCGGGGCCCTCGTAGTCGATCGCGATGTCGTCGAGGACGGTGCCCTCGCCGTAGACGCTCAGGCCCGGCCCGGCCACGGTCTGGACGCCCGCCAGGGAGGTGGTGGGCGGCCCGAAGGTGCTGGTGCCGGTCGCGATGTCCAGCCTGGCGAGCACCACGTCGACGTCCTCGTACAGCTCGCCGCCCGGGTCCTCGCGGAGGTAGCCGGTGTGCGTGCCGCGGAGCACCTGCTCCTCGGGGGAGATGACCAGCCGCAGGTCGCTGAACCTGGTGTCGAGACCCCACTTGCCGGCCACCGGGTAGTCGAAGTACCCGCGGAAGTGCACATAGCCGCCGAGGTCGAGGGTGGTGGTGTCGGTGTCGGCGTCGAACTCGCCGGACTCCACCGGGAAGCGCCAGGCCTCGGGGAGCCCGCTCGGCGTGGCGGAGGCGACGGTCACGCCGCCGCCCGCGCAGGAGCCGCCCCCGTCGTCTCGTTGCAGGGCCCGACATAGCTGCGCCAGGACTGCTTGATGCCCCAGGTCACCGAGCCTTCGGTGACCTGGGTCGGCGCCGCGTGCGCGACGGGCGCCGGCGCCGTGGCGACCAGCAGGCCGGAGAGGAGCAGGGCGAGTGCCAGCGCGGGCGACCACAGCCGGGCGGGACGGGACGGACGAGACATGAGCGACGGCTTTCTGGACGACGAGGAGCGGGCGGCCCGGTGGGGCGGCCGGGCAGGACCGGCCGCCCGGGAGGGATCAGGCGGTCACTGGAAGGTGATCGCGTAGGTGCCGACGGTGGTCTTCATGCCACCGGTCGGGTGCTCGGTGATCAGCAGCTCGCACTGCGCGCCCGACGACCCTTGCAGGTGAAGGTGGCCGGCTGCGGGACGTTGAGCGGGAACGGCAGCGCCGTCTTGTGGATGTTGGTGTTGGTCTTGTGCACGGTGACGCTCAGCGAGAAGCTGCCGCTGGCGTCGGTGGTCACCGGAACGCCCTCGTCGCAGGCGGGGATGCCGAGGTAGGTCTCCTGGGTGCACACCCCGATCTTGTGCGGGGTGCTCGGCGTGAGGCCGGTGCCGGTGACGGTGACGCTCTGGCCGTCGACCAGGTTGGTGGTCTGGCTGACCGACGTCGCGGCCGCGGCCGCTCCGGCCGTGAGGCCGACCACACCGAGCGCCGCGACCACGGCGAGGAGCAGGGCCAGTGGACGAGCCTTCGGCTGGGGGGCGCTGACGCGCGCGGGCGCCATCGTCGTACCGCCCTCGACGGACTTCTTCATGGTTCTCGACCTTTCACTAGGATCGGAACCGACCGCATGGCCAGTTCCACGTTCGACCGCGCTCACGCGCGGTCCGGGAGGCCGTGGGGTCGGCCGGGGCGCTGTTCCCTGCGAAAAGTTCGGCGCCCCGGTCCCCGCCACGGCGATGGCGCCGCGCGGCCTCGACTCCCGGGGCAGGGCGTCGCCGACTGGCTTCGAACCGGCATCCGAGATAAGGTAAGCCTTACCGAATTGCCCAGGGCCGTCAAGGGGCGCTGACAATTCGTCAGCACCTCTCGGCCACTGCACCCTGCTTGAAATGCCTCTCTGAACTGCACATACTCGTCGCCAATTAGGTGAGCCTAAGCTCTGTGTTATCGTCAGGACGCCCGAGATGTTGACACTCTGACAGCAAAGAGCAGCGCATGGTCCCCCGCACGTCCCGCCCGTTCCGCACGCTCGCCGTCGCCCTGACCGCGCTGGCACTCACGGCCTGCGGACCCGTGCTCGACGGGGCGAAGGGACACGGCGAGGAGAGGCCGGGCACCGCCGTGCCCTCGATCGCCGACGTGACCCCGCTGCCGGACCCGCGCTCCTGGCAGGGCGCCGTCGACGTCAACCTGCCCGCCCCCGAGATCCGGCCGGTCGAGGACGACCCCACTCCCCAGCTGCCCGCCACCGTGACCGACGTCCAGGGCACGAAGGTGACCGTCACGGACGCCAGCCGGATCCTGGCGCTCGACATCTACGGCACCCTGTCGCAGACCGTCTTCGAGCTCGGCCTCGGCGACAACATCGTCGGCCGCGACGTGTCGTCGGCGTACGAGGAGATCCAGGACCGTCCCCTGGTCACGCAGAACGGGCACGAGCTCAACGCCGAGGCGATCCTCGAGCTGGACCCGACGGTCCTCATCACCGACACCTCGCTCGGCCCCTGGGACGTCGTCCTGCAGGTGCGCGACGCCGGCATCCCCGTCGTGGTCGTCGACGCCGAGCGCAACCTGGAGAACCTGTCCTCCCTCACCCAGCAGGTCGCCGACGCGCTCGGCGTGCCCGAGCAGGGCCAGCAGCTCGGCGCGCGGATCGAGAAGGAGGCCAAGGACATGCGCGCGCAGATCGCGCAGGTCGCGCCCCAGGACGTCACCGGCCAGCTGCGCACGATCTTCCTCTACGTCCGCGGCCAGGCCAACGTCTACTACATGTTCGGCCGCAACTCCGGTGCGGACGCGCTGATCACCGCCGTGGGCGGGTACGACGTCAGCAGCGAGATCGGCTGGGAGGGGATGAAGCCGATCAACGACGAGGGGCTGATCAAGTCCCAGCCCGACGTCGTGGTCATGATGAGCAAGGGCCTGGAGTCGGTGGGCGGCGTCGACGGGCTGCTCAAGCAGTTCCCTGCGCTGGCGCAGACGCCCGCGGGCGAGAACAAGCGGGTCGTCGCGATGGACGACTCCCAGATCCTCAGCTTCGGCCCCCGCACGGCCGACGTCCTCAACGCGCTGGCCGTCGCGCTCTACGCGCCCGACAGCCTGCCGGCCGAGGACCGGCTGTGACGGCGACCGTCCCGCGACCGACCCTGCGCGGGGAGCAGGCGCCGACCCGCGCCACCGACGGCACCGCCGCGCTCGACCGCAAGCGCCGGCGCCGCGTCGTACTCCTCATGTCGGGGCTGGTCGTCGCCCTCGTCGGCGCGACCCTGGTCGCCGGCGGCTCGGGCCAGCTGACCATCCCCCTCAACGAGATCCTCGGCTCGATCGCCCACCGGGTCGGGCTGGACGTCGGTCCACTGCCCAGCCATCCGCGCGGCGAGTACACCCTGTGGAACGTCCGCTTCTCCCGGATCGCGATGGCGGTGATCGTCGGCGGCTCCCTGGCCGTCGCCGGCGCCGCCATGCAGGGCGTCTTCGGCAACCCGCTCGCCGAGCCGAGCGTCGTCGGCGTCTCCTCGGGCGCCGCGGTGGCCGCCGGCGCCGCGATCGTGTTCAGCCTGCGCTTCGCCGGCGACTGGTCGATCCCGGTGTGCGCGTTCATCGGCGGTCTCGCCACCACGCTGCTGGTCTACGCGCTGTCCCGCTCCGACGGCCGGACCGAGGTCGTCACCCTCGTGCTCACCGGCATCGCGGTCAACGCCGTCGCCGGCGCCCTGCTCGCCCTGCTGATGTTCCTGGGCGACACCCAGGCCCGCGAGTCGATCGTGTTCTGGCAGCTGGGCAGCCTCAACGGCAGCCGCTGGGCCTATGTCGTCGTGGTCGCGCCGCTCGCCGCGGTCGGGGTCGTGATCGCGATCGCCTGCGCCCGCAGCCTCGACCTGCTCGCCCTCGGCGAGCGCTCCGCGCGCCACCTCGGCGTCAACGTCGAGGCGCTGCGCATCGTGCTCATCGTCGTGGTCGCGCTGCTCACCGCCGCCGCGGTCAGCTTCTGCGGCATCGTGGCCTTCGTCGGGCTCGTCGTCCCCCACCTGGTGCGCATGGTCACCGGCCCGGGCCACCGGGTGCTGCTCATCGCCTCCTTCCTCGCCGGGGCGCTGGTGCTGATCTGCGCCGACACCGTCGCGCGCACCTTCATCGCCTACACCGACCTGCCGCTCGGCATGCTCACCTCGCTGGTCGGCGGGCCGTTCTTCTTCTGGCTGCTGCGCCGGACCCGTCGTACGGCGGGAGGCTGGGCATGAGCGCCGCCCTCGCCGCCCGCGGCGTCACCCTCAGCTACGGCCGCCGGCCGATCCTCGACGACGTCGACCTCGACGTGCGCCGTCGCGAGGTGCTCGCGCTCGTCGGCCCCAACGGCGCCGGCAAGTCCACGCTCCTCTCGGTCCTGGCCGGGGACATCTCGCCCGACAAGGGCGAGGTCCTGCTCGAGGACCGCCCGCTGAGCACCTGGAAGCTCCGCGAGATGTCCCGCAAGCGGGCCGTGCTCACCCAGGAGCACCGGATCTCGTTCCCGTTCCCGGCGGTCGACGTCGTCCGGATGGGCCGCTCGCCGTGGCGCGGCTGCCCGGAGGAGGACGACGACGAGCGCGTGGTGGCCGAGGCGATGGCCACCGCCGACATCGAGCGGCTCGCCGGCCAGCCCTTCGGGCTGCTCTCCGGCGGCGAGAAGGGCCGGACCTCCTTCGCCCGCGTGCTGGCCCAGCGCACCGGCGTCCTGCTCCTCGACGAGCCGACCGCCGCGCTCGACATCGGGCACCAGGAGGCGGTGCTCGCCCACGCCCGCGCGCAGGCCACCGCCGGCGCGGCCGTCGTCGTCGTACTCCACGACCTGAGCCTGGCGGCCGCGTGGTCCGACCGGGTCGCGCTGCTCCACCACGGCCGGGTCACCGCCGAGGGCACGCCCTCCGAGGTCTTCACGGCGCCGCTGCTGAGCCTCGTCTACGACCACCCCATCGACGTCGTCGCGCACCCGGTCACCGGCGACCTGCTGGTCCTCGCCGACCGGCGTGCCCTCGTCTCTCGGGAGGAGACCGCATGAGAAGCCACCTTCCTCGCGTCCACCGCCTGATCGGACGCCTGCTCGCCCTGACCCTGCTGGCCGCCACGCTCGTCACCGGGCTGGCCGTCGCCACCACCGCGCCCGCGTCGGCCGCCGCGCGGATCACGGTGACCAACGACCAGGGCACGTCCGCCGCCGACACGAAGTACCGCACCGAGCTGACCATCAACGGCAGCGGCTTCCAGGTCGTCAAGGGCGGCTTCGGCGGCGTCTACCTGATGTTCGGCTGGGTGAAGAACCCCGGCAGCGGGAGCTGGAAGCCCTCCAAGGGCGGCGTCACCGGCGAGGACTACCGCTACATCCCGGACGCGGAGAACGCCGCGCAGAACCAGGGCTACCTGAAGTTCATCGCCTTCCCCGGCAGCTCGACCGCCAGCGAGGCCAACGCGATCCTCAACAAGAACGGCTCCTTCCGGATCAAGCTGACCGTGCCCGGGCCGACCTTCCAGAGCGTCGACCGCACCGGCAAGGTCTCCACGGTCGACTGCACCAAGGTCACCTGCGGCGTCATCACGATCGGCGCGCACGGCGTCAAGAACCCCGCCAACGAGACCTTCACCCCGGTCAGGTTCACCACCGTGTACGGCGCCGCGCCGGCCGACCAGGGCCAGGCGAGCACCGACACCCCGGAGGCGGCAGCGCCGGAGCAGGCCCAGGAGGAGGCGCCCGACGCCGCGGCGGCCCCCGAGGCCGAGGCTCCGGCCGCGGCCGCGGCGGGCGCACCCAAGCTGACCACCGACCGGCTGACGGCCAAGGTGGGCAACACGCTGGCCTTCACCGCCACCGGCTTCCGGCCGGGTGAGCAGGTCCTCGGCGTGCTCGACGACGGCCGGGCCGGCATCGGGCCGATGGTCGCCGGGCCCTCCGGCGAGGTCGCCGGCATCCTGCCGCTGCCCGCCGACCTCGAGCCCGGCACGCACGAGCTGCGGCTGACCGGCGCGGCGACGGGCGCCCAGGCCTCGGAGCGGTTCGCGGTGCGGCCCGCCGACCAGGCCGCCCCGAGCCAGGCCGTCGCTGACGACGACGGCCCCGGCGCGGCCCGGATCTTCCTGGTCGCCGCCGCCTGCCTGTTCCTGCTCGCCCTGCTGGGCCTCGGCCTGCGCCTGCTGCTGCACCGGCGCCGGCGACGTCCCGGTCCCCCGGCCGTGGGAGCGACGGCATGATCTCCGCCTCCACCCGGACCCGGGTCGCCGCGATCCTGCTGGCCGTGTGCTGCGCCGTCCTCGGCGCCGGCGCGCTGCTCTCGGCGGCGACCGCCGCCGAGGGGACCGACACCGCCGGCGTCGTACCCGCGGACGAGAGCACGACCACCACGGCGACGGCGGATCCGAGCGACGACCCGACGGACGACCCCAGCGACGATCCCACGGACGATCCCACGGACGACCCGACGGACGACCCGACGGACGACCCGACGGATCAGCCCACCGACGAGCCGGACGACGGTCCGTTCACGGTGTCCGACGCGGTCTTCCGCTGGGGCGTCAACGACGAGAGCAACAACAACGCCTTCGCCCCGGGCACCTACAACTTCCTCTCTGCGGGCACCGCACCCGACCCCGGCAGCGGGGGCCAGACGATCGACGACAACGGCAGGTGGCGCAGCACCGGCGCCACCGCGTGGCTGGCGCAGAGCGGCAACGTGCGGATCGAGAAGATCGACTCCTCCGGCGCCGCCCTCCCGGCCACCTTCGCCGGTCTGAAGACCGGCCCCGACGGTGAGCCGCTCGGCGGCACCGGCGTCGCGATCTTCAGCAGCCACAACGTGGTCATCACCGGCGGCACCGGCCAGGTCGATCCCGCAGCGGGCACCGCGACGATCTCGTGGACCGGGTCGTTCACCGTCTTCTACTACTCCGGCATGTCGTTCTTCAGCGTTGCCAACCCGGTCCTGACCGTGACGCCGACCTCGGCGACCATCACCGCCACGGCCTCCGGGTTCGCCAGCTCGATGGAGGACATGACCAAGTGGCAGCCCGTTGCTCCCACGCCGGTGACCCTCGCCGACCTGCAAGGCGTCGGCACCGCCGAGCTCGGGGCGGCGAAGGGCTTCACCGCCGTCGCGAAGTATCTCGGCGTCACCTACGACGCCCCTGCGAACGGCACCGCGCAGGTCCGCACCGGCGACGCCTGGGGCGCCTTCCCGAACGATCCCCCGACGTCGTATCTCGCGTTCATGGAGAAGGTCGGCTCGGCGGCGTACTGGTACTCCTCGGGCGGCAGCAGCGACAAGTTCAAGGTCCCCAAGCGGATCAGCATCAGCTGGGACTCCCGGTCCCCCTCGCGCCCGAGACGCCGGTGGTCAACCCCGGCGCCACGACCAAGCAGCCGAAGAACAAGGCCGGCAAGGAGCCGCCGGCCACCCAGCCGGCCGCGCCGTCCTTCCCCGTCGCCCAGCCCGCCGGCCCGGCCCTGCCCACGCAGCCGTTCGCCGCCGCTGCCGCCGCGGGTGCGCCGGACCTCGCCACAGGCCCCGCGCGCTACGAGCCGCCGGTCGCCTATGCCCTCACGTCCTCCCCACCTCAGGTGACCCGTCCGACGGGTCGGGACAGGCCTGGGAGTGGGTGCTCGGATCCCTCCTGTTGCTCGGGGCGGTCGGGATCACCGTGTCCACACCCCTGATGAAACACCTGAAAGGAACCCGATGAAGAGCCCACGTAGAGGGATCGCCGGCTTCGCCGCCGCCGCCCTCACCGCCACCGGACTGTCCGTCCTCGGCGTGGCCACCGCGCCCGCCGCGCACGCCGATCCGATCGAGGTCGACAACGCCCAGTTCCGCTGGGGGATCAACAACGAGTCCAACAACGCTGCCTTCTTCGGCTTCAACTTCTTCTCCGCCGGCAAGCTCGGGAACCCGGAGGAGGGCGGCCAGTTCCTCAACGGCGACGGCACCGCCTGGGGCAACGGCAAGCCCGCAGGCTGGGCCGCCGAGTCCGGCAACGTCCGCATCGAGAAGAAGCAGGCGGACGGCACGTACGCGACGACGTCGTGGGCCGAGCGCAACACCAGTGCGACCGGCACGACGATCTCGCCGCCGACCTCGACCGTGTACTCCGACCACCAGATCGTGATCGACAACGGCGAGGGCACCCTCGATCCGGAGGCCGGTACCGCGTCCATCCAGTGGGAGGGCGACGCGACGGTCGTCTACTACAACGGAGCCACGTTCTGGTATCTCTCCGATCCGGAGCTGACGGTCGACGCCGACGGCTCCGGCGAGCTCACCGCGACTCTCAGCGGCTACGGCACGGACATGGACGACATGACCCAGTGGGTCGCGCTGCCCGAGACGCCGGTGACCCTGGCCGACTTCGCCGAGAACGCGCTCGACGTCACCGAGGACGGCATTGTCGGTACGCCGGAGTACCTCGGCGTCGACATCGACGACACCGGCTACGCTGGCTCGCCGCAGGCGACCACCGGCGCCTACTGGGGCTCCTTCCCGCAGAGCTTCACCGACTTCCAGCAGAGCACCGGTCAGGGCTCGTACTGGTACTCCAGCGGCCTGTCCATCGACCCCGGGAAGGTCGCGCTGCCCTTCGAGGTGGTCATCCCGAGGCCACAGGTCACCGTGTCGGCCACCGAGTTCTCGGCGTCCGGCCAACACGAAGTCACCGTGACCGGTACCGGCTTCGATCCTGACCTGGCCGAGGCGATCAGAGCACCGATCTGCCCCGGGGGTCCGCCTCCCTTCCTCCCCTGTGGCCGACCTGGCGGCGCGTACGTGGTGTTCGGCAAATTCGCCGAGAACTGGAAGCCCTCCGACGGCGCCGCCGGATCAACCCGCGTCAACAGTTCCGTGCAGTGGGCGGTCACCGAGGAATATGTCGACGCGGTCGGCGGCCCCGAGGACGGCGCCATAGTGCTCAACCCTGACGGAACCTTCGAGGCCACTCTCACCATCGACAAGGCCGCCATCGATGCCGCCGCCACCGACGCCAGCTTGGTCAACTACGGCATCTACACCTATCCCGGCGCCGGGGCCACGCAGGCACTCTATGAGACCTACACACCGATCACCTTCACCACCGTGACGCCGCAACCCCAGCCGGCCCCGGTTGCCACAGTGGCGGTCGCCAAGCAGCCCAACAAGAAGGGCAAGAAGGGCTCGGTGACGATCGCGTCCACCGGTCTGACCGGGCAGCAGGTGACGGTCGTCGTCAAGCAGGTCAAGCCCAAGCCGAAGGGCAAGAAGGCCAAGAAGAAGGCCACCAAGACCATCACGGTCACCATCGACGCCTCCGGCACCACCACCGTGGCGCTGCCCAAGCTCAAGAAGGGCAAGCACAAGGTCACCGTCACCTACCCCGGCGGTTCGTCGGTCACCAAGGTGAAGGTGAAGGGCAAGAAGTCCAAGAAGTAGGCCCTTGCCTCTCGCGGGGTGTGTCCGCCACGTGGCGGACACACCCCGTCACCGTTTCCAATCATCAGATGAAATCTCGCTCTAGGATCCTTACGTGCCGAAGATCGCCGCTGAGACCGTCCCCGCCCACCGTGACCTGGTCCGGCGGAGGATCTTCGACGCCTTCGCGACGCTGATGGACGAGCGCAGCTTCGACGCGATCACCATGGCGCAGATCGCCGCTCGCGCCGACATCGGGCGGACCGCGATCTACCACCACTTCCGCGACAAGGAGGCGGTCGTGGTCGCCTTCGCCACGGAGGAGACCCAGCACTACCTCGCGGACCTGCGCCGCGACCTCGACCTGGTGCCCGACCCGGTGGCGAAGATCCGGGTCTACCTGCGCCACCAGCTGCAGGCGGGCCAGCAGTTCCACACCGGGATGGGCGGGATCCTCTACCACCTCCTCTCCGAGGAGGCGATGGAGAAGATCCACGACCACGTCGCGGCGGTCGAGGAGGTGCTCTCCGAGATCCTCGACGAGGGCATCGCCGAGGGCGCCTTCCGGGTCTCGGACCGCAAGTCCGCGATCTCCCTCCTGCACGCCGCGCTGGCGACCCGCCAGCTGCCTGTCGCCTCGGTCGAGGAGTTCGTGCTCCGCGGCCTCGGCCACATGGGCTGACCCCTGTCGCCGCCGCGCACGACGCGTTAAACTTAGGTGAACCTAAGCAAAGTGCGCGCGGCGTATTGACAGGCGGCCCCCATTTTCTTGACACTTAGTCAGCAAGTTGTCATTCGCCTCTCCAAGGAGCCGCCCTCATGTCCGTCGCCACCACCGTCCGCGACGAGGACCTGACCCTCTCCACGGCCATGCGCGAGGGCTCGCGCGCCGAGCACGAGGCGGCCGAGGGGTCGACGTTCATGTCCGAGCTGCTCGAGGGCAAGCTCACCACCGAGGCGTACGCCGACCTGCTGCTCCGCCTGCGCCGCGTCTACGCCGCGCTGGAGGACGTCGTCGCCGCCCACCAGGCCGACCCGATCGTCGCCGCCGTCCACGACGCCGCGCTGGACCGGCTCGCCGCCATCGACGCCGACCTCGCCCACTGGGCCCCCGGCGTCGACCCGGAGAGCATCGACTCCCCCGCCGCGACGGCGTACGTCGAGCGGATCCGCGCCGGCGCCGCGTGGGGCGGCCTGCTCGTCGCGCACCACTACACGCGCTACCTCGGCGACCTCTCCGGCGGCCAGGTGATCGGCCGGGTCCTGCAGCGCACGTTCGACCTGCCCGAGGGCACCGGCGTGAGCTTCTACGACTTCCCCGCGATCCCGAAGCCGAAGCCCTACAAGGACGGCTACCGCGCCCGCCTCGACGCGCTCGACCTCACCCCCGAGGAGGTCGCCCGGATCGTCGACGAGGTGCGTGCGGTGTTCAGCCTCAACCAGGCCCTGTTCGACGAGCTCGGCGGCCAGATCGAGCGCTACCGCGCCGCCTGACGCCCGCCGACCTCCCCCGCGAGGCCGGCGCGGCAGCCCGCCATCATCCGGGCGTGGTTCCAGACCAGCACCGGACGCACGACGTACGACGCCAGGGCGAGCGCGCCCCGCACCGACACCTCCTGGCGGAAGTCGAGCCGGGTCCCCTCGCCGGCGGGCACGAGCGTGAACCGCGCGAACCCGTCGAGATCGCCGCTGACCGCCACCTCGACGACGGGAGGCGTCCGGCTGACGGCGTCGAGGACGAGGTCGAGCGTGTAGGGCAGCGTCGAGCGGCAGCACACCCAGGCCGTGTCGGGTCCGAGTCTCGCGACGGCGCGCACCTGCGGCCACCAGCGCGGGTAGCTCTCCAGATCGGTGAGCACCTCCGCCACGGCGGCCGGCGGCGCCGCGACCGCCCACGAGTCGGTGAACGTGAACGACCGGAGCACCCCACCATCATGGCGTCCGCGCCACACTGAGGTCATGCCGAGCACCGGACACACCATCGCCGAGGCCGCCGACACGCTGGGCCTGACGGCCGACACCCTGCGCTACTACGAGCGGGACGGGCTGCTCCTGCGCCCGGTCCCCCGCTCCGCCAGCGGCCACCGTCGCTACGCCGAGCCCGACCTGCGCTGGATCGAGCTGGTCACCCGGCTGCGCGCGACGGGCATGCCGATCCGCGACGTCCGCCGGTACGCCGACCTGGTCCGATCCGGCGACGGCAACGAGGCCGAGCGGCTGGGCCTGCTCCGCGCGCACCGCGAGGAGGTGCTGCGCCAGCTCGCCGAGGTGACGGCGCACCTCGGGGCGATCGACCACAAGATCGACATCTACGAGGACCGTCTGTACGGGCCGGCCGAGCGCAGCGCTTGACCTGGAGCGCGCTCCAAGGGCTTGGCTGGTGGACATGACCAACCCGACCCGCACCCTCGGTACGACGTCCCCGCTGACCGTCTCCGCCCTCGGCCTCGGCTGCATGGGCATGTCCGACTTCTACGGCACCCCCGACGAGGCCGGCGGCATCGCGACCATCCACCGCGCGCTCGATCTCGGCGTCACCTTCCTCGACACCGCCGACATGTACGGCCCCTTCACCAACGAGCAGCTCGTCGGGAAGGCGATCGCCGGACGCCGCGACGAGGTCCAGCTCGCGACCAAGTTCGGCATCGACCGGGCGCCGGACGGCACCCGGCGCGGGGTCAACGGCAGCCCGGAGTACGTCCGCGCGGCGTGCGACGCCTCCCTGCAGCGGCTCGGCGTGGACCACGTCGACCTCTACTACCAGCACCGCGTCGACCCGTCGGTGCCGATCGAGGAGACGGTCGGCGCGATGAAGGAGCTCGTCGAGGCCGGCAAGGTCCGCCACCTCGGCCTGTCCGAGGCATCGGCGGAGACCATCCGCCGCGCGCACGCCGTGCACCCGATCACCGCGCTGCAGACGGAGTACTCCCTGTTCACCCGCGACCTCGAGGACACCATCCTGCCGACCCTGCGCGAGCTCGGCATCGGCCTGGTCCCCTACTCCCCGCTGGGCCGCGGCATCCTCACCGGCACCGTCGGCGCCGAGGGCTTCGGCTCGGACGACAGCCGCGGGTCGGCGTACTTCCCGCGGTTCCAGGGCGACAACCTGGCCACGAACCTGGGCCTGGTCGACCAGATCCGCGCGCTCGCCGACCGGCACGGCTGCACGCCGGGCCAGCTCGCCCTCGCCTGGGTGCTCGCCCAGGGCGACGACGTGGTGCCGATCCCGGGCACCAAGCGGGTCGCCTACCTCGAGGAGAACGCCGCCGCGCGCGACATCGCGCTCAGCGCCGAGGACCTCGCCGCGCTCGACGCGGCGGTGCCGCGCGACGCCGTCGCCGGGGACCGGTACGGCGACATGAGCTCCATCGACGCCTGACCGGGACGAGGGCGATGCCCTACGGTGGCCCGGTGACCACGCCTGACACCGACGTCCTGCTCACCCGGGCCCAGTCCTGGCTCGCCGAGGACCCCGACGAGCACACGCGCGACGAGCTGATCCGGGTGATCGCGGCGGTCGAGGCGGGCGACGCCGACGCGGGCGCCGACCTCGCCGACCGCTTCCGCGGCACCCTGGAGTTCGGTACGGCGGGACTGCGCGGCGCGCTCGGCGCCGGGCCCAACCGGATGAACCGGATCGTCGTGATCCGCGCGGCGGCCGGCCTGGCGGCGTACCTCCTCGACACGGGGACGACGCCCGGGACCCCCGTCGTGATCGGGTACGACGCCCGGCACAAGTCCGACGTGTTCGCCCGCGACACGGCCGAGGTGATGGCGGGCGCCGGGCTCAAGCCGCTGCTGCTCCCCCGGCCGCTGCCGACGCCGCTGCTGGCGTTCGCGATCCGCGAGCTGGGCTGCGCGGCCGGCGTCATGGTCACCGCGAGCCACAACCCGCCGCAGGACAACGGCTACAAGGTCTATCTCGGCGACGGGAGCCAGATCGTCCCCCCGGCCGACAGCGAGATCGCCGCGCGGATCGCCGCGGTCGGCAGCCTGGAGTCGGTGCCGCGGGTGCCGCTGGAGAGCACCGGCGGCCGGGTCCTGGACGACGGCATCGTGGACTCCTATCTCGACACCGTCGCCGGCCTCGCGGGCGACGGGCCGCGGGACCTGGCGATCGTCTACACGCCGCTGCACGGCGTCGGCGGGGGCGCGCTGCCGACCGTGCTGGAGAACGCCGGCTTCGCCACCCCGCAGGTCGTGGCCGAGCAGGAGGCGCCGGACCCGGACTTCCCCACCGTCGCCTTCCCCAACCCGAGGAGCCCGGCGCCATCGACCGCGCCGTCGCCCTCGCCGAGCGGACCGGCGCGGACATCGTCGTCGCCAACGACCCCGACGCGGACCGCTGCGCCGCGGCGGTGCCGGATGCCGGCGCCGGCGGCTGGCGGATGCTGCGCGGCGACGAGGTCGGCGCGCTGCTGGCCGACCATCTGCTCCGCGCCGGCCGCTCGGGCGTCTACGCCACGTCGATCGTGTCGTCCTCGCTGCTCGGGGCGATGGCCGAGGCGCACGGGCAGCGGTACGCCGAGACGCTGACCGGCTTCAAGTGGATCGGCCGGCTGCCCGACCTCGTGTTCGGCTACGAGGAGGCGCTGGGCTACTGCGTCGACCCGGCCCACGTCTCCGACAAGGACGGCGTCTCCGCCGCGCTGCTGCTGTGCGAGATCGCGGCCGAGGCCAAGGCGGCGGGCCGCACCCTGCTCGACCTGCTCGACGCCATCGCGGTCGAGTACGGCCTGTACGCGACCGACCAGCTGTCCGTGCGGGTCACCGACCTCGGCGAGATCGCCGCCGCGATGGAGCGGCTGCGCAGCGCCCCGCCCGCCACGCTCGGCGGCTCCCCGGTCACGACCGCGAACGATCTCGCCACCGGATCGCCGGACCTGCCGCCCACCGACGGGCTGCGCTACCGCACCGAGGACGGCAGTCGCGTCGTCGTACGCCCCAGCGGGACCGAGCCGAAGCTCAAGTGCTACCTCGAGGTCGTCGTGCCCGTCGTCGACGGCGACGTCGCGACCGCGCGCACGGAGGCGGCCACGCGGCTCACCGCCCTGCGCACCGACATCGCCGCAGCCGCGGGGATCTGACGCTCAGCTGACGGAGACCGCGTCGACGACGAACACGAGGGTCTCGTCGGGGGCGACGCCGTTGCCGCCCTGGCCGTAGCCCAGGTCCGGCGGGATGACCAGCAGGCGGCGGGTGCCCTCCTGGACGCCGATCAGGCCCTGGTTCCAGCCGTCGATGACCGGGGCGCTGCCGAGGTTCTCCAGCGGGAAGGTCTGCCCCCGCTCGAAGGAGCTGTCCAGCACCTGCTTGTCGGACCAGGTCACCAGGTGGTAGTTGGTCTCGACCGTGTCGCCCGCCTCCGCGGCCGGGCCGCTGCCGGTGACGAGGTCCTTGCTCAGCAGGGTGCTCGGCGGCGTGCAGTCGTCGGGGATCGTGATCGTCGGCGCGCTGCCGAAGTCGCCCTCGACGGCGATGTCGTCGATCGTGCACTCGGCCGCGGGCGCGTCGCCGGCCGGCTGGTCGGAGGCCTTCTCGTCGGAGTCGCCGCAGGCGCTCGTGGCGAGGACGGCCAGGGACAGGAGGGCAGCGGCGGCGAGCCGGGCAGGGATCTGCATGCGAGGCAGCCTACGAGCGAGCCGAAACGGTCAGGCCACGAGGGCGAGCACGACGGTCGCGACGGCGAGCACGCCCAGCGCGATGATCTCCGGCCAGGCCCACGCGTGCCGGACCTCGTGCTCCCCGAGCGAGCTGGTGGCCGGGTCGCGGGCCGCCACGGACCGGCGCCGGATCCGGTCCTCGATCAGCCAGGCCGTGGACCGCCTCTCCAGCGGCGCGTCGTCGGGGGCGGTCTCGTCGCGCCGGAGAGTACGGCGGGTGCGGCCGAACCCGCTGCCGACGTACCGCTCCTCGCCGACCCGCACGATCGTCACCTGGCTGATCTCCACCGAGGTGATCAGCGCGAACGGCACCCAGCGGGTGTGCAGCACGTTGCGCAGCTCGACCTCGTCGCGGTGCAGTCGCAGGGCCGGCCGGATCAGGACCGCCCAGGCGAGGACGCCGAGGAGGAGGCAGAGCGGATAGGCCCACGGCGCGAAGCCGGCCTCGGCGTCGAGCAGGCCGTAGCCGAGCACGACCACCACCAGGCCCACGCCGATCAGGCCGACGACCAGACCACCCGAGCTGTACCGCTCGACCTTCTCGACACCTTCGTTCCTCACACCTGCGAACCCTATGCTGGGCAGATGCCGACCACCGCCCCCGCCGATCCCGCTCCGGGACTCGCGGCGTACTCCGAGGTGACGGCGAGCGATGCCTCGCTGCGCCGGTTCCTGCACGGCCTGCCCGGCGTCGACCAGGTCGGCGCCGAGGCGCGCGCCGCCGGTCTCGGGACCCGCTCGATCAAGACCACCGCCAAGGCGTGGGCGCTCGACCTCGCGATCCGGATGGTCGACCTCACCACGCTCGAGGGCCAGGACACCCCCGGCAAGGTGCGGGCGCTGGCCAGCAAGGCGCTGCGCCCCGACCCGGCCGACCCGACCTGCCCGTCGGTCGCCGCCGTCTGCGTCTACGGCGACCTGGTCGGCGAGGTGAAGTCCATCGTCGGCTCGCAGGTGAACGTCGCCGCGGTCGCGACGGCCTTCCCCAGCGGACGGGCCTCGATGGACGTCAAGCTGGCCGACACCCGCGACGCGGTGGCCAACGGAGCCGACGAGATCGACATGGTGATCGACCGGGGCGCCTTCCTGGCCGGGCGCTACCTCCAGGTCTTCGACGAGATCGTCGCCACCCGCGAGGCCTGCGCCCGTCCCAACGGCTCGCACGCCCACCTCAAGGTGATCTTCGAGACCGGCGAGCTGCAGACCTACGACAACGTACGCCGCGCGTCGTGGCTGGCGATGCTGGCCGGCGCCGACTTCATCAAGACCTCCACCGGCAAGGTGCAGCCGGCGGCGACCCTGCCGGTCACCCTGGTGATGCTCGAGGCGGTCCGCGACTTCCGCGAGGCCACCGGCGTCCAGATCGGCGTGAAGCCCGCGGGCGGCATCCGCACCGCCAAGGACGCGATCAAGTACCTCGTGATGGTCAACGAGATCGCGGGCGACGACTGGCTCGACCCGGACTGGTTCCGGTTCGGCGCCTCGACGCTGCTCAACGACCTGCTGATGCAGCGCACCAAGATGACCACCGGCCGCTACAGCGGTCCCGACTACTTCACCCTGGACTGATTCGCATGGCCTCCTTCGAGTACGCACCGGCTCCGGAGTCCCGGAGCATCGTCGACATCAAGCCGTCCTACGGCCTGTTCGTCGACGGCGAGTTCGTCGACGGCCGCGGGACGTCGTTCAAGACGATCAACCCCGCCACCGAGGAGACCCTCGCCGAGGTCGCCGAGGCGTCCGAGGCGGACGTCGACCTCGCGGTGCGCGCCGCCCGTCGCGCGTTCCGAGGCTGGTCGCGGATGTCGGGCAAGGAGCGGGCCAAGTACCTGTTCCGGATCGCCCGGATCATCCAGGAGCGCGGCCGCGAGCTCGCGGTCCTGGAGTCGATCGACAACGGCAAGCCGATCAAGGAGAGCCGCGACGTCGACGTACCCGTCGTGGCCGCGCACTTCTTCTACTACGCCGGCTGGGCCGACAAGCTCTCCTATGCCGGGCTGGGTCCGAGCCCGCAGCCGCTCGGTGTCGCGGGCCAGGTCATCCCGTGGAACTTCCCGCTGCTCATGCTGGCGTGGAAGGTCGCGCCGGCGCTGGCGTGCGGCAACACCGTCGTACTGAAGCCCGCCGAGACCACTCCCCTGACGGCGCTGCTGTTCGCCGAGATCTGCCAGCAGGCCGACCTGCCGCCCGGCGTCGTCAACATCGTCACCGGCGCCGGTGGGACGGGCCAGGCCGTGGTGTCGCACCCGGACGTCGACAAGGTCGCGTTCACCGGTTCGACCGACGTCGGCAAGGCGATCGCGCGCGCCGTCGCGGGCTCCTCGAAGAAGGTCACCCTGGAGCTCGGCGGCAAGGCCGCCAATGTCGTCTTCGACGACGCCCCCATCGACCAGGCGGTCGAGGGCATCGTCGGCGGCATCTTCTTCAACCAGGGCCACGTCTGCTGCGCCGGCTCGCGGCTGCTCGTGCAGGAGTCGGTGGCCGACGAGGTGCTCTCGCGGCTCAAGCGCCGGATGGGCACGCTGCGCGTCGGCGACCCGCTCGACAAGAACACCGACATCGGCGCGATCAACTCCTCCGAGCAGCTCGCCCGGATCCGCGAGCTCTCCGACATCGGCGAGTCCGAGGGTGCCGAGCGCTGGGCGCCGGCATGCGAGCTGCCGTCGTCCGGCTTCTGGTTCCCGCCGACGGTCTTCACCGGCGTCACCCAGGCGCACCGGATCGCGCGCGAGGAGGTCTTCGGACCGGTGCTGTCCGTGCTGACCTTCCGCACCCCGGCCGAGGCGATCGAGAAGGCCAACAACACGCCGTACGGTCTCTCGGCGGGTGTGTGGACCGAGAAGGGCTCCCGGATCCTGCACATGGCCTCCCAGCTGCGGGCGGGCGTGGTGTGGGCCAACACGTTCAACAAGTTCGACCCGGCCAGCCCCTTCGGCGGCTACAAGGAGTCGGGCTACGGCCGTGAGGGCGGCCGGCAGGGCCTGGCGGCGTACCTGAAGGAGGCGGAGGCCTGATGGCTCGCATCGACGTGCGCAAGACGTACAAGCTCTACATCGGCGGGGCCTTCCCCGCTCCGAGTCCGGGCACTCCTACGAGGTGCTCGACGCGAAGGGGAAGTTCGTGGCCAACGCCGCCCTCGCCTCCCGCAAGGACGTCCGCGACGCCGTCGTGGCCGCCCGCAAGGCCTTCGGGCCGTGGGCGGGCCGGACCGCCTACAACCGGGGACAGGTCGTCTACCGCATCGCCGAGGTCATGGAGGACCGCCGTCCCCAGTTCGAGGACGCGGTGCGCCAGTCCGAGGGCGCCTCCGCCGCCGCTGCGCGGGCGCAGGTGGACGCGGCCGTCGACCGCCTCGTCTGGTACGCCGGCTGGGCCGACAAGCTCGCCCAGGTCATCGGCAACGCCAACCCGGTCGCCGGGCCGTTCTTCAACCACACCGCCCCCGAGCCCACCGGCGTGGTGGGCGTGCTGGCGCCGCAGTCGTCGTCCCTGCTGGGGCTGGTCTCCGTAGTAGCGCCGGTGATCGTGACGGGCAATGTCGCCGTCGTGGTGTCGTCCTACGACCGGCCGCTGCCGGCCGTCACCTTCTCCGAGGTGCTCGCGACGTCCGACGTACCCGGCGGAGTGGTCAACATCCTCACCGGCGACGCCGCTGTCCTCGGGCCCTGGCTGGCCGCGCACATGGACGTCAACGCCATCGACCTCTCCGGGGTCGCGGGTTCCGCTGACCTGGCCACGTCGCTGGAGGTCGCGGCGGCCGACAACCTCAAGCGGGTACGCCGCGCGCCCGACGCCGAGCCGGACTGGGCCGCCGAGCCGGGACTGGCCGCGATGACGGACTTCGTCGAGCAGAAGACGGTCTGGCATCCGATCGGGATCTGAGCCGCTGGCGGCCCGCGGTGCTCATGGCCGCGCTCGACGCGGCGTTGCGACGGAGGGCTCGCTGATCTGATTCTTGGGCGGTCTGCTCGGTGCCGGGTCTTTGATTGACCGATAACGTGGTTGCGGGCCGCTGGGGGTCACGGTGGTTGGTTGATCGCCGCTGTCGGGGGTCGGGTCGTTGGTGGTCGTCGGCCTTTGGTTGCGGGAGTCGTGGGATCGCAGTGCTGAGAATCGGGTCTGGACACGCCTGCATCCCCGCAACCGTCGGGTGTGCGGGGTGCGGGGTGCGGGGCGGGGTGGCTACTCGTCGGGTGGCGCTGGGTCGCCGGCGGGGTCGGTCGCGTGGTGGATGGGGTGGGTGCCTCGGTGGTCGACACGGAAGGTGAAGCCGTTGGGGCTGATCCAGATGTAGGAGCCGGGCATCACGATGTCGTAGGACCACGCGGAGTGGGTCTTCGCCCGGTGATGGCGTCTGCACAGGGCCACCTCGTTGCACGGACAGGTAGGCCCGCCCTCGCCGTAGGGTCGGGCGTGGTCGAGGTCGCAGCGGGTGGCCGGTCTGGTGCAGTGGGGGAACCGACACGCATGGTCGCGCAGAGCGACCTGGACGCGGTGGCGCTCGGGGATCTCGTAGGAGTCCACAGGCACGTGGTCGGCCAGATCGATCACCGGTCGCACGATCACGGTCGAGGCGGAGCCGAGCCACTCGCGGATCTGCTCACTCGACACGGGGACCTGCTGGTCTTCCCATCTGCCGACGGGGTTCACGCCGGTCAGGGTGGTGTCGGTGATGTGGACGTTCACGATCGCTTTGCGGCCCGGCGAACCCTCCAGATCGAGGGTGAGGTCCGCCCGGGCCAACTCGCCGAGCGCGACCGAGCGGCGCACATCGAGCGGAGCGTCGTTGCCGAGGTCCCGAGCAGGCGGGCGCGGCGGGCGATCGCAACATCCAGATCACGCCCATCAGCAGCGTCGAGGACCCCGGAGAGGTGCACGATCCCATGGGTGTTGCCGTGGGTGTCGGGGTCCCCGACCTCCACATAGCGCTGGTCCGCAGCCGTCGCGCGCTCGGCTTCGGCGCGTTCGGGGTCGAACCGGAGGATCGCTTCGGCGATGAGCCGGTCCAACTGGGCCCACCCGACCCCGGAGGCGTGGACGAGCTGCCGGTCCACGAACCCGGCCGCGTCGGCGTTCAAGGCGTGGGTGAGGTCCGCGATCCGCTCGGCCCGCCACGGGGTGAGCCGACCCGCCATCACGGCGGCATAGACGGTCGGGAGCCGCCAGGCGCACTCGATGACCCGCCCCACATAGGCCCGCCCACCATCGGGCGAGCGTCCCAACACGGCGACGAGTTCCATGAGCGCGAACTCCGACACCAGCGGCGCCCCATCCCCCGCGATCGGGACCCCCGTATCGAGAAACCCGTCGGTGATCGTCGCCGCACCCTCCGGCGTTGCGACGACGTGCTCGCCGGCCCACTCCACGATCCCGGCCCACTCCCGGACCACGAGCGCGTCGCGCTCCAGGACACCCGCGCGCAGCTCGGACAGCAGTGCTGCCGTCGTACGGGGCCGGGTTCCGAGATCCATGACACAGATTCTCCCACCGACCTCCGACACCACGAAACGAGCAGACCCGCCTGTGGACAGGCGAAACCCGATCCCGGGGGTGTGGACGAACAACGGCTCCAGACGCAACCAGAGATGCTGTCGAGACCCCCAACGAGCGCCGCACGAACCGCGAAGTCGCCCCGCCGCGGCCGGTACGGCAGACTCGACCCCCATGACCGCCCGTGCCCGCGTGATCGTGCTCGCCGGCCCGTCCGGATCGGGCAAGTCCCGGCTCGCCGGGCGGCTCGCGAAGGCGTTCGGCTGGCCGACCCTGCGGCTCGACGACTTCTACCGCGACGGCGACGAGGCCGGGCTGCCGCTGATCACCGAGGGCGCGAACGCCGGCCTTACCGACTGGGACCACCCCGGCACCTGGAACCACGAGGACGCGTTCGCCGCGCTGCGCGAGCTGTGTACGACGGGCGCGACGGAGGTGCCGGTCTACTCGATCTCGGAGAGCCGGCGGACCAGCGCCCAGCGCCTCGATCTCGGCGGCGCGACCCGGTTCTGCGCGGAGGGGATCTTCGCGGCCGAGATCGTCGAGGAGTGCCGGCGAGCGGGGATCCTCGCGGCGGCGTACTGCATCACCCAGCACCCCACGGTGACCTACTGGCGCCGGCTGACCCGCGACCTGCGGGAGCGCCGCAAGCCGCCCCTGGTGCTGGTACGACGCGGCCTCGCGCTGGCCCGCGCCCAGCGGCAGATCGTCCGGCGCGCGAGCGCGGTGGGCTGCCGGGTCGCGACCGGCGACCGGGCGTTCGCGGAACTGCGCGAGCGGTACGCCGACCAGGAGGGCGAGCATGCGGTGGCCCGCTGACCTCGACCCGGCCCGGCTGCGGCAGCCCGACGCCCGCAGCTGCGGCGCGGCGAGCGTGCTCGGCGCGCGGGCGCTCCTGACGTCCTGGCGCCCCGACGACGCGCCCGCCGACATCACCGGCGAGCACCGGATGCTCACGTCGTCGCGCAGCCCGCGCGACCGGTTCCAGGTGCCGTGGCCGCGCGCGCTCGGCACCCCTCCGTGGGCGGTGGCCAACGCGCTGCGCGCCCTCACCGACCAGCCCGTCGCGACGGTGTTCGTGCGGCCCCGCCCCGAGATCGGGTACGACGTCCTGCGCGAGCAGCTGCGCAGCCGCCCGGTCGGCGTCTACGTCGGCAACCGGTGGCTGCCGCGCCACGTGGTGCTGGCGGTGGGCGAGATCGAGGGCGGCGTCGAGGTGTTCGACCCGGCGCGCGGCCGGCTGGTGCCGGTCCGGGAGCGGCAGTGGGCCGAGCACCGGGTCGACGTCGCCGGCTGGAGCCACTTCTGGTTCGTGGTCTAGCGGGGTCAGCGGGCCGGCTGCTCGGCGTACCAGGGCTTGATGGTCTCGGTGATCAGCCGGTACCGCTCGTCGTAGGGGATGAACGCGGACTTCATGGCGTTGACCGTCAGCCACTCCATCTCGGCCCAGCCGTAGCCGAACGTCTCGGCGAGCAGCCCGAACTCCCGGCTCAGGGTCGTGCCGCTCATCAGCCGGTTGTCGGTGTTGACGGTGACCCGGAACCGCAGCGAGGCCAGCAGCCGGATCGGGTGCTCCGCGAGCGACGGCGCGGCGCCGGTCTGCACATTGGAGGACGGGCACATCTCGAGCGGGATCCGCTTGTCCCGGATGTACGACGCCAGTCGGCCGAGCCGGGGGACGCCGTCGTCCCCATCGACGGGCACGGTGATGTCGTCGACGATCCGCACGCCGTGGCCGAGCCGGTCGGCGCCGCACCACTGCACCGCCTCCCAGATCGACGGCAGGCCGAAGCCCTCGCCGGCGTGGATGGTGAAGTGGGAGTTCTCGCGCTGGAGGTACTCGAACGCGTCGATGAACCGGGTCGGCGGGTAGCCCGCCTCGGGGCCGGCGATGTCGAAGCCCACGACGCCGCGGTCGCGCCAGGCGATGGCGAGCTCGGCGATCTCCATGGCCCGGGCGGCCTGGCGCATGGCGGTGAGCAGGTGGCGCACGATGATCCGCCCGTCGGCCGCCGCCATGCCCTCCTCGAAGCCCTGCTGGACGGCGGCGACGACCTCCTCGAGCCCGAGGCCGGCCTCGACGTGGAGCTCGGGGGCGTAGCGGATCTCGGCGTACACGACGCCGTCGGCGGCGAGGTCCTCGACGCACTCCCGGGCCACCCGGGTCAGCGCCTCCGCGGTCTGCATGACGCCGACGGTGTGGGCGAAGGTCTCCAGGTAGCGCTCGAGGGAGCCGGAGTCGGCGGCCTCCGCGAACCACTGCGCGAGCGCGTCGGCGCCGGTCTCGGGGAGCGCATGCCCGATCCCGGCGGCGAGCTCGACGATCGTGGCCGGCCGCAGCCCGCCGTCGAGGTGGTCGTGGAGCAGCACCTTGGGTGCCGCCCGCAGCAGGTCCTCGGGCAGGCCACGTGTAGGTTCCATGACCGCATTCTTACCGCTTCCGCCGACATCGGCGCAGCCATCGACACCAGGAGCACACCATGCGGGTCTTCACCACCTTCGACGAGCTGATCGCCGCCAGCGGGGAGGTCCTCGGCACCGGCGACTGGGTCGAGATCACCCAGGAGCGGGTGGACCGGTTCGCCGAGGCGACCGGCGACCACCAGTGGATCCACGTCGACGTCGAGCGCGCGAAGGAGGGCCCGTTCGGCGGCACCATCGCCCACGGCTACCTCACCCTGTCGCTGATCCCCTGGCTCGGCCAGTCGATCTTCGGCCTGGAGACCCCGGGCGCCAAGCTGAACTACGGCATCAACAAGGTGCGCTTCCCGAACCCGGTGCTGGTCGGCAGGCGGATCCGGCTCACCGTCACCCTGGCCGAGGTCACCGAGCTCGCCAGCGGCTACCAGCTCACCCTCAAGCACGTCATCGAGATCGAGGGCGAGGACAAGCCCGCCGCGGTCGCGGAGACCGTGGTGCTCCTGCTGCCCTGAGGAATGCCCAATCCGGGCGCGGACGCCTTGGCAATTGCTGCCATGTTCCGGGCCTGCTGTCGTCAATAGCGTCGACAGCATGTCCGCGCCTCTCGACGACGTCCTGGTCCTCGACCTCACCCGCGCCCTCGCCGGCCCCCATGCGGCGATGATGCTGGGCGACCTGGGGGCCCGGGTGATCAAGGTCGAGAGCCCGACCGGCGACGACACCCGGACCTGGGGCCCGCCGTTCGTGGAGCCCACGGAGGGGCAGCGGGAGTCGACGTACTTCCTCTCGGCGAACCGCAACAAGGAGTCGATCACCCTCGACCTCAAGGACCCCGCCGACCAGGACGTGCTGGCCCGGCTGGTCGAGCGCGCCGACGTGCTGATGGAGAACTTCCGGGTCGGCGTGCTGGACCGGCTCGGCTTCCCGGTCTCCCGCCTGCACGAGCTCAACCCGCGGCTGGTCGTCCTGCAGATCACCGGCTTCGGCCACGACGGCCCCGAGGCGCAGCGCTCCGGCTTCGACCAGATCGCACAGGGCGAGGGCGGCCTGATGTCGCTGACCGGGCTGACCGAGCCGACCAAGGTCGGCGTGCCGATCGCCGACCTGCTGGCCGGCATGAACGGTGCGTACGGCGTCGTGTCGGCCCTCTACGAGCGCGAGCGCACCGGCCGCGGCCGCGTGGTCCGCACCTCCCTGCTCGCCGGCATGGTCGGCGTCCACGCCTTCCAGGGCACCAAGTGGACGGTCGCGAAGGAGGTCCCCGGCCTGGCCGGCGGCCACCACCCCTCGATCGCGCCCTACGGCATGTTCGCCACGGCGACCGCGCCGGTGCAGATCGCCTGCGGCTCGGAGAAGCTGTGGCAGGCCTTCGCCGCCGAGTTCGGCATCGACCCCGCCGAGCCCGGCCTCGCCACCAACCCGGAGCGCGTCACCCACCGGGACCGGACCATCGCGCTGGTCGAGAGCGTGCTGGCCGAGCTGACCGCCGAGGAGGCGCTCGCGCGGCTCGACGGCGCCGGCGTCCCCGCAGGCAAGGTGCGCACCCTCGACGACGTCTACGACTGGGAGCAGACCCGCTCCCAGGGCCTGCTCATCGACGTCGACCACGCCACGCTCGGCGCCGTCCAGCTCCCGGGCCCGACGCTGCGCTTCGACGACAACGCGTACGCCGGCGGGCGCGAGCAGCACGTCGCGCCGCCGACCCTCGGGCAGCACAACGACGAGATCCGCGCCTGGCTCGACAGCTGAGCGGGACCCTCAGGCGTCGGCGACCGCGAGCCGCGCCTTGATCAGCGGGATCGCGGGGTGCCGCAGCCGGCCCTCGCCCTCCAGCTGGGCCAGGCAGGCCTCCAGCACCGCCGTGTCGTACGGCGCCAGCTCGCTGTAGCGCAGCACGGCATCGGGCTGCGGGTCGCCGAGCAGCGCCTCGCGGACGGCGACGGCGACGTACTCCCCCATCTCGACGAGCGCCGGGCTGTCGGTGCCGGGCAGCAGGTCGCCGCCGTACGCGTCGACGGCGGTGGCGACGTCGCCGCGGCGCAGCAGGGTCAGCACGTGGTCGACGTCGGTGGCGATCGGCATCAGCAGCCGGTAGGGACGCGAGGCGAGCTGGCCGGCCAGCGCCTGCCGCAGGTGGGAGACCTCGGCCTTGAGGGTGGAGAAGGTGACCGCGTGGTCGCCGTAGAGCATCGCGTGGAGCTGGTCGAGGGAGAGCCCGTCGGGGTGCAGCGCCAGCAGGGAGAGGATCTCGGTCTGGCGGCGGTTGAGCAGCAGCCGCTGGCCGTCGACCCGGGCCTCGGCGGTCCCGAGCAGGCTCAGCACCAGGCCGGGCTCGACGATGTCCTCGGCGGCCGGGTCACCGGCGTACTGGTGGGTGCGCGGCAGCGCCTGCTCGACGAGCCGGGCGAGCACCCGGGCGGTCGCGAGCCCGATCGGGTGGGTGCGGTCCCAGGTGGTCGAGATGTCGAGGACACCCAGCTTGGCGCCGCTGACCGGGTCGTGCAGCGGCGCGGCCCAGCAGACCCAGTTGTGCACGATCGGCGCGTAGTGCTCGGCGCTGAACACCATCGACGGCCGGTCCAGCCGGTTGGCGAGGTCGAGGGCGTTGGTGCCGACGGACCGGTCGTCCCAGCGCGCGCTGGGCACGAAGTTGACCGTCTCGGCCTTGCGGCGCATCACGCGGCCGCCGTACGTCCACAGCACGCGGGTGTCGGGATCGGTGACGGCGAGGACGAGGTCGCCGTCCTCGGCGGTACGACGCAGCTCCTCCTCGACCCGCTCCACGGCGATCTGGAGGGGCGAGCCCTGCCAGAAGGACCGGGTCTCGGACTCGTCGGCCAGCGGGGCGTGGCCGACGTCGCGGGCGACGGAGGCGCCCGAGCGCACCCAGCTGTCGAGGATCTCGGGCCGGACCGAGGCCGCGGCCCCGTCGCCCTCCTCGATCCAGCTGGTCCAGGCGGCCAGCGCCAGGCGCCGGCGCTGGTCGAGCTCGTCCATGACCGAACCCTACTCCCGGAGTGACGTGGGTCACTCCCGCAGCACGGTGGCGGCCAGCGCCGCCGCGAGGGCGGGGACGGCCCACCAGGGGGAGGTGAGCACCTCCGCCCAGGGCAGCTGCCGGTAGTCGGCCTGCAGCATCACGACCTGCCCGACGATCACCCCGATCCACCAGGAGCCGGCCACCAGCAGGTCGACGAGCAGCGCGACGGCCAGCAGCCAGCAGGTCCCCGCGATCGCGTTGCGGTCGTGTCCGGCGCTCGCCACCGCGGCCGCGACCAGGCAGACGGCGATCGTCGCGCCGATGCGTGCGGCCGTGATCCGCCGGCCCTGGCGGGCGAGCGCGAGCTCGCCGGTCGGCCATCGATCGACCACCGTCCAGCCGAGCAGCAGGGTGACCGTCCCCGGGACCAGCAGCCCGACCAGGACCGCGCTCGGCAGGGTCGGGACGGCGATGCGCACGGTCGGCACGAGGTGCAGGCAGGCGCCGAGCACCAGGGCGATCGGCATCGTGACGTGGAACCCGTGGGCGCGCAGGAAGAGGACGATCGGGTCACCCTCCCCAGCGGGGCGCCGCCGCCGGCAGGCGCAGGTCGGCCAGGGAGCAGGACGACAGGGCGGCGTAGGACCGGGCCGCCCACGCCGTGGCCTCGTCGGTGACCAGCCAGGTGTCGAGCTCGCCACCGTCGGAGCGCCCGGGGCGGCTCGCCAGGTCGAGCCAGCGGGTCAGGACCGCCTGGGCCTGGAGCGCCGTCAGGTCGGGGCTGCTGCTGCGGAGCTCGGCGCAGGCGGCCGGCGCGGCCAGGGAGGCCAGGACGGCGGCGCGGTCGGCGCCGCCGCTCGTCTCGCCGTCGTCGAAGAACGTGAGGACGCCGGCGCCCTCGGGGTGGGGTCGCAGCGGGAGCTCCGGCTCCCAGCGGGCCGGCAGGTCGACGTGGGCGGCGCGCAGCGGTGCGGCCGCCTCCCGGAGCGCGGCGGCCAGGGCGGACAGCGGGCGACTGGTCTCCCGGGCCACGCAGACCTCGGGCCGCCCGCCGTCGTCGCAGACCAGCGGAACCGGCACGAAGCGGTAGCGCTCGGCGCTCGCCGCGCCGCCGGCCCAGCACACCGCGCCCAGCGCCACCGCCAGCGCGGTCGTCACAGCTGTCGCGCGGCTCACTGTGGGGGCGATCCGGCTCCGCACGCCGTGGAGCAGGATCGCGGCCAGGGCCAGCGCCACGCTCGCCTGGGCGAGGATCGTCGAGGGGACGTAGACCTCCCCCACCAGCGGGCCCGTGACGCCGCCCGTACGGAAGGTCTCCGGGATCATCGCGGTCGAGGAGAAGGTGGTCAGGCAGAACACCAGCACGGCCGCGACCGGCGGCGCCCAGGGACCGGGGAACCGGGTCCCGGCGAAGGCCCCGACCAGCACCTGGGCGGCGAGGACGCTGCACCCCAGGACCAGGACCACCGCCTGGCGCGGAGCCGCGACCGAGCCGTGGAGGAGGGCGAGCGAGGTGGCCACGACCGCGATCAGCAGCACCGCCCCGCAGGCGACCGACCAGGTCACCACAGCCGGCGCCAGCCAGGCGCGCGTCCCGCGTGGCGTCTGGCCGGCCAGCGCGGCGAGGCCGAGCCCGGCGATCCTGGAGTAGCGCCACGCCGTCAGGCCGGCCACGACCGGCCCGATCAGCATGGCGCTCCCGCTCGCCCAGTCGAGCGCCATCTTCCACGACCCCAGCCACGGCACGCCGGCCAGGAGCATGAAGAGGACGCCCGCGACCAGGCACAGCCCGACGAGGAGCGCGCCGTCGCGCCCCGACCACCACAGCCGGCCGCGCCTCATGAGCGGCGCTCCGTGGTCAGCAGCCGCAGGAAGCGCTCCTCGTCGGTCCCCTCGGCCGTCCTCCGGAAGGCCTCCATGCTGTCGTCGAACAGCACCCGGCCCTGCTCGAGGACGATCAGGCGGTCGGCCAGGGTCGAGATGTCCTCGATCAGGTGGCTGCTGACCACGGTCACGCCCGCTCGCTCCTGCGCGGCGATCACGGCGCGCATGGCCGCGCGCTGCTCGGGGTCGAGCCCGGTGGTGGGCTCGTCCAGGAGCAGCACCTCGGGGTCGGCCATCAGGCTCTGCGCGAAGCCCACGCGCCGCTTCATGCCGCCCGACAGCGACCCCATCGGCGCGTCCGCCCGGTCGGCCAGGCCCACGACCTCCAGCAGGCGGTCGGCGGCCGCCCTCGCCCGGGCGGTGTCGAGACCCCGCATCCAGCCGAGATAGCGCAGCACGTCCCCGACCTTCGCGCGCCGGGGCGCGTCGAAGTGCTGCGGCAGGTATCCGACCCGGGACAGCGCCTGCCGCCGGCGGCGGCCGTACAGGGACGTCCCGTCGACGGCCGCGTCCCCCACGCTCGGCCTCAGCCCGCCCGACATCACCCGGAGCAGGGTGGTCTTCCCCGCACCGTTGACGCCGAGCAGGCCGGTGACCCCCGCCCGCAGCGTGAGGTCGACCTCGACGAGCGCGGGCCTCCCGGCGCCGTACTCATGGCTGCAGGCGACCGAGAGCGACAACCCGCACCGTCCTCAGTAGTTGAAGAACTGGGTCGGCTTGACGCTGCACGGGTCCTTGATCAGGACACCGTGGTCCTCGCACACGTTCGTCCTGATCCGGACCCCGTTGCCGCCGCCGCGCAGCTCGTGCTGGTCGGCGCTGGCCGTCCAGGCCGCCTTGTTGTACTTCGGGCTGGTGTCGGTGCCGATCTGCGACCTGAGCGTGGCGCCGAGGTACCAGTCGTAGAAGGTCTCGACGTAGACCTTGTCGCCGCCGGGCCGGGGATCGCGGTAGCTGTAGTCGTTGCGGGCGTAGGAGAGGTTGCGGATCGAGAAGCTCCCGAACGACTCGGCCTGGGACTTCCCGTTCTGGATCGCCTTGAGCGGACTGGCCGCCGAGTAGTAGGGGGACGCGAGGGCCGGGACCGCGGTGCCGGCGATGACGAGCGCCGCCGTCACCACCGGTCCGCCGATCAGTCTCTTGACGCCGCCGGACGTGCTTCTTCTCATGATGGACTCCCGAGATGTCGTGTGGGTATGCCCATCTCAAGATGGGCAGGCACAGTCGACCTCAGGGCGGCGGCGATGTCAAAGAAGGGTCGCGGGGCTGTGGATAGAGGCGTCTCAGGCGTGGATGCGGCCCGAGAGCACGCCGAGCGGCTCCCCCGAGCCGCCCCAGCGGCCGGCGACGATCTCGGCGGCGATGCTGATCGCGGTCTCCTCGGGCGTGCGGGCGCCGAGGTCGAGGCCGATCGGGCTGCGCAGGCCGGCCAGCTCGACGTCGGTGAGGCCGGCCTCGCGGAGACGCTCGATCCGGTCCTCGTGGGTACGGCGCGAGCCCATCGCGCCGACGTACCCGACCTCGGGCAGCCGCAGCGCCACCTCCAGCAGCGGCACGTCGAACTTCGGGTCGTGGGTCAGCACGGTGATCACCGTGCGGGCGTCGATCCGCCCCGCCTCCTGCTCCGCGGCGAGATAGCGGTGCGGCCACTCCACGACGACCTCGTCGGCCCCCGGAAACCGGCTGGTCGTGGCGAACACGGGCCGCGCGTCGCAGACCGTCACGTGGTAGCCCAGGAAGCCGCCGACCCGCGCCACCGCCGCGGCGAAGTCGATCGCGCCGAAGACCAGCATCCGCGGCGCCGGCGCGAACGCCCACACGAACACCCGCATCCCCTCGCCGCGCCGCTCGCCGTCGGGGCCGTAGGTCAGCGTGCCGTGGTGACCCGATGCCAGCAGGCCGAGCGCGTCGTCGTGCACCGCGGCGTCGATGCGAGGACTGCCGAGGGTGCCCGCCGGCGCCTGCTCGGGACGCACGACCATCCGCCGGCCGACGTACGACGGGTCGGGATGGTCGACGACGGTGGCCACCGCCACCGGCCGTCCGTCCTCGATGTCGACGGCGATCTCGCCGAGCTCGGGGAAGGTCTGCCGGTTCACCTTCTCGACGTAGACGTCGAGGATGCCGCCGCAGGTGAGGCCGACCGCGAAGGCGTCGTCGTCGGAGACGCCGTAGCGCTGCAGGGTCGGCGTGCCGGAGGTGATGACCTCCTGGGCCAGGTCGTAGACCGCGCCCTCCACGCAGCCGCCGGAGACCGAGCCGACCGCGGACGCGTCCGGCCCGACCAGCATCGAGGCGCCCGGCGGCCGTGGGGCGGAGCGGAAGGTGGCCACGACGGTGCCCATCCCGACCGTCTCCCCGGCCTCCCACCACCGCAGCAGCTGGGGCAGGACCTCACGCATGGCCGACCTCCTCGAGCAGCGCGTCGAAGGTCGCCAGCGAGTGGCCGGCCAGGAACGCGTCGACATGGGGCAGGACGGCGACGATCCCCTGCTGCACCGGGGCGTAGCCGTCCTTGCCGCGGTGCGGGTTGACCCAGATCACCCGGTGCGCGATGCGGCGCAGCCGGTCGACCTGCTCGGCCAGCAACGCGGCGTCCCCACGCTCCCAGCCGTCGCTGAAGACGACCACCACGGCGCCCCTCGCCATCCCGCGACGGCCGTGCCGGTCGAGGAACGCCCGGAGCGTCTCGCCGAGCCGGGTGCCGCCGGACCAGTCCGGTACGACGTCGCCCGCCGCCGCGATCGCGCGGTCCGGGTCGCGGCGCCGCAGTGCACGGGTGAGGTGGGTCAGCCGGGTGCCGAGGCTGAACACCTCGACCCGGTCGGGTCCGGCCTGCGTGACCCGGTGGGCGAGGCGGAGCAGCGCGTCGGCGTACCCGCTCATCGAGCCGGACACGTCGATCAGCAGCACCACGCGCCGGGGGCGGGTCGTGCGCCGGCGGCGGTGGATCTCGGCCGGCTCCCCCATCCGGCGCAGGCTCGCGCGCAGTGTGCGGGACGCGTCGACGTCGCCCCGCCGGTGCGGGGTACGGCGCGCGGTCGGCCGCCACGGCAGCCGGACCGGCAGCGTCGCGAACATCGCCGCGAGCCGGGCCCGCTCGACCGGATCGAGGGTCGCGACGTCGCGATGCCGCAGCACCTCGGCGGCGCTGGCCGCGGCCCGCACCGGGTCGTCGTCCTGGCCCGCCGTCGCTGTCGTGTCCTGGTCGTCGGGCAGGAGCGCCGCGGCCGGCTGGGGCTGGACGGTCCGCGGCCTGCTCGTCGGGGTGACGACGTCGCGGTGGAACCACTCGTCGAAGACCCGGTCGTGGCGCTCGAGGTCCTCCGGCGTCGCGCAGAGCGTGGCGCGCCCCGCCGCGCGGGTCGCCGTGCGGTCGCCGATGCCGACGAGCGCCACGGCGTCCAGGTAGGCCCGGGTGCGGTCCTGGGTCACCGGCACCCCCGCTGCCCGGAGCGCGGTCGCGAAGCCGAGCAGGATCTCGTCGGCGTCGTGGGCAGGAATCACCTCTTCAGCGGTGATTCCTGCGCTTCCTGGCCGTTGCAACGGGCGAGAAGCGTCAGAGCCGGTCAAGAAGTCGGTCATCGCGCCAGCATCCGCTCGAGCGCGGCGCGCACCCGCTCGGCGTCGTCGCGGTACTTCACCAGCGCGCCGAGGGTCCTCGCCGCGCTCTCGACGTCGAGCTCGGCGGTGCCGAGGTGCTGCAGGGCGCGCGCCCAGTCGAGGGTCTCGGCCACGCCGGGCGGCTTGAGCAGGTCGCCGCCGGCGCGCAGCTGCTGGACCACCTCGACCACCTGCCGGGCCAGGGCCGCGCTCACCTCCGGCGCCCGGCGACGCACGATCGCCACCTCGCGCTCCAGGCCCGGGTGGTCGATCCAGTGGTAGAGGCAGCGGCGCTTGAGCGCGTCGTGCAGCTCACGGGTGCGGTTGGAGGTCAGGACGACGGTGGGCGGCGTGGCCGCCTGGACGGTGCCGAGCTCGGGGATGGTCACCTGGAAGGTCGAGAGCACCTCCAGGAGGAACGCCTCGAACTCGTCGTCGGCACGGTCCACCTCGTCGATGAGCAGCACCGCCGGGCTCTGCTGCAGCGCGGCCAGCACCGGTCGCGCCAGGAGGAACCGCTCGTCGTACAGGCTCTTCTCGGCCTCCTCGACGTCGCCGCGGCTGCCGCCGGACAGCGCCTCCAGGGCGCGCAGGTGCAGGATCTGGCGCGGGAAGTCCCAGTCGTAGAGCGCCTGCGTGGCGTCGATCCCCTCGTAGCACTGCAACCGGATCAGCGGCTGGTCGAGCGCCTCCGCGATCGCCTCCGCCAGCGCGGTCTTGCCCGTCCCGGGCTCGCCCTCCAGGAGCAGCGGCCGGGACATCTCGAGCGACAGGAAGAGCACCGTCGCCAGCTCGTCGTCACAGAGGTAGCCGGTCTCCTCCAGCCGGCGCGCGAGATCGGCGACGCGGGTGTCCATGCACCCAGGCTAGGGGGCGGTCGTTGGCGTGAGGTTGGCAAGTGTTGCCAATGTCAACGGGGATTGCGTCGGTGATCGACGTCTGCTCCGGTGGCGAGGTCGCCGCACTCGATCAGCAGCGGGTCGTGGGCGGCGAGGTACTCCCGGGCGCCCCGGTCCCCCGCCGCGCTCTCGGCGACCGGCTCCCAGTGGTCGCGGCCCAGCAGGACCGGGTGGCCCGGCACGCCGTCGTACGACGCCCGGGCGAGCGCCGCGGTGCCGCTGCCCGCGCCCTCGGCGAGGACCCGGGCGACGACCTCCGCGGTCACGTCGGGGAGGTCGACGAGGTGGATCAGCGCGGCGTCCCCGTCGTGGTCGGCGAGGATCCGGAGTCCGGCGCGCAGGGACGCGCCCATGCCCGCCTCCCACGCGTGCGCGCGGACGACCTCGACGGCGGCGAGGTCGGCCGGGCCGTCGGCCAGCACCCCCTCTGCCTCGTCGGCGGCCGCGCCGAGGACCACCGTCACACCGGCACAGCCGCCGTCGCGCAGCACCTGGACCGACCGGGTCAGCCAGGACCGGCCGTCGTCGTCGCGGACCAGGGCCTTCGGCATGCCCATCCGGGTCCCCGCGCCGGCGGCGAGGAGGAGGCCGCGCACGGTGCTCACGTGAGGCTCATCCGGTGCTCATCCGGTGCTCAGGTGGCGACCGTGAGCAAGACCGCGGCGTCGGTCAGCGCCTCGAGGTCGTGGCGCTGCGGCGGGATCGTGAGGTGGTCGCCCGCGCTTCCGTTCCACACCTGGGAGCCCGCGTGGAGCGCGACCTCGCCGTCGAGGACCTGCAGGGTCGCCTCCTCCGGCGCGTCGTGCTCGCCGAGACGCGTGCCCGCCCGCAGCGCGATGAGCGTCTGCCGCAGCCGATGCTCGTGGCCGCCGTACACGGTGACGGCGGCGCGGCCGCTGTGGGCCTCGCGCGCGGTCTCGAGCTGCTGCTCCGCCAGTGCGGTCAGAGATGTGCCGTCCATGCTGAAGCCCTCCTCTGCTCGCGGCCCGCGGCCGCTCCGGGTGATCCTGCCATCTTCGGCCTTCCGCGCAAGGCCGTGCTCGGGCGGGCAGCGTCCGGGCAGCGTCCGGGCGGCCGGACGCCTCGTGGTCACCGGCGTGCCAGGCGCAGCCGCCAGGCCTCCGGACCGCGCTGGAGGTAGCTGACCTCGATGGCGCCGTTCTCGCGGTCGGCGATCTGCGCCAGCAGCGGCAGCGGGTCGTGCGGCGCCACCAGCACCATCGCCCGGCCCGACCGGATGGCGCTCAGCGCGCCGAACACGGTCGCATGACGGATCGCGTGGGGCACCGGACGCACGTCGAGGACCGGATCGCCGTGCTCCTCCTCGCAGCCGCAGTCGCCGGACACATCACTCAGGGGCAGCTCGTTCATGACTCGAGATTAATTCACAGTCATGTTGTATAAAATGGGACCTATGGCCCTTCCCTCCGCGGTCGGCACTCCCCACAGCGAGGTGACCGGCACCCGCGGCCGGGTGCTGGTCGCGATCCGCACCGCCGCGGCGCCGGTGACCGTCGACGACCTGGCGACCGGCCTGGATCTCCACCCCAACACCGTGCGATTCCACGCCACCGCCCTGGAGGACGCCGGCCTCGTCCTGCACGAGTCCCGGCCGACGGGCGGCAAGGGCCGCCCGCGCGCTGTCTACCTTCCCACCCCGCAGGGGACGCGCAGCGGCCAACGCAACTACCGGCTGCTCGCCGACGTGCTCGTCGAGGACCTCGCCGCGACCGCGCCCGACCCGGCCGAGGCGGCCCACGCCGCCGGCCGCGCCTGGGGCACGCGGCTGGCCGCGGCGCGCTCCCGCGGCCGTCGTACGACACCGGGCGCCGCGGTCGCCGTCCTCGCCGAGATGGGATTCGACCCCGAGCCGCGGCCGGTACGCCGCCCCCGCGAGATCCACCTGCTCAACTGCCCGTTCCGCGAGCTCGTCGACTCCCACCAGGAGCTGGTGTGTGCGCTGCACGGCGGCATGCTCGCGGGCCTGCTCGACGTACCCGAGGGGGACGATCCGCTGCTCCGGCCGTTCGCGACGCCGACGAGCTGTCTGGTCCGGGTGCCCTGAGGCAGGTGGCAGGGGTTGTGTCGGACCCTGGTGATCCACTAGGCACATGGACCTGGACCTCCGAGAGTTGACCGCAGCGGAACTGCTGGCCGTCGCCGAGTCCAACCTGTCCGCGCGGCGCCGGGCCGAGGTCGACCAGCTGCTCCTGGTCCTGGAGTGGTGCGACCGCCACGGCGACGACCCGCAGGCCCGGCCCGACGCCGTACCCGTAGCGAGGGGCGGGGACCGCCTGGTCCGGCTCGGCGGTGACGGCACACCCGAGGTCGCCGAGCTGTGCCTCGCCGAGCTCGCGATCGCCTTCCGGGCCGGCCACATCGGAGTGCAGCACCTCGCGGCCGCCGCGCTGGACCTGCGCCACCGGCTCCCGCTGGTGTGGCGCCACGTGCTCGACCTGCGGATGCCGGTGTGGCTGGCACGCAAGGTCGCGTCGATGACGCGGGAGCTGGACCCCGACGCGGTGCGGCTGGTCGACACCGCCGTGGCGGCGGCTGTCGACGAGTCCCCGGGCCGGATCCTGCGGATCGCCGAGGCCAAGGTGATCGAGGCCGACTTGGCCGCCCATCAGGCGCGGGTCGCCGTCGATGCCGCCAAGACCGGGTGCTGGCTCTCCCACGCCCGCCCCGGCGACATCCTCGACCCGAGCGCCGTCGGTGGAGGCGAGGCCGCCACCCGCCGTCTCGCCGCGAGGCTGCCCGCCGGCGCGGCGGTCGAGCTGGACGCCGTCATCGACGATCTCGCCGACGCCCTCGACGCGAACCAGGACCTGGCCGGCGACGAGCAGCCCGCCACCCGGTCCCAATTGCGGGCCCAGGCCCTGACCCTGCTGGCCAACCCCCACGCCGCGGCCGCCTTCCTCGACGGCCTCCACGAGCCGTTCCCTTCCGACGAGACCGCGTCAGCCGCGCCGCGCAAGCCGGCCCGGACCCGCAGGGCGATCGTGCACGTCCACCTCTCCGCCCTCGCGCTGGCCGGCGTCCTTCCGGGTGTGGCCCGGGTCGAGGGGCTGGGGCCCTTCCTGCTCGAGCAGCTGGCCGAGCTCCTGGGCCGCCGCGACATCTCCCTGCGGCCCGTGCTCGACCTGGCCGGCGTCAGCAACGTGAACGCCTATGAGCACCCCACCGTCGTCCGGGAGCGGGCGATCCAGCGCATGTGCGGCGACGTGTTCCCCCACTCCACCAACGGCGCCGGCCTCACCGGCCGACTCGACCTGGACCACGCCACCCCCTACGTCCCACCAACCCGCGGCGGCCCACCCCACCAGACCGGCGACGCCAACGCCGCCCCACTGACCCGCAGGCACCATCGGATCAAGACCCACGCCCGCCTCCCCGCCGGAGGCGGTGGCTACCAGGTGCGCCAACTCGGCCTCGCCGCCTACCGCTGGATCACCCCTCACGGCCTCGCCCGCATGGTCACCCCTCGCGGCACCGCTCGCATTGATCTGCTCCGCGCCCCCGACGGCACCATCCTCGGCGAGACCTACCCGAACCCGGCCAACCTCCGGGTCGAACTCCTCGACACGACATGACTTCGGCGTTGCAGCGTCACCTTCCGGATGTTCGGGCACGGGCTCACGGCTCGTAGGTCAGTCGACTCATCGCGTCAGACCGCCCACTATGACGCGCCTGCCCGACTCCCTTGTGACGGTGTTCAGCGACGCTAAAGGGACCGCTGGGCAATCCCGCCCGCCGTGCCTGGCGGAGGTCATCATGACGGTCCGACCTCATCGATTTGGAGTGGTCAGAATCTCAGCAGCGACGTTATGTTCCGGTTGCCTGCGGCCGCCTCGCTCGGGTCGGCCACTTCCTGAATGGGGCCTGGAGCGCGGGAGGTGATGGTCTCGAACAGCCTCACCGGTACGCGACATTGAGTTTGGATGTCGTCGACATCGATGCCAGCCGAGCTCAGCAGTTCGACGGTCGCGGGCAGCAGCGACGGTTGCTCGATGCTCGCGATCAATCCTGGTTCCGCTCGCCGCCAGCCCCGTTGGGTCATTGTGACCATCGCATTCCGATACGACGAGTCGGAAAGGGTGCCTAGCACCTTCGCCCGATAGAGCAAGGAGGCCATCGAGACCCCCCACTGCTCCTTGAGCTGGCTGAGCCGAACCCAGGTGCCCTTGTTGAGTCCTTTGGGGAGTTCGGGCTCGATATCCGTCGCAGGGAGAAGGAACTCAGAAGCGAACCGGTGCGCCTGATCTTCGACGATCTTGGACCCGGGATCGGCATCAGCGTGCATGACCAGGTGGCCGAGCTCATGAGCAACGTCGAAGCGTTGACGGTAGAAGTCGCGCTTGATCGGGTTGAGGATCACCACTGGTCGGACCGTGGAATCGAAGGAGAACGCATCCAGACTGGCTGAGGCCGACGGGCTGAAGACGACAAGTACGCCATGGTTCTCAAGCAATCGGATCAGGTGTGGCGCCCGCCCCGGCGCCATGTTCCATGCCTTCCGAGCGTGACGGGCAGCCTCGTCGACAGCTTCGATCGGGTCCTCAACACTGACGGGGTAGCGGGGGACATCGATCTCGGGCAGTTCGGCGTGGACCTCAAGGGCAGCTGCGACCTCGACGGCAACCTGTCCGTACGAATGGGCCTGGTCGCGCATCATCTGACTGGTCGACCGCAGTGATCGAAAGTGCGGTGTTGTGGTTCCAGCTGCCTGGTCGACGGGTCGAGCGACGAAGAATCCGGGGTCGACACCGAGCCCGAGTGACAGGTTCGCGACGTTACCTGGGTTTGGCTTCGACCGTCCGGACTCCCACGCTGCCACTGCGGTCGCGGTCACATCGACGATGCGGGCGAGTTCGTTCTTGCGTAGTCCAGCTAGCTGACGCGCCAAAGTGAGCCGGCTGCCGTCGAACAAGGCAGCTGCGTCTCTGGCCGTGTAGTTGCCGCTCACGCCTGGTCACGTCGGCGCTGCGGTGCTCGCATTGCCACGGTCGCGTCGCTGGGTGCACTGTCACCGTTCGAGGTCTTCAGCGTCTCCGAACGCTGCCGCAGCCTGACCTGCGCGTCAGGAGCCTGCGTCGGGTCGGGCGAGGTCGCCGGCGGCTTGAGCCCTCCGGTGGTTGGCGGCGGTGTGGTGAGGAGGTTGTGAATCCAGGCCCACGGCTCTCGGGCATGCAGTTGTGGACGACCCACGATCAGACGCTGGCGACCACTGCCAATCAGGTCATCGCCGTGGCCGATCAGAAAAGTGGGGATGTCGAGAGGGGTCGCCGCCTCTAGCGCCGCGACCATCGCTTGCGCCGCCTTGTCGCCCTCAGCTGCGAGCCGATGCAGCAGGCTGTCCTGCTCCACATCCGGGTCGGGTTGAGATGCAACCAGCTGCTTCGTCGCCGATCGGCGCTGCCACGCGATGTCGTCGATGTCGTCGTGAGGTATCGAGGCGATGAGCAGCCGGCGTCCCTTGTATCTCCAACCCGGGCTGCCGTTCAGGTCTGCCCGGTCGACAGACCCGGGCTTGATGAAGGGGAATGTCTGGCGCTCGCCCTCAGGAATGGCTTCGAAGAGGACGTCGAGATTCTCGCGTGGGTCAGCGTCCGGCTGGATAAAGTATGGGCCGAGCGAGAACACGCGATCGAGCCGGTCCCGCAGCAGGGTGTGCCGACTGAAGCCACACCAGCCCTCGTCATAGCCTTTCCCGGGACGGAAGTCCTCGGCCACGCCGGCTGCAGCTGACCAGAAGGCCCACCGGACGCCGTCCAGGATGCGACCCCGCCGGAGACTGCCGATCACCTTGTCCTGTTCACTCACGTACCGAACCGTACACGAATCCAGTCCCAGGTGTGCTCAAATGAACTTTGGGCGTGTCGAGACGTCGTTCCATGAACCGCGCTTACTCCGGTCGACATCACCCTGCCGCCCATAGCGCTCACGTCGACACCGCGTCAGGGGCTCACCGGGCCCCAGCGCCAAACGGTCACCCCTTATCAACGCACTGCTTGCAGCGCGGGAAACCGCCGGTGCCGCTGACCTTGTCGTACGAGGGAATCTGCTGACCGGTGGGACAGTCGCTGTGGTCGTGATAGACGTCCGGGTCGGACTTGTTGCTGGAGTGGTAAGCCGAAACCTTCACGGGTTACTCCTATTTCTGCTCGCCGCCGACTTGGCGACGCCTGGAGGCTAGGAGGGACGTCCGACACTTTCTGCACCGCCGGCGCGGACGGCTGTGTCCTTCCGCCGCTTGCCGGCGCGTCATCGCCGCGAGGTTGCCGAATCGTTCGCCTGGGTCGATGCACTATACAAGCCCCCAGTGTTTACATCCACGCTGATGCTCATGGACAGAATCTGGACGACGACAGAACTGAGGACCAGCCTTGGCGAGTTCGAGCGAGATCTTCGCGAAGCTGGCCTGAGCGAGAACACGGTCCACACGTATATCGATCGTGCTGACCGATTCATCCGGTACCTGACAGGCGAGTATCACCCTGGTCGCTGACGCGACCGCGACATAGCGCCGCGTTTGAGGCCGCACGCCGCACCGGGAATTTCGCAGGCAGCACGCCTCAGCGTTCCGCACAAGAGTCTGTCGACAAGAGGCTGAGGCTCGACCCAACCCGGTCGTCAGGCCGAAATAGTGCCACAGGGCCCCCGCCGAAGCGAGGGCCCTGCGAGTGTTGCTGAGAAAGCGGTGGACTCAGAAGTCCATGCCGCCCATGCCACCGGTCGGGTCGCCGGCGGGGGCGGCCTTCTCCGGCTTGTCGGCGACGACGGCCTCGGTGGTGAGGAACAGCGCGGCGATGGACGCGGCGTTCTGGAGGGCCGAGCGGGTCACCTTGGCCGGGTCGATGATGCCCTCGGCCAGCAGGTCGACGTAGTCGCCGGTGGCGGCGTTGAGGCCCTGGCCGGCGGGGAGGCCGGCGACCTTCTCCGCGACGACGCCGCCCTCGAGGCCGGCGTTGATGGCGATCTGCTTGAGCGGAGCGGAGACCGAGGCCTTGACGATGGAGGCACCGGTGGCCTCGTCGCCGTCGAGCTCGAGCTTCTCGAACGCGGCAGCGGCGGCCTGGACCAGCGCGACGCCACCACCGGGGAGGATGCCCTCCTCGACGGCCGCCTTCGCGTTGCGGACGGCGTCCTCGATGCGGTGCTTGCGCTCCTTGAGCTCGACCTCGGTGGCCGCGCCGACCTTGATGACGGCCACGCCGCCGGCCAGCTTGGCGAGGCGCTCCTGCAGCTTCTCGCGGTCGTAGTCGGAGTCGGAGCTCTCGATCTCGGCGCGGATCTGGTTGACCCGGCCCTCGATCTGGGCCGCGTCGCCGGCACCCTCGACGATGGTGGTCTCGTCCTTGGTGATGACGACCTTGCGGGCCTGGCCGAGCAGCTCGAGACCGGCGGTCTCCAGCTTGAGGCCGACCTCCTCGGAGATGACCTGGCCGCCGGTGAGGATGGCGATGTCCTGCAGCATGGCCTTGCGGCGGTCGCCGAAGCCGGGCGCCTTGACCGCGACGGACTTGAAGGTGCCGCGGATCTTGTTGACGACCAGGGTCGACAGCGCCTCGCCGTCGACGTCCTCGGCGATGATGACGAGCGGCTTGCCCGACTGCATGACCTTCTCCAGCAGCGGCAGCAGGTCCTTGACGTTGCTGACCTTGGAGTTGGCGATGAGCACGTAGGCGTCCTCGAGGACGGTCTCCATGCGCTCAGGGTCGGTGACGAAGTAGGCCGAGATGTAGCCCTTGTCGAACCGCATGCCCTCGGTGAGCTCGAGGTCGATGCCGAAGGTGTTCGACTCCTCGACCGTGATCACGCCCTCCTTGCCGACCTTGTCCATCGCCTCGGCGATGGCGTCGCCGACGGTGGTGTCGCCACCGGCGGAGATGGTCGCGGTCGCGGCGATCTGCTCGCGGGTCTCGACCTCCTTGGCCATGCCGAGCAGCTGCTCGGAGACGGCGGAGACGGCGGCCTCGATGCCGCGCTTGAGACCCATCGGGTTCGCGCCGGCGGCGACATTGCGCAGACCCTCGCGGACCAGCGCCTGGGCGAGGACGGTCGCGGTCGTCGTACCGTCACCGGCGACGTCGTCCGTCTTCTTGGCGACCTCCTTGACCAGCTCGGCGCCGATCTTCTCGTAGGGGTCCTCGAGCTCGATCTCCTTGGCGATGGAGACACCGTCGTTGGTGATCGTGGGGGCGCCCCACTTCTTCTCCAGCACGACGTTGCGGCCCTTGGGGCCCAGGGTGACCTTCACGGCGTCCGCGAGCGTGTTCATGCCACGCTCGAGGCCGCGCCGGGCCTCCTCGTTGAAAGCAATCAGCTTCGACATAACTCCTGCGATTCCTTCGCGATGTCCGTTGTCACTCTCCAGACGAGAGTGCTAACGCCATGTTTAGCACTCGACCATGGCGAGTGCAAGGAGGAACCCGGTTCAGGACCGTCCCAGCCGCCCCGCGACGAGGGCCGCGAAGCGCTCGGCGTTGGCCGGCTCGACGTCGAGGTACAGGCCGGGCTCGATCAGCTCCAGCTCGCTGACCACCCAGCGCCCCTCCCAGGACATCAGGTCGACCCGCGCGTACGCCAGGTCCGCGTCCCGCCGCGCCGCCACCGTGCGTACGGCGTCCGCCGCGACCGCCGCGCGCGCCGGGTCGAGCGCGACCGGCTCGCTGCGGCCGCCGTAGAGCTCGTGGACCCGGACCTCGCCCGCGGCCGCGACCTTGTCGACCTGGGCGACCGCGACGCCGTCGAGGACGTAGACCGAGGACTCGCCCGTCGTGCGCACCGAGTCGACGAGCGGCTGGGCGATCCACGGCCCGGCGACCAGGCCCTCGAGCCGTGGGTCGGCGATGCTCTCGACGACCACGACGCCCACGCCGCCGGCACCCGTGCGCGGCTTGACGACCACGCTCCCCCAGCGCCCGAGCGCCGCGGCCAGCCCGCCGGCGAGGTCGGTGTCGTCGAGGGTGGTCGTGGGGACGACCGGGACGGCGGGTACGACGGCGGCGAGCTCCGCGAGATAGGCCTTGTCGGCGTTCCAGGCGAACACCTCGGCTCCGTTGAGCAGCGTCGTCACGGCCGCGACCTCCCGCGCCCAGGCGAGGAAGGCCGGCAGCCGACGGTGGTAGTCCCAGGTCGAGCGCACCGCCACCAGGTCGGCGGCGGCCCAGTCGACCGTCAGGTCGTCCCAGCACACCCACCGCGCCTCGATCCCGCGGGCGGCGAGGGCCTCGGTCAGCGCGGCGCCGCCGGGCTCGCCGTCGGGCATCAGGTCGAAGGTCGCGAGCAGGACGGAGGTCACGGCTCGAGACTAGGAGGCGGGGCGGTGTGTCCGAACGGCACCCGCTCCGCGTGCCCGAGCGCCAGCAGCACCGACGGCAGCAGCGCCTTGGCGGTGCGCTTGTAGCCCAGAGCGCTCGGGTGGAACCGGTCCAGGCTGAACATCTCGTCGGGGTTGGTGATGAAGAAGGGCCCGACGACGTGGGCGAGCGAGACCGCGTGCGCCCCGTTGCGTACGGCGACCTCCGCCTGCGCCACGGCCAGCTGGCGCGACATCCGCGAGCCCAGCGAGCGCAGCGGCTGCGGGACCGGCCGGAGCGCCCCGAGGTCCGGGCAGGTGCCGACCACGACCTCGGTCCCCTGCGTGCGCAGCCGGACCACGGCCTCCTCCAACAGGGCCGCGGCGGTCGCCGTGGGCACCCGGTGGGTGACGTCGTTGCCGCCGACCACGATCACCGCGACGTCGGCGTGGTAGCCGCCGGTCAGCCCGTCCAGCTGTCCGGCCAGCGCCGAGCTCTCCGAGCCGACGACCGCCGCCGTCCGCAGGGCCACCGGCCGCCGCAGCTCGCCCGCGAGACCACGGGCGATCCGCGCGCCGAGGGTGTCCTTCGGTCGCTCGGCCCCCAGCCCGGCGGCGATCGAGTCGCCCAGGACGAGCAGGTGGAGCGGCGGGCCGTCGTACGACTTCCTCTTCCACACCTTGTCCGCCGGGATCGCGTCCTCGCCCAGCGGCTTGCCGATCCGGGCCCGCGCGATCGCCGCCTGCCGCCGCAGCAGCTCGCGCCCGCCGCCCGTCGTCACGCCCACGCCGGCGAGGACCACGCCGGCGGCGACCAGGGCGGTGCGGGCGCGGCTCATGGCTGCTTTGAACCAGACGATCCTGAACGGATCGTGGCGGGCCGGTGGCGCGCGGGTGTCAGCCCGCTGCGACCTCGATCACCGGCTCGTGGCCGACGGGGAAGCTCACCGACGCGGCGATGAAGCAGTTCCGGCTCGCCTCGGCGTGGATCTCCCGCGCGGTCTCGACCATGCCGGCGTCGGCGACGGTGACCCGGGGGCGCAGCGTGACCGAGGTGAACCGGCCGCCCTGCCCGATCTGCGCCATGGTGCCGACCGGGCTGTCGTCGTACGCCACCACGACGACGCCGTGGCTGACCGCCGAGTGGAGGTACGACAGCAGGTGGCACTGGGCGAGCGCGGCGAGCAGCAGCTCCTCGGGGTTCCAGCGGCTCGCGTCGCCGCGGAAGGTCGGGTCGGCGGAGCCGAGCAGGTCGGGCTTGCCGGCGGCGGTGAGGCGGACGTCGCGGTCGTAGTCGCGGTAGCCGCTGGTCCCGGTGCCGCGGTTGCCCTGCCAGGCCAGGTCGAGCGCGTAGTGGTGGTCGGTCACCTGTCCCATTCTGTAGCGAGAACGCGTTCTAGTTTGGCAGGCTGTCCACTGTGACCCCCACCACACCGACCACGCAGACCACCCCGCGCCCGATCAACCTGGCCGACGTGCTCGAGGCGATGGCCGACGGCCTCCCCGACCGCGCCGCCGTCCACACCGGCGACCGGGTCTGGACCTTCGCCGAGATCGACGAGCGCTCCACCCGGCTGGCCAACCATCTCGTCGGCCTCGGCATCCGGCCCGGCGAGCACGTCGCGGTGCACTCCACCAACCGGATCGAGTGGATCGACGCGCTCTACGGCTGCCTCAAGGCGCGGGCGGTCCCGATCAACATCAACTACAAGTACCTCCGCGACGAGCTCGCCTACCTCTACGACAACGCCGACTGCGTGGCCGCCATCGTCGCCCCCGAGTACGTCGACGCGCTCGCCGAGCTCGACACCCCGGCCCTGCGGACCACCATCGTCCTCGGCGAGGAGTACGACGCCGCCCTGGCCGCCGCGTCCCCCGAGCGGAGCATCACCGGACGCAGCGCCGACGACCACTACGTCCTCTACACGGGCGGCACCACCGGCAACCCCAAGGGCGTGGTCTGGCGCAACGAGGACCTGATCCGCGCCGCCCTCAACGCCGCGCGGTACGGCGCGCCGCTGGACTCGGTCGAGCAGCTGGTCGAGGAGGCCAGGGCGGTCGAGAGCCCGATGGTGCTGCTGGCCTGCGGCCCGATGATGCACGGCGGGAGCCAGTGGATCCTGGGCAACGGCCACGTGGCGGGCCAGACCGTCGCGCTCTACACCGAGCCGCACTTCGACCCGGTCAAGATCCTCGACCTCGTGGAGAGGGCGAAGGTGGTCTCGCTGACCTTCCTCGGCGACGCGATGGGCCGCCCGGTCGCGGAGGCGATCCTCGCCGAGCCGGACCGGTGGGACCTGTCCAGCCTGGCGGCGGTGTCCAACGGCGCGGCGCCGCTCTCGGACGGCGTACGAGAGGAGATCCGCCGCGCGCTGCCGGGGAGGTTCATCCTCGACTCCTACGGCGCCTCGGAGTCCGGCGCCACCGGGTCCCGGATCGACGACGGCACCGACGGCGGCCAGAGCGCGCCGCGGTTCACCGTCACCGACCAGGTGGAGGTCTTCGACCCCGACCTGAAGCCGTGCCCGGTCGGCGTCGACGGGATGCTCGGCCGCTCCGGCCCGGTCCCGCTCGGCTACTACAAGGACCCGGTCAAGACGGCCGCCACCTTCAAGGAGATCGACGGCGTGCGCTGGGCGATCCCCGGCGACTTCGCCCGCCGCGAGGAGGACGGCTCGGTGACCGTGCTGGGCCGCGGCTCGGTGTGCATCAACACCGGCGGCGAGAAGGTCCACCCCGAGGAAGTCGAGGCGGTGCTGCTGCGCCACGACGACGTCTTCGACGCGGTCGTCGTCGGCACCCCGCACGAGCGCTGGGGCCAGCAGGTCACCGCCCTGGTGCAGCGCCGCGACGGCACCGCCCTCACCGAGGACGACGTGCGCGCGCACTGCCGGGCGCTCATCTCCAACTACAAGGTGCCCAAGACGGTGCTCTTCGTCGACGAGGTGCCTCGCACGCCGGTGAGCAAGGTCGACTACCCGGCCAGCGCGGCGCTGGCGGCGCAATTGCTGGGCTGAGCCTGTCGATCCGGCGGTTCCTCGCCCGTCATCGGGGTGACAGACTCACCACCACCCCTGAGGAGATGATCGGCGATGACCGAGTACGTCGTACTGCTGACCGGCGACGAGAAGGCCTGGGAGGCAGCGAGCCCCGCGGAGCAGGCCGCGATGTACGACCAGCACGGCGAGTTCAGCCGGCTGCTGGAGGAGCGCGGCCACCGGATCACCGGCGGTGCGCAGCTGGACAGCTCGCGCACCGCCCGGGTCGTGCGGCCCAGCGGCGACGGGACCGTCCTGACCGAGGGCCCGTACGTCGAGTCGGTCGAGCAGCTCGGCGGCTTCTACGTCGTCGAGAGCGACGACCTCGACGACCTGCTGGAGCTCTGCGCGATCCTGGCCCGCACCGGCGACACGGTCGAGGTGCGCGCCTGCCTGGCGGCCCCGGAGTAGCCCCCCGCAGTGGAGCGGCTCGAGCGCGTCCTGCGCGACGAGTGGGGCCGGCTGCTGGCCCTGCTCGCCGCGTGGTGCCGCCGGGTCGACCTCGCCGAGGACGGCCTGGCGGACGCGTTCGAGGCGGCCGCCCGCACCTGGCCGGAGACCGGCGCTCCGGCGAACCCGCAGGGCTGGCTGCTGACCACGGCCCGCCGCCGGATCACCGACGCGCTGCGCACGGAGGCGGTCGCGGCCCGGAAGGTGCCGCTGCTGGAGGTGGAGGCGTCCCTGCAGCAGCAGGCGCAGCGGATGCTGGCCGCGCCGCCGGAAGGAGAGGCCGTGATGGACGAGCGGCTGCGCCTGGTGCTCCTGTGCGCCCATCCGTCGCTGTCCCGCGAGGCGTCGGCCGCGCTCACCCTGCGTCTGGTGCTCGGCGTCGCGACGGAGGACGTCGCGCGCCTGTTCCTGGTGCCGACCGCGACCATGGCGGCCCGGCTGACCCGGGCCCGCCGTCGGCTGGCGGGCGCGGCCTTCGTCGTACCTCCTCCGGGGGAGCTGGGCGCCCGGGTCGACGCCGTCGCCGACGTGGCCTACCTGGCGTTCACCAGCGGGTACGCGCCCGGATCGGGCGCCGACGTGCTCCGCGCCGACGTGGCCGGCGAGGCGGTGCGGCTGGTGCGGGTGCTGCGCTCCGTGCTGCCGGAGAGGTACGACGAGCTGGACGCCCTGCTCGCCCTGATGGTCCTCCAGCACGCCCGCCGCGACGCCCGCGCGGTCGACGGCCGGCTGGTGCTGCTGCCCGACCAGGACCGCACCCGCTGGCACCACGACGAGGCGCTCGAGGCGCTCGACCTGCTGCGCCCGCTGGTCGCCGCGCCCCCGGCGCCGTACCTGCTCCAGGCGCTGATCGCCGCCGAGCACGCCATCGCCGTCACCGCCGGCGAGACCCGCTGGGACCGCATCGTCGACCGGTACGACGAGCTGCTGGCCCTGCGCGAGTCGCCGGTCGTGCGCCTCAACCGGGCGGTCGCGATCGCCGAGCGGGACGGGCCGGCGGCCGGGCTGGCCGCGCTCGACGGCGTCGCGCTGCCGGGGCACCGGCTGCCCGCCGTACGCGCGGAGCTGCTGGCCCGGCTGGGCCGGCCCGAGGAGGCGCGGCTGGCCTACGACACCGCGCTGGCGCAGTGCGGGAACGAGGCCGAGGCCGCCCACCTGCGCGAGCGGCGGGGATGACTCAGCAGCCGCCGGCGACCGCGGGGATCACCGAGACCTCGGCGCCGTCGGGGGTGGGCGTGGCGAGCTCCTGCTCGAAGCGCACGTCGTCGTTGTTGACGTAGACGTTGACGAAGCGGCGCAGCTTGCCGTCCTCGTCGAGGATCCGGCCCTTGATGCCGGAGTAGTTGGCGTCGAGGTCGTCGAGGATCTCCGCCAGGGTGGCGCCGGTGGCGCTCACCTCGGAGTCGCCGCCGGTGTAGGTGCGGAGGATGGTGGGGATCCGGACGCTGACTGCCATGGAGGTTCCTTCTGCCTGGGGTTCTTGCTGGTGGGTGGGGCTCAGAGGCCGGTCGCCTTGAAGGCGCTGTAGGTCGGAGGGATGGTGGCCGCGGCGCCGACCTGGCCGGAGACCGCGTCGAGGGTCTTCAGGCCGTGGCCGGTGTTGATGACAACGGTCTCGAGGCTCGGGTCGAGCTGGCCGGACTCGACCAGCTTCTTGGTGACGGCGAGCGTCGTGCCGCCGGCGGTCTCGGTGAAGATGCCCTCGGTGCGGGCGAGCAGCACGATGCCGGCGCGGATCTCCTCGTCGGTGACCTCCTCGACGGCGCCGCCGGTGCGACGGGCGATGTCGAGGACGTAGATGCCGTCGGCGGGGTTGCCGATGGCCAGGCTCTTGGCGATGGTGTCCGGCTTGACCGGGCGGATCGCGTCGACGCCGGCCTTGTAGGCGGTCGCGACCGGGCCGCAGCCCTCGGCCTGGGCCCCGAAGACCCGGTAGGGCTTGTCCTCGACCAGGCCGAGCTTGATCAGCTCCTGGAAGGCCTTGTCGACCTTGGTGAGCTGGGAGCCGGAGGCGACCGGGATCACGATCTGGTCGGGCAGCCGCCAGCCGAGCTGCTCGGCGATCTCGTAGCCCAGGGTCTTGGACCCCTCGGCGTAGTAGGGCCGCACGTTGACGTTGACGAACGCCCAGCCCTCCTCCTCGCCGGCGATCTCGGAGGCGAGCTTGTTGACGTCGTCGTAGTTGCCGTCGACGGCGACGAGGTTCTCGGTGAAGATCGCGGAGTTGACCTGCTTCGGCGTCTCCAGGTTGCTCGGGATGAAGACGACCGTCTTGATCCCGGCGCGGGCGCCGGCCGCGGCCACGGCGTTGGCGAGGTTGCCGGTCGAGGGGCAGGCGAAGGTCGTCGCGCCCAGCTCGCGGGCGGCGCTCAGCGCGCAGGCGACGACGCGGTCCTTGAAGGAGTTCGTGGGGTTGGTCGAGTCGTCCTTGACCCAGAGCTTGGCGATGCCGAGCTCGGCGGCGAGGTTCCTCGCCTCGAGCAGGCGGGTGAAGCCGGGCTCGGTGTTGGGGCTGGTCTCGATGTCGGTCGGGACCGGCAGCAGCGCCTTGTAGCGCCAGATGTTGCGGGGGCCGGCCTCGATCTCCTCGCGGGTCACGGCCGGGAAGGCGTAGGAGATCTCCAACGGACCGAAGCACTCCGGACACGCGTAGAACGGGCCCAGGGCGACCTGGTGGCCGCACTCGCGACAGGAGAGGGCGGTGGCGTTGCCGAACGCGCCCTCGCGCAGCCCCGGCCGGGTCGTGGTCGTCGTCTCGGACTCGGTCACAACGGCGCTCATGGATTCCTCCTTCTCATCTGTCCCGCGCGGCTCTCGCCCGGGTCGGATTTGGCACCGTTTCCGCGACGCCGACCCCTGCACGCAGGTGGCACGACGGGAGTTCGCGGCGGTTGCCGGGACTTCTCAGGGCCGTTCCCTCAGTCCCTCTGGATGAGCACGCACAGCCTAGGGGCTATCCGGTGATTGCCCTCAATCGGGGTCCCGGATTCCGAGATGGACGTCCACATGTTGAACGCACTGGGGGCCGTGGATAGTCTCCGCGCGTGGGAGACGTAGTCGCGGGATCCGCGCCCGACCCGACGCCGCCCGGCACGGCGCAGGCGCTGCGGGACGCCGTGGTCGAGCGACACCGGACCGACGGCGCCGTCGTGCTGACCGACCTGGGCCAGGGAGGGTCCTGGGCCCGGTCGCTGCGGCGTCGTACCCGGCGCCTGCCGGCCGGGGCCCGGGTGCTCGCGACCTGGGCCGGCCCGCCGAGCCCGGACGCCCTCGGCGCGGCCGCGGGCGCGGCCCGGCTGGACGTCGTCGACGCGGTGCCGTACGGGCTGCTGCTCGGCGGTCCGGCGGACCAGCCCACCCCCCTCGCGGCGCTCGAACGGACCCACGCATGGCGCCGGCTCCTGTCCTGGCTCCCCGAGGACCCCCGCCTCGCGGCCCTGGTCGACCTCCTCGAGCGGACCGTCGTGGCCGGGCTGCCGCTGGGAGCGACGCACCGCCTGCTGCTCGTCCTGGAGCGGCGCGCGGGCCGAGGATCCGCGGCCGGCCGCCCGCACGGGCCCTGGTCCCGGCGGACCCTCGCGTCGGCGCTGGAGCAGGTCGGCGGCGACGACCTCGCCCCGCTGCTCGCCTCGCCCCGCGCCCGCTACCTGGCCTTCGCGCTGCTGGAGCAGGCCGAGCGGCTGGATCACGCGGTCCCCGTGGACTCCCTCCTCACCCCGCCCCACGCGGCGGAGTACGCCGAGTGGCGGGCCGCGCGCACCGCCGACGCCGAGGCGACGGCGCTGATGCGCGGGTGGGCGCAGGGCTGCGAGGGACGCCTGCGCCGCGGGGTGGACCTCACCCTGGCGGCCGACTACCAGCTGGTGGGCGACCTGCTCACCCACCACTTCCACCGCTTCCCCGAGGAGCCGTGATGGCCACCGCCGTCGTGTCCCTGCTGTGGGACAAGCACCTCCCGGCCCTCGACCGGTTCCTCGCCGAGCGTCCGGCCGACGTCCTGCTCACCCCCGGGGCGGGCGCCACTCCCCTGCTGCGCACGATCGCCGACCGGCGCGGCGCCGAGGTCGTCGTCCTCGACCAGCTCGTCCCGCTGAGGCGCCGGCAGGACATCCGGATCGGCGAGGCGGTCGCCGACCTCGACGCCCACCTCGACACCGGCGACTGGCTGCCCGGCGGGCTCGACCCCGCGGCGGCCGACCGGCTGCGCGAGCTGGTCCGCCGCCGGGTCCACGAGGACCTTCCCGCCCCCGCGGCTGTCCTCCAGGGGCTGGTGATGGCGCGGGCGACGTACGACCTCCGCCTCATGGTGGGCAGCGAGGACCTCCTGCCGGCGAGCAAGGTGGCCTTCGCCTGGGCGCGCGCCCGCCGCCTGCCGAGCCTGCACCTCGCGCACTCCCTGGCGCTGGTGGATCCCTACACCGTGCACGCGCACCTGATGGCCGACGTGCTGGCGGTGTACGGCGAGCGGGGCGCCGAGGGCTACCTCGACCTCGGCATCGCCCCGGACCGGATCGTCGCCACCGGGAACCCCGCCTGGGACGGGTACGCCGAGCTCCGGCGCGACAAGGAGGCGATCCGCCGGTCCCTCCGGGAGAAGCACGGCCTCGACCCGGACCTGCCCCTCGTCGTGTTCGGGACGACCTCGTCGGGGCGGCTGACCGCCCTGGACACCGGCAACGCCCACGAGGACACGCTGCGGGCGTTCCTGCGCGCCTGCGAGCAGCTCGCCGCGCGGGGCGTCCGGCTCAGCGCCGTGGTCAAGGACCGGCCGAGCAACTCTGAGAAGGGCCGGGAGGCCGTCGAGCCGCTCACCGCGGCCGACAGCGCGCTGGAGCTCCGCTACACCTCCGAGGACACCCAGGAGTGGGCCGCGGCCGCCGACGTGCTGGTGGCCGTCGACTCCAACTACCTGGTCGAGGGCATGCTCGCGCGGACGCCGGGGGTCAACCTCGCCGGTGTCGCGCTGCGGGCGGGGCCGCCCGCCTTCGACGCGGGGTCCGGGATCGTCGAGGCCGGGCCCGACGACCTGGCGGACCGGATCCAGGAGCTCCTCGAGGACCCGGCGCTGCGGGCCGCCCGCCTGGCCCGGGCCGAGGAGTCGCTCGACCGCTACCACGCGGGCGGGGTGGACGGACGGGCCACGGAGCGGGTCGCCGGCCTCATGACCCGCCTCGTCGACGGGCCGGGTACGCCGGCTCCGGCGCCGCCCCCGTCACGCCAGAGCGTCCGCGAGCGCCTCCACCACGCGGTCGACGTCGTCGTCGGTCATCGCGGGAAACAGCGGTAGCGACAGCTGCTCCGCGTAGAACGCCTCGGCGTTGGGGCACAGCCCGCGCCGGTAGCCGAGATCGGCGTAGACCGGGTGCCAGTAGACCGGGATGTAGTTGACCTGGACGCCGATGCCCGCGGCCCGCATCGCCTCGAACACCTCGCGGCGCCGGCCGTCGAGGATCCGCGCGACGTAGAGGTGCCAGGTCGGGTCGACGCCCTCGCGGCGGCCGAGCGTGCTCACGCCGTCCATCCCGGCCAGTGCGGCGTCGTACCGCGCGACGATCTCGGCCCGCCGGCGCTTGAACGCGCCGAGCCGCCGCAGCTGGGAGAGGCCCAGCGCGCAGGCGATGTCGGTCAGCCGGTAGTTGAGGCCGAGCTCGTGGACCTCCTGGTGCCACGGGCCCTCGTCGGTGATCCGGAACCGCGCAGGGTCGCGGACCAGCCCGATGAAGTGGAACTCGTGGGCGCGCTGGGCGAGGTCGCCGTCCTTGAAGACCGCGGCCCCGCCCTCGCCCGTCGTCATGTTCTTGGTCGGGAAGAAGGACAGGGTGGTGATGTCGGCCAGGTCCCCGACCGGACGGCCGAGGGAGGTGCCCCCGACCGAGTGGGCGGCGTCGGCGAGGGTGAGCGCCCCGGCGGCGTCGGCCAGCGGCTGCAGCGCGTCGTAGTCGGCGGGCTGGCCGGCGTAGTCGACGGCGGTGACCACCCGGGTCCGCGGACCGACGGCCGCCTCGACGGCGCCCGGGTCGATCAGCCCGGTCTCGCGGTCGACGTCGGCGAAGACGAGGGTCGCGCCGAGGATCGAGGCCGACGACGCGGAGGCGACGAAGGTCATCGGCGGGCAGACCACCTCGGTGCCGGGACCGGCCCCGGCGGCGGCGTACGCCATGTGGAGGGCCGCGGTCCCGGACGTCGCGGAGACCGCCCGGTGCCCGCCGGCGAGCTCGCCGATCGCCCGCTCGAGCTCGGTGACGAGGGGCCCCGTCGTCAGCCAGTCGCCCCGCAGCACCTCGGCGACGGCCTCGACGTCCTCCTCGGAGATGGACTGCCGTCCGTAGGGGAACATCAGGACTCCAGGTCGAGCAGGCCGGCGAGCTCCTCGGCGGTGTACCACTGGTCGTTGGTGTTCGACCGGTAGGCGAAGTCCGGCGGCACCGGCACCGCGCCCGCGGGCTGCTCGTAGCCCCACGTCGCGAGGTCCGGCTGGATGATGAAGTACTTGCCGTCCTGGACGACCACGGCCCGGCGGCCCTCCTCCGGGCTGATCATCTCCTCGTGGAGCTTCTCCCCCGGCCGCAGGCCGACGTCGACGAGCTCCGCGCCCGGGGCGATCGCGTGCGCGAGGTCGGTGACCTTCATCGACGGGATGCGGGGCACGAGCAGCTCGCCGCCGTGCATCAGGTCGAAGGTGTCGACGACCATGCGCACGGCGGCCTCGAGCGTGATGAAGAAGCGGGTGCAGCGCAGGTCGGTGATCGGCAGCGGACGCCCCTCGGCCGCGAGACGGCGGAAGAACGGGATCACCGAGCCGCGGCTGCCCATCACGTTGCCGTAGCGGACGACGGCGAACCGCGAGTCGTAGCCGGCGGCGTAGTGGTTGCCCGAGATGAAGAGCTTGTCGGCGGTGAGCTTCGTGGCGCCGTAGAGGTTGATCGGGCTCGACGCCTTGTCGGTGGAGAGCGCCACGACCTTCTTCACGCCCGCGTCGATCGCGGCCTCGATGACGTTCTGGCTGCCCAGCACGTTGGTCTTCACGAACTCGAACGGGTTGTACTCCGCGGTGTCGACCTGCTTCAGCGCCGCCGCGTGCACCACATGGGTGACGCCGTGCATGGCGCGGACCAGGCGCCGCTCGTCGCGGATGTCGCCGATGAACCAGCGCAGCCGCGGGTCGTCGCCGAAGAGCTGACGGACCTCGTACTGCTTGAGCTCGTCGCGCGAGTAGATCACCAGGCGGGCCGGCTCGAGGTGGTCGAGCGCGTACCGGATGAACGCCTTGCCGAAGGAGCCCGTGCCCCCCGTGATCAGGAGGTTCGCGTTCTGGAGCTCGGACATGGACGCCTATGCTAGATCCCGTGCAGCTCGCGGCCCTACCGGCACCCCGGCGATGTCGCTGATCGTCTTCTACTGCGATCTCGGGCCGACCCGCGGGACCGGGCACGTCATGCGCTGCGTCGCCCTCGCCGAGGAGCTCGCCGCCCGCGGGAGCCGGTGCGCGTTCGTCGCCGACTTCGACGCCGTGCCCTGGGCCGCGGGACAGGTGCGCGAGCGCGGGTTCGACGTCCGGCCGTACGACGGCGAGCCCGCCGCGGTCCTGCCCGTGCTGGCCGCCCTCGGCCCGGACGCGGTCGTCCTCGACTCCTACGCCCTGCCGGCGTCGACGAGCCGGGAGCTGCGGGCGCTCGCCGTGCCGGTGCTCGCGATCGTGGACCGCGACCGGCGCGGCCTGGCGGCCGACCTCTACCTCGACCAGAACCTCGGCGTCTCCGCGGCCGACTACGCGCCCGGGCTGCCCGTCCTCGCCGGGCCGGAGTACGCACTGGTCCGCGACGAGGTGCTGGCCTGGCGCTCGGCGGACCCCCGCGACGCCGATGACCCGCCCGATGACCCACCCGATGACCGGCCGCGGGTGGTGGCCTACTTCGGCGGGACCGACGCGTTCGGCGCCGGCCCGGTCGTCGCCGAGGCCCTGGCCCGGACCGGGCGGCCGTGCCGGGCCACCTTCGTCGCGCCGCGGGCCGAGACGAGGGACGCCCTCGACCGGGTCGCCTGGGCGGCGGGACAGCAGGTCGAGGTGATCGGGCCGCCGCCGTCCCTGATGGCGCTCGTCGCCCGTGCGGACGTCGTCCTCAGCGCCTCGGGGACCTCGCTGGTCGAGCTCTTCTGCATCGGCAGCGCCGCCGGGGTCGTGTGCGTGGTGGACAACCAGGTGGCGGGCTACGAGCTGGTCACCGGCGCCGGGCTTGCCGCCGGGCTCGGCCTCCTGGACGACCTGCGACAGGACCCGACGCCCGCCGTCGCCGCGCTGGACGCGCTGCTCGAGGACGCCGGCCTGCGCGCGCGGATGCGCGAGGCCGGCCGGAGCCTGGTCGACGGGGCCGGGCGGGCCCGGGCGGCGGCCGCGCTCGAGGCGCTGGCGGCGGCGCCTACCTGAACGCGTCCCAGGTGACGGGCGTGTCGGCCGCGAGGTCGCGGGTGAGCACCATGCCGTCGACCACCTCGAGGTAGCGGGGCGGCAGCCCGGTGCCGGGACGGACCGCCTTGAGGTCATCGGCGCGGAGCCGGTCGCCGGCCTTGAGCGGGCGTCGTACGACGAGCGACCGGATGGCCGTGCGACGCTCGGCGACCTCGCCGGGCGTGACCTGCTTGCGCGCGACGCCGAGGGCCGCGTGCGCGTCGTGCATCGCCTGCTGGAGCGGGCCCACCTCGTCGATGGCCATGCTGAACCAGTGGTCCGGGCCGACGTCCTGCGGCGACAGGGTGACGTGCTTCTCCACGATCGAGGCGCCGAGCGCGACGGCGGCCACCGCGGACGTCGTACCGATCGAGTGGTCGGAGAGGCCGACCGCCATCTCGGGGTACATCGTCTGCAGCATCGGGATGGTGCGCAGGTTCATGTCCGCGATCGGTGCGGGGTACTCCGCGACGCAGTGCAGCACGCTGAGCTGGGAGGCGCCGTGGGCGAGGAGGGTGTCGATCGCCTCCTCGGCCTCCCCGAGGGTGCACTTGCCGAGGGAGAGGATGACCGGCTTGCCGGTCTGCGCGATGTGCCGCAGGAACGGCAGGTGCCCGACGTCGGAGGCGGCCACCTTGTAGCCCGGCACGCCGACCTGCTCGAGGTAGTCGATGCCGTCCTCGCTGAACGGCGTGGCGAAGGAGATCATGCCCAGCTCGGTGCCGAGCCGCATCAGGTCGCGGACCGCCTCACGCGGCAGCGCCAGCCGGTCGAACATCGGCCCGATCGCCTCGGTCACCTCGCCGCCGGGCGGCCCCCAGGTGACGGGCCGGTCGGCGTCGGCCACCAGCTCCTCGGCGGTGTACAGCTGGAACTTGATCGCCTCGGCGCCCTGGGCGGCGAGGGCCCGGACCATGGTCTCGGCCTTGTCGACGTCGCCGTCGTGGTTGGCGCCGATCTCCGAGACGAGCAGCGGCGGTGCGCCGGCCCCGACCACGCGATCACCCAGCTGAAACATGTCCGCCCTCCGTCTTCGGCTCGCTCACGGCGTCTCCAGCATGACGTACGGCGCCACCCGGCCGCCGCGCGGGGCGCGCGCGGGTCAGAGCTCGCGGACCAGCGTGACGACGTCGTCGGCGCGATCCCGCTCGTGGTAGCCCGCGGCCAGGAAGGCCCGCACCGAGGCGGCGTTCCCGGTCCGCACCCGCGCCGTGAGCGCTCGCACCTCCGGCCAGGCGCGGGCCGGCTCCTCGAGGAGCCGGAGCGCGCGCGTGCCGACGCCGCGGCCCCGGGCGGCGGCGGCCAGCCCGATCGAGACCTCGGCCGTCGCGCCGTCCGCGCCGCCCCGGTCGAGCCGGACCTGCCCGACCGGCTCGTCGTCGTGCTCCACGATCAGGAGCCGGCAGTCGGGGTCCCGGAGGCGGGCGGCCAGCCAGGCGCGGTGGGTCGGCAGGTCGATCTCGTCGGTCGAGAGCGAGGCGGCGCGGGTCGCCGGCTCGTTGCGCCACGTGAGCAGGCGTTCCGCGTCCTCGGCGGTGGCCGGTCGCAGCGCCAGGTCGCCGGTCACGACGGCGCCTCTCCTTCGAGCGCGCGGTGCATCCACTCGGCGCGCTCCCAGTCCTCGGGCTCGTCGATGTCCTGCACCCGGTGCCGGGGCAGTCGGACCGGCCGCATCCCGTCGGGCCACAGGCTCCGGGTCGCGCGCAGCACCTCGACCCGGGTCCAGTAGAACTGCCCGGCGTCGTGCAGCGCCTCGGGCAGGTCCTGTGACCGGGTGCCGGCGTGCTCGGGCCACAGCGGCCGCAGCGCGCCGTCGTCGTTGAGCCCGAAGGCGCGGAAGATCGGGAAGTCGAAGCCCGTGACGGCGACCGCCGCCGGGGCGCCGTCCTCCAGCAGCCGCAGGCCGGCGACCAGGTCGGCGGCCCGCAGGAAGGGGCGGTGGCGAACAGGGTGCAGACGGCGTCGTACTCCTCGCCGGCGCGGTCCAGCTCGTCGAGGGCGTGCAGGACCACCTCGGCCATCGGCGTGTGGTCGTCGCTGATCGCCGGGGGCCGGCGGAACGGGACCTCGGCCCCCAGGTCGCGGGCGACGTCGGCGACCTCGTCGTCGTCGGTGCTGACGACGACGCGCTCGAACAGCCCGGACGCCAGCGCGACCTCGACGGCGTAGGCGAGCATCGGCCGCCCGGCGAAGGTGCGGACGTTCTTGCGCGGGATCCGCCGGCTGCCGCCGCGGGCCGGGATCACCGCCACGCTGCGCACCGCTCAGCCCTCCCGGAGGGCGCGGGCGTCGGCCGCCAGCCGGCCGAGCAGCTCCAGCACGCCGACCGGGCCGTGCACGACCACGTCGGACAGCGCGATCAGGGCGCTCTCCTCGCTCGACGCCGAGCAGACCCGGAGCACCGCCAGGCCGCGGTCGCCGAGCTCCTCGACGGCCTCGAAGGCCTCGACGTCGCCGAGGTCGTCGCCGGCGAACAGGAAGCCCTCGGCGTCGAGCACGGCGGCGAGCCGGTTGACGACCATCCCCTTGTGGGAGCCGGCCGAGCGGACCTCGATCACCGCCTTGCCGGGCTCCAGCACCAGGCCGTGCCGGTCGGCGAGCTCGCGCAGCGGCGGCAGCAGCCGGTCGAAGGCACCCTCGGGGTCGGCCAGGCGGCGGGTGTGGACGGCGACCGCGAGGCCCTTGTCCTCGACGTACGCGTCGCTCGCCCCGGCGCTGCGCAGCGCCCGGGGCAGGTCCCGCTCGAAGGTCGCCAGCCCGCGCGGCGGCCGGGCGCCCATGATCCGGCGGTGGCTGGACGTCCACCGCTCGTTGCCGTACTGCCCGAAGACGAAGAGCTCCTTGCCGGCCGCGTCGAGCGCGTCGCCGACCTCCTCCAGCCCGCCGAGGTCGAGCGCCTGCCGGGCCGGCCGGCCGGTGATCACCGCGATCGCGGCCACCTCCTCGGCCAGCGCCATCAGCACCTCGGGCGCGTCCGGGTGGATGTGGGCGCGCGCCGGGTCGTCGACGATCGGCGACAGGGTGCCGTCGAAGTCCAGGCCGACGACCGTCCGGGCCGCGACGCGCACCAGGGCGTCGTACCGCTTCTCGGCGTCCTCGGACGTGAACCTCACCCGCCTATCCCATCACGTCACGCTCGACGACAGGTGGCGGGTGGGTGAACGTTCGATCGGGGCGGGAAGGCTGCGGCGGGAACGTCGGCCGCGGAGGCGCAGGGAGCGACGGAGGAGCGACCGGAGCCGACGACGGCCGGCGCTTGTCGCCGCGTCGGCCGCGGAGGCGCAGGGAGCGACGGAGGAGCGACCGGAGCCGACGACGGCCGGCGCTTGTCGCCGCGCCGGCCGCTGGCCGCCGGTCGGCCCCGCACCGCGACGACCTCGACTGCGTGCGCGGCAGCGTGGCGCGAGGGACGAGCGACGCGCTCGCGCCATCCAGCTCAGTCGAGCTCGGCGGTCAGGATGACCGTCAGGTTGGTGGAGCTCATGTCGCTGTCGGCGTCCGCGCGGAGGACCCGGGCGATGCCGAGGTCGAGGGCGAGCTGGCGGGCGGCTGCCTTCTTGCCCTGGGGGAAGTAGACGGTGGTGGCGGGGACGGTGCCGTACCAGTTGTCGGTGGCGGCGACCTGCCAGCCGGCGGCCTTGACCTTCTCGGCGACCCGGGCGGCGAGGCCGCGGACGCGGGTGTTGTTGAAGACGACGACGGCGTGGTCGCCGCGGACCACGGGCTTGGGGGTCGGCTTCTGCTCCTCGGTGGGGGTCTCGCTCGGGCCGGTGCCCTCGTCGGCGGGCTCGGCGTCGGTGGGCGTCGCGGCGGCCTTGGTGGCGGAGATGTCGCGCTCGGCCGGCCCGTCGCCGCGGGTGGCGACGAAGGCGACCGCCGCGAGGGCGACGGCGACGATGGTGAGCAGCACCACGGGGGACGGCAGGACGGCGCCGCGCTGGTGGTGTCTGCGAGTGGGCCAGGTGGGGAAGGTCATGGCCGCCTCTCTGGGCTGGGTCGGGCGGGCCAGCCTGGAGGCTGGCTGGACGGAGTCAGATCTCGAAGCCCAGGCGCCGCGCCGACCGCTGCCGCTGGCGCTGGGAGCGCAGCCGCCGGAGCCGCCGCACCAGCAGCGGGTCGGCCTCCAGGGCCTCGGGACGGTCGATGAGGGCGTTGAGCACCTGGTAGTAGCGGGTGGCGCTCATGTCGAACTGCTCGCGCACGGCACTCTCCTTGGCGCCGGCGTACTTCCACCACTGGCGCTCGAACTCGAGGATCGCGCGGTCGCGTTCGCTGAGGCTGCCGGGAGCGGCCGCGGCGGCGGCGTTCTCCTGGGTGCTGCGCTCGGCGGTCATGAGGTCTCCTCGACGCATCGGGGTGGGAAGGCCGACAGGTGTGCTGACTCGTACTCTAACCCGCGAATCACAACGATGTCATTCGCCCGCGCCGCGGCGGTCACGTCCTCGGCATGTCCTAGGGTCCGGGCATGACCGGCACGTCCGACTCGCTCGGCTGGGGGATCCTGGCCACCGGCAAGATAGCGCGGACCTTCGCCGCCGACCTCGCCCTGGTGCCCGGCGCCCACGTGGCCGCGGTCGGCTCCCGGACGCCGGAGGGGGCCCGGGCCTTCGCCGACCGGTACGGCGACGGGCGGACCCGCGCCCACGGCAGCTACGCCGCGCTGCTCGCCGATCCCGGGGTCGACGTCGTCTACGTCGCGACCCCGCACGCCCTCCACCTCGAGGGCGCCCGGGCGGCCTTCGAGGCCGGCAAGCACGTGCTGTGCGAGAAGCCGCTGACCCTGCGCACCGCCGACGCCGAGGAGATGGTGCGGCTGGCCGGCGAGCACGACCGGTTCCTCATGGAGGCGATGTGGATGGCCTGCCACCCGGTGATCCGGGAGCTGCGCGCCGAGCTCGGCAGCGGCCGGCTCGGCCGCCCGCTGCAGCTGACGGCCGAGCTCGGGTTCCGGGTCGACGCGCCGCTCACCGACCGGATGTTCGCCCCAGAGCTCGGCGGCGGGGCGCTGCTCGACATGGGCATCTACCCGCTGACCTTCGCCCACCTGATGCTCGGCGAGGCCGAGGAGCTGGACGCGGTGGCGAGCCTCGCCGCCAGCGGGATCGACCTCGACGTCGCGATCGCCGGGCGCTATCCCGGCGGCGCGGTGGCCGCGCTGAGCGCGTCGATGACGTCGTGGTCCTCCCGGCAGGCCGCGGTCGCCACCGACCTCGGCCGGGTCGAGGTGGGGCCGAACTTCCACCACCCGGAGCGCGCGGTCTTCACGCCGTACGACGCCGGCGGCCCGCAGCCCGACCGGCAGGTCGTCCTCGCCGGCGACCTGCCGGTGCTCGGCCGCGGCTACGGCAACGAGATCGCGGAGGTGGGCCGCTGCGTGCGGGAGGGCCTGCGCGAGAGCCCGCTGGTCCCCCACGCCCAGACCCTGCTGGTCCTGCGCCAGCTCGACGCCCTGCGCGCCGCCGTCGGCATCCGCTACCCCGGCGACCCCGGCTGATCCGCGCGCAGGAAGCGCACCACGGCCAGCACCCGCCGGTGCGACTGGTCGTCGTCGGGGGCCAGGCCGAGCTTGGCGAAGATCCGCTGGGTGTGCTTCTCGACCGCGGCCAGCGAGACGACGAGGGCGTCGGCGACGGCGGCGTTGGAGCGCCCCTCCGCCATCAGCGCGAGCACCTCCCACTCCCGCGGGGTGAGCGCGAGCAGCGGGTCGCGCCGGCGGCCCATCAGGTGCTTGACCACCATCGGGTCGAGCACCGTGCCGCCCGCCTGCACCGTGGCGACCGCGTCGAGGAACTCCCCGACCTCGCTCACCCGGTCCTTGAGCAGGTAGCCCACACCGCCCTCCCCCGTCGCGAGCAGCTCGTCGGCGTACGACGCGACGACGTACTGCGACAGCACCAGCACCCGCGCCTCCGGCCACGCCTGCCGGCAGGCCACGGCCGCGCGGAGGCCCTCGTCGGTGTGGCTCGGCGGCATCCGGACGTCGACGATGGCCAGGTCCGGCCGGTGCTCCAGCACCGCGCCCACCACGGCCGGGCCGTCGCCGACGGCCGCGACGACCTCGTGGCCGGCCTCCGCGAGGAGGAGCTGGAGACCCTCGCGCAGCAGCACGGAGTCGTCAGCGACCACGATCCTCACGCCACCATCCTCACGGCAGGGGCACCTCCGCGCGCAGCCGGGTCGGGCCGCCCGCCGGGGAGGCCAGGAACAGCTGCCCGTCGACGCCGGCCAGCCGCTCGCGCAGCCCGGACAGGCCGTGCCCGGTCACCGCGCTCGCGCCGCCGCAGCCGTTGTCGTCGACGGTGACGTGCAGCTGCCCGTCGGTCACGCCGAGCGTCAGGTCGGCCCGGTCGGCGCCGCTGTGCTTGACCACATTGGTCAACGCCTCCGCCGCCACGAAGTAGGCGGCCGTCTCGACCGCCAGCGGCAGCTCCGGGGGTACGTCGGCGACGACCCGCACCGGGATCGGCTGGCCGTCGGCCATCTCGGCCACGGCGGCCGCCAGGCCCCGGTCGACCAGCAGCGGAGGGGCGATGCCGCGCGACAGCGCCCGCAGCTCCTCGACCGCCTCCCGGGTCTGGGCGACGGCGGCGTCGAGGGTGCGCGCGGCGTTCTCGGGGTCGTCCGCGAGCTGCACCCGGGCGCGGCCCAGGTCCATGCCGAGCCGGATCAGCCGCTGCTGCGGGCCGTCGTGGATGTCGCGCTCCAGCTTGCGCAGGGACTCCGCCTCCGCCCGGTGCGCCGACTCCCGGCTCTCCTCGACCCGCGCCACCCGGCCCTGCAGCTCGGCCCGGCTGGTGAGCAGCACCGAGGCCAGGCTCGCGTGCAGCACCGCCGCGAGCCGCAGCGCGAACGGCAGCGTCACCAGCGCGGCCAGGCCGATCGCGCTGATCAGCCCGATGTCGGCGCGGCGGCTGTCGCCGAGGCCGATCAGCTCCGCCAGGCCGGTGTCGTCGTCACCACGCGGGACCCACCACGACCACAGCCAGTAGCTGAGCCCGCCCAGCACGGTGGCCCACCAGGTCACGACGACCACGAACGCCGCCGTCCCCGTGACCCAGCCGACCAGCGACCACACGACGTCCAGCCAGGACTGCGGGTCCCGCAGCGGCGTGAGGGTGCGCCGCCAGAAGCGGTCGCCCGCTCCGGCCCGCAGGTACGCCGGCTCGGGCACCGCGCGGCCGGTCAACGCGGCCAGGCGCCGACGCTCGACGTACGCGAACCCGCGGGCGGCGTACACCCCCACGACGAGGACGAAGACGCCGCCGATGACCACCGACAGCCCCAGGCCGGCGCCGACGAGGGCGACCACGACGACCAGGGCCGCCAGCGCCACCGGGAGGGCGGCGAGGGCGTAGCCGGTGTCGCGCAGCCATCGCCGGGTCGGCGGCTGCGGGGGCGGGCTCAGCACGTGGGTCTCGGTCATGGGTCCAGCGTTGTCCGTGGGAGTGGTCGACAGAATCCTGCCAGCACGACACTCGCTGTCGGGCCAGCCCGACACCCCGCCCCGCCACCGGTGACACCACTAGGGTGGGGACGTGGGCCATGACCTCGTGATCGTCGCCAACCGCCTCCCCGTCGACCGTGTCACCGACCGCAACGGCAAGAACCGCTGGCGCCGGTCCCCGGGGGGCTGGTGTCGGCGATCGAGCCGGTCATGCGGGCCCACGACGGGGTCTGGGTCGGCTGGCCGGGCGGGACGCAGAAGTTCAAGCCGTTCAAGGTCGACGGGCTCGACCTGGTGCCGCTGGCGATGTCGGCCGAGGAGATCGAGGAGCACTACGAGGGCTTCTCCAACGGCACCCTCTGGCCGCTCTACCACGACGTCGTCGCGAAGCCGGAGTTCCACCGCGAGTGGTGGGACACCTACGTCCAGGTCAACCGGCGCTTCGCCGAGCGCACCGCCGAGCTCGCCAACGACGGCGCGACCGTGTGGGTGCACGACTACCAGCTGCAGCTGGTGCCGCAGATGCTGCGCGAGCTGCGCCCCGACCTGCGGATCGGCTTCTACCTGCACATCCCGTTCCCGCCCGCCGAGCTGTTCCAGCAGCTGCCGTGGCGGCGCCAGATCCTCGAGGGCCTGCTCGGCGCCGACCTGGTCGGCTTCCAGCTCCCCGGCGCGGCGCAGAACTTCATCCGCCTGGTCCGCCAGCGGGTCGGCCACAAGACGCACCGCGACCTGGTCTACCTGCCCGACGGCCGCACCGTCCGCGCCGCCGCCTTCCCGATCTCGATCGACGCCGCCGGGTTCGAGGAGCTGGCCCGCTCGGAGTCGGTGGCCGAGCGCGCGGAGGCGATCCGCGAGGCACTGGGCGACCCGCGCAAGATCTTCCTCGGCATCGACCGCCTCGACTACACCAAGGGCATCTACGCCCGGCTCCGCGCGTTCGGCGAGCTGATCCGCGACGGCGCGCTCACGGTGGACGACGCGGTGTTCGTCCAGGTCGCCGTCCCGTCCCGGGAGCGGGTGGAGCACTACCGCAACCTGCGCGACGACATCGAGCGCCTGGTCGGCCGCCTCAACGGCGACCTCGGCCGGATCGGCCGCCCGGCGATCAGCTACCTGCACACGTCGTACCCCCGCGAGGAGATGGCGGCGCTCTACCGGGCCGCGGACGTCATGGTGGTCACGCCGTACCGCGACGGGATGAACCTCGTCGCCAAGGAGTACGTCGCCTGCCGGGTCGACGACGACGGCGCGCTCGTGCTCTCGGAGTTCGCCGGGGCCGCGGACGAGCTGCGCCAGGCGTGGCTGGTCAACCCCTACGACATGAACGGCATGAAGGCCGCGCTCCTCGAGGCCTACAACGCCGAGCCCAAGGAGCTGACCCGGCGGATGAAGGCGATGCGCCGCCAGATCGCCCAGCACGACGTGAAGGCGTGGGCCGACAGCTTCATGACGGAGCTGGAGGACGAGAGCCACAGCCACACCAAGACGGTGCGGCCCGCGACCCTCTCCTGAGTCCGGGCTCAGCCCAGCACGCCGGGCGCGGTCCCCTCGTCGTCGAGCCAGTCGCTGCCGTCGTCGAAGAGGTCCCTCTCGTCGTACTGGTCCTCCTCACCCTTGCGACGACCCCGGCCACCCGCGGCGCCTGCGCCCGCACCGCGGCGCGTGCCCCGGCCGCCGGCCGCACCGGCCGCACCACCGCGTCCGCCGCCGGCACCGCCCCGGCCGCCGGCGCCACGGCTGACCGGGCTGCCCGGCACCGCGCCGCCGCGCCCGAGGGCTCCAGGACCGCCGGTGCGGGAGGTGGCGCCGATCCGGCCCACCTGCTGGCCGGGGACGAGACCGCGGCCGGCCAGCGCGCCGCGCACGGCGTTGGCGATGCCGGGCGCACCCACCACGCCGGCGCCGACGACACCGGCCGCGATCGGGTTGATCCCGCCCCGGGTCCGCCCGGCGTGAGCACCGGCGGGCCGACGGGCGGACCGACCGGACGCCCCGGGTCGCCCGGGTCCGGCGGGTCGTAGGGCGGCGGCAGCTTCGGCGGGTCGTAGGGCGGTGGGTCCTTCGGCGGGTCGTAGGGCGGCGGATCCTTGGGCGGGTCGTACGGCGGCGGCAGCTTCGGCGGGTCCTTCGGCGGGTCGCTCGGGGTCGGCACCTGGCGACCCGGACCGCCCGGCACGCCGCCGGGGACGTTCTCCCCCGGCGGGGGCACGTCCTCGGGGTAGACCGGCTCCCCGTGGATCTTCGCCAGCTCCGCGGACGCCTCGGCGTAGGCGGTGTCGAGCGCCTCGAGCTTCTTGCGCGCCTTCTCGTCCTCGCCGGCGTAGGCGGTCACGTCCGCGCTGTGCTGCGCCGACTCGGTGTCGTACTTCGCCTTCTCGATGACGTACTCGAACGGGAGGTCGTAGTCGTGGGGCGAGGGCTCGTCGCGCAGCGGCGACGGCTCGGTCGGCGTGTCGGTCTTGATCTGCTCGGCGTTGGCCAGCTTCGTGCCGGCGGTGTTCAGCACCCGCCGGGCGGCGTACATCTGGTCGCGGCGCTCGACGACGTCGTCGTGCAGCGTCAGGAACGCCTTGCTGCCGCGCTCGGCGACCCCCTCGGGGTCGCCCTCGACGCCGTCGCTGAAGCCCCGCTTGACCTCCTCGGCCGCGGTCTTCAGCGTGGTGGCGACCTTGTCGAGGACGTCGCCGTCGGCGCCCCAGGTCAGGGCGACGTCGAGGAGCCGCTGCGAGTTCGAGTGCGCGGTGACGTCCAGCAGCTTGCGGATGTTCTCCCCGGCCATCGCTCAGCCCTCCTCCGTCGCGGGGTTCTCCTCGGTGGCGACCGTGCCGGCGTTGTCGTTGACGGCCCGGTCGTAGGCCGTGTCGCCGTACCGCCGGACGCCGTCGTCCAGGGTCTCGGCGATGGCCAGCTTGGTCTGCAGGTCGACGGTGATGACGTCCTCGACCCCCTGGATGTCCTTGTGGGCGAGCCGGCAGGCCTCCCGGAACTTCTCCAGGTCGGCCACGACGCCCTCGAGCGTGGCCGTCATCACCGCATGGGCGCGCGTGTGGTGCAGCGCGACCTCGGGCGAGCGGTGGGCCGTGCCGAACGCCGACTTCGGGATGAAGGCGTTCTGCTCGAACTGGTCGGGCTTGACGTTCTTGATCTCTTCCTCGAGCTCGCCGATGGCGGTGTCGATGGCCTCCTCGACGATGGTCAGTCCGCGAGGTGACGCCTTCGCGACGGCTGCGACGAAGCCGCCGAATTCCGTGGGCAACATGTGCGCTCTCCGCGATAGATCTCCGAGACAGGGTGGCGGTCCCCTCAGGGACCACGCGGGTCCTACCCTCCCCCTGTCCCCGAAACCACCCGCATCTACGGTGGTCGTCCACCCCTCGGAAGGAACCAGCGTGGTCTCTCGGCGTCGCACCCTCCCCGCGGCAGCACTGCTCCTCCTGCCCCTCGCCCTGGCGGCCTGCGACGACGCGTCGCCGGAGCCGGCCGACGGCAGCGGTACGCCGTCCGCGGGGTCCACCGAGCCGAGCACCGCCGAGTCGGGCACCGCCGAGCCGACGGCGAGCGAGCCCCCCGCGGCCGACGGACAGCTGGTCGAGGGCAAGGTGCTCTCCTACCACCTCCCCGGCGGCGTGGAGTGGCGCACCAACGTGAAGGACTTCACGATCGCGAGCCACCGCGACGGCACGAGGTCGTGGTCGATCGTCGGCGACGAGGTCACCATGCACGCCGGCTCCCCCGACACCCTCGACGCCGTCGCCGACCTCGCGGGCGTCGGCGACCGGGCCGACAACGTGCCGCCCCTGGCCCGCGTGGAGGACCGGGTCGTGCAGGGCGTCACCGGCTTCATGGCCGAGACCGAGACCCGGATCCGCTACGGCTCGAAGTTCCACCTGCTGGTCCTCACCTGGGGCACCTCGTACGACGGCCAGTACGTCATCCTCGAGATGGAGGGGCCGCCGGACGACCCGCGCACCCGGGAGTGGTTCGACGCCGTGCTGGCGTCGATCACGTGGAAGTGAGCGACGCCCCACACCGTCCAGCCACGGCGCGGTAGTTTTCGCTCATGGATCTGGTGCCCCTGCGCTCCGTGCCCGGAGCCGGCCTGCTCCCCGCCCCGGACCAGGTCGTGGCCGCGGCGAGCAATGTCGCCCACAAGCTGCTGTACGGCGGCGTGGCCGACCTGCGCCCGATGCCGCGCACGCTGATCGACGACGGGACGCTGCGCGAGGTCTACCACTACCGCCCGGCCGGCCACGTGCAGGAGCAGGGCGACCCGGTGCTGCTGGTGACGCCGCTGGCGGCCCCGTCGAGCTGCTACGACCTGCGGCGGGGGTGCTCGCTGGTGGAGCACTTCGTGACGGAGGGACGGCCGACGTACCTCGTGGAGTACGGCGAGGTCTCCTTCCGCGACCGCAACCTCGGCATGGAGCACTGGGTCGACGAGGTCGTGCCGACCGCGATCCGGGAGGTCTCGAAGCACGCCGGCGACCGGCCCGTGCACGTGATCGGCTGGTCGCTCGGCGGGATCTTCTCGCTGCTCACCCTCGCCGACGAGCGCTCCGGCGACCTGCCCGTCGCCTCGCTGACCGTGGTCGGGTCGCCGATCGACATCTCGCTGGTGCCGCTGCTGGCGCCGTTCCGGCCGCTGCTCAACCTGTTCAACGGCAACGGTCCGATCACCAAGGGCTACCAGATGCTCGGCGGCGCCCCGAAGCCGCTGGTGAAGTGGGCCTTCCAGCTCACCGCCTTCCAGAAGCTGGTGACCAAGCCGATCGCGCTGGCGACCCATGTCGACGATCGCGAGTTCCTCGCGCAGGTCGAGGCGGTCGACCACTTCACCGCCAACATGATCGCCTACCCGGGCCGTACCTTCGGGCAGCTCTACCACCGCTTCGCGAAGGGCAACCAGCTCGCGAGCGGCATCTTCGAGCTCGACGACCGGTCCATCGACCTCGGCGAGATCACCGTGCCGGTGCTGGTGTTCGGCGGCGCGACGGACGGGATCGCGCCCGTCCCGGCGGTCCGGGCCGTCGTACCCCTGCTGACGAAGGCGCAGGAGGTCCGCTTCGAGGTCGTCCCCGGCGGGCACCTCGGCATGCTCACCGGCCGCGCCGCACGGACCACGACCTGGCTGGCCATGGACGAGTGGATCACCCAGTGGTCGGCCGGCGACGAGCCGGCCACGCCGATCGGCACCAACCGGCGGCGGCGCCACTCCTCGGCGGCCTCGCGAGCGCTCGGGAAGTGACGCCCCTCCCCCGCGGCGTCCGGATCGGGTACGGCGCCGGGTCGGTCGCGACCGGCGCGTTCGGCACCGTCCCGGGGCTGATGCTGCTGCCCTACCTCACCGACACCCTCGCCGTGCCCGCGCTGCTGGCGGGCGCGATCGTCTTCCTCCCGAAGGCGTGGGACGTGATCCTCAACCCGATCGCCGGCCGGATCAGCGACCGCAGCGTCGACCCGCGCGGGCCGCGGCGGCCATGGCTGCTGCGGGCCGGCCTGGTCCTCGGGCTGTGCTTCGCGCTGCTGTTCGCCGGGCCGGACCTCGGCTCGCGGGCGTTCGACACGGCGTGGGTGCTGGTGGCCTTCCTGGCCTGCGCGACGGCGTACGCCTTCTTCCAGGTGCCGTACGTCGCGATGCCGGCCGAGATCACCGACTCCTACGCCGAGCGCACCCGCCTGATGACCTGGCGGGTCGCGATCCTGGCGTTCACCATCCTGCTCGCGGGCGCGAGCGCGCCGGCGATCCGGGACGCGATCGGCGGGCGCGACGGCTACCGCGCGATGGGCGTCGTGATGGCCGCCATCATCGTCACCGGCGCGCTGCTCGCCTATCGCGGCACCCGCAGCGCGCGGATCGGCGACGTGGCGCCCGGACCGGGCACCCTGCGCGACCAGCTGCGGCTGGTCGCCGCCGCGCGCGACTTCCGGCTGCTGCTGGTCACCTTCGTGATCCAGGCGCTCGCGACCGGCTGCATGCTCGCCGGGGTCGACTACCTCGCCAGCGACGTGCTCGAGCGCGACGGCGCGGCGACGATCCTGTTCGTCTGCTTCGTCGGTCCGGCGCTGCTGCTGACGCCGGCCTGGGCGGCCCTCGGCCGGCGGATCGGCAAGAAGCGGGGGTACGCCGCCTCGTCGGTGGTGCTCGCCGCCGGGGCCGCGCTGGCGGTGCTGGCCGGGCACGCGCCCGCGGGCGTGGTGTTCGCGGCGGTGGCGCTGGTCGGCGTCGGGTACGCCGGGGTGCAGGTGTTCCCGCTCGCGATGCTGCCGGACGCGGCGGCGGTCGACGCCCGTCGTACCGGATCCTCGCGGGTGGGCGTCTACACCGGCGTCTGGACCGCCGGCGAGACGCTCGGCCTGGCGCTGGGGCCGGGGCTGTTCGCGGTGGTGCTCGCGCTCGGCTCGTACCGGTCCAGCGCGACCGGCGGCGTGGCGCAGCCGGACTCGGCGGTCACCGCGATCACGCTGGGCTTCTCGCTGCTGCCGGCGCTGCTCGTGCTGGCGAGCCTGTGGTGGCTGCGTGGCTACGCTCTCGACGAGACGGAGGTGGATCGGAGTGACGGCACCATTGACGCCTGAGCAGATCCGGGCCCGGCTGGAGGCGCTGCGGGAGGGCGACCTGCCGGTGCACGGTGGTCGCACCCTCGCCTATGTGTACGACGCCGGGCTGACCGAGGTCGACGCGCTCGCCCGCGAGGCGGTGGCCGCCTTCGCGGGCAGCAACGGGCTGGACCCGACCGCGTTCCCGAGCCTGCTGGCGATGGAGAACGACCTCGTCGCCTTCGCGCGGACGCTGGTCGACGGCCCGGACACCATGGTGGGGACGCTGACCTCCGGCGGCACGGAGTCGTGCCTGCTGGCGGTCCAGGGCGCGCGCGACGCCCGGCCGGACGTGGCGGCGCCGTCGATCGTCGTACCGGACACGGTGCATGCGGCCTTCCACAAGGCGGGGCACTACTTCGGGGTGCGCGTGGTCGTGGTGCCGACGGGTCCGGACCACCGGGCGGACGCGGCGGCGATGGCGGCCGCGATCGACGAGAGCACGGTGCTGGTGGTGGCCAGCGCGCCGTCGTACGCGCACGGGGTGGTGGACCCGGTCCCGGCGATCGCCGCGGCCGCGGCGGAGCGGGGCGTGCGCTGCCACGTCGACGCCTGCATCGGCGGCTGGGTGCTGCCGTACGCCGCCCGGCTGGGCCGGCCGGTCGCACCGTGGACCTTCGCGGTCGAGGACGTCACGTCGATCTCGACCGACCTGCACAAGTACGCCTACGCCCCCAAGGGCGCCTCGCTGCTGCTGCACCGCACGCCCGCGCTGCGGCGGCCGCAGTACTTCGCCCACGCCGGGTGGCCCGGCTACACGATGCTCAACGCGACGATGCAGTCCACGCGCTCGGGCGGGCCGATCGCCGGCGCGTGGGCGACGGTGCGGGCGATCGGCGACGCCGGCTACCTGGCGCTGGCCGAGCGGGCGCTGGCGGCGACCGACGCGATCGCCGCCGGGATCTCCGCCCTCGACGGGCTCGCGCTGGTCGCCTCCCCCGAGTCGACCCTGGTCGCCGCCGTGGCATCCGGGGCGCTCGACGTCTTCACGGTCTGCGACGAGATGGCCGCCCGCGACTGGTTCGTCCAGCCGCAGCTGTCGTACGACGGCCAGCCGCCTTCGCTGCACGTCGCGATCAGCGCCGCCACCGACCCCGCCGCCTTCCTCGCCGCTCTGGGTTCGGCCGTCGACGCCGCTCGGGAGGCCGGGCCGGTGCCGGTCGATCCCGGCGTGGCGGACCTGCTGCGCACACTCGACCCGGCCACCCTCGGCGACGAGGAGTTCGACCTGCTGCTGGCGGCGGGCGGCCTGGCGGGCGCCGACGGCGGGCTGGGGCTGCCGGAGCGGATGGCACCGGTCAACGCACTGCTCGACGTGGCGCCGCCGGCGCTGCGCGAGGCGGTGCTGGTGGCCTTCCTCGACCGGCTGGCGAGGCCGCCGGCCGTGCCGTTCGCCACCGGGACATAGTCCCAACTGACTAGCGGGTCCCGGCCGCGTTCCCGATCCGCCGACCCCCGCGACGTCCGTAGATTCCTCTTACCGACGCGGACCCCGAGGCCCGCTGGAGAGAGCCCCACCGGGTCGGCACCCCGCTTGCCGGGAGTGCCGCCGGAGGACCAGTTCGGGCTCGGGATCCGCGTCGGAGCCACACCGCGACACGCCGGACGGCGCCCCTGGGAGGGAGAGGGGCGCCGCCGGGCGCGGGCGGGCTAGGGTTCGGCCGTGGGCGCGCTGAATGGACTGGTGGACAAGGGCCTGATGGCCGCCGACTGGGCCGAGGCGCTGGCGCCGGTCGAGGACCGCGTCGCCGCGCTCGGGCAGTTCCTCCGTGCCGAGATCGCGGCGGGCCGGTCCTATCTCCCGGCCGGCGATCATGTCTTCCGCGCGTTCCAGCGCCCGCTCGCCGACGTCCGCGTGCTCGTCGTGGGACAGGACCCCTATCCCACGCCCGGGCACCCGATCGGGCTGAGCTTCGCCGTCGACCGCGGGGTGCGGCCGATCCCCCGCAGCCTCGTGAACATCTACCAGGAGCTGGCCAACGACGTCGGCTTCGTGCCGCCCGGCCACGGCGACCTGACCGGGTGGGCCGACCAGGGCGTCATGCTGCTCAACCGGGTGCTGACCGTGCGGCCCGGCGAGCCGGGGTCGCACCGCGGCCAGGGCTGGGAGCACGTCACGGCCTGCGCCATCCAGGCCGTCGTACGACGGGCCGAGGCCGGCGCTCCGATCGCGGCGATCCTGTGGGGCCGCGACGCGCAGACGCTCAAGCCGCACCTGGGGCCGATCCCGTCCGTGGAGTCCCCGCACCCCTCGCCGCTGTCGGCCTCGCGGGGGTTCTTCGGGTCCCGGCCGTTCAGCCGGGTCAACCAGCTCCTCGTCGAGCGCGGGGGCACGGCGGTCGACTGGACCCTTCCGTCCTGACCCTCCGCGGAATATAGTTGAAGTCTCAACTATTGATGAGGGCATGGCGATGACCGACCCCAGCACCCGCATGCCGGCCCTCTACATCGGCCACGGCGCTCCCCCGCTGCTCGACGACCCGGTCTGGTCCGGGCAGCTGGCCGCCTGGGCCCGCGACCTGCCGCGCCCGCGGGCGATCCTCATCGTCAGCGCGCACTGGGAGTCCGCGCCGCTCTCGCTCACCGCGAGCGGCGCGCCGCTGGTCTACGACTTCGGCGGGTTCGCGCCGAAGTACTACCGGATGACCTACGCGACGCCCGACGCCACCGCCCTCGCCGCCCGGGTGGCCGCGATGATGCCGCGCACCGAGCCGGTCCACCAGCACGCCTCGCGCGGGCTCGACCACGGCGCCTGGGTGCCGCTGAGGATCATGTACCCCGAAGCCGACATCCCGGTCCTGCAGATGTCGCTGCCCACCCACGACCCGGGCCGGCTGATGGAGATCGGCCGGCGGCTGCGCCCGCTGCGCGACGAGGGCGTCCTCGTCATCGGCTCCGGCTTCCTCACCCACGGCCTGCCGTTCCTGACCTCGTGGCAGATCGACGCCGAGGCGCCCGGCTGGTCTCAGGACTTCGACGCCTGGGCCGGCGAGGCGATGGCCCGCGGCGACGTGGACGAGCTGGCGTCGTACCGCGACAAGGCGCCGGGCATGCCCTACTCCCACCCGACGGTCGAGCACTACACGCCGTTGTTCGTCACCCTCGGCGCCGCCACCGACCCGACCGAGCCCGGGGAGCAGGTCATCCGGGACGAGTTCTGGATGGGGCTGTCGAAGCGCAGCCTCCAGGTCGCCTGAGCTACCTCGCCAGCCGCCTGCGGAGCCGGACCACCTCGGCCTCGAGCTCGAGCACCCGGGCGATGCCGGCGAGGTTGAGCCCGTCGGCCAGCAGGTCGCGGATCCGGTGCAGCGTCTCGATGTCGGCCCGGCTGTAGAGCCGGGTCCCGCCCTCGCTGCGCGCAGGCTCCAGCAGACCGCGGCGCTCGTACACGCGCAGGTTCTGGATCTGCAGCGACGTCATCTCCGCCGCGACCGAGATCGCGAAGACACCGCGGGTGTGGTCTTGATTCACGGGAACAGATTATCTATAACAGTCATTGCAGATCAATGAACGACCGGCGCACCGAGCCGGCACATCCCGAAGGAGGACATGTCATGTTGCTGCGTACCACCGACCCGTTCCGCGACTTCGACCGGCTGACCAGCCAGCTCCTGGGCGCCGGGCTGGGCACGACCAACCGCCCCGCCGTGATGCCGATGGACGCCTGGCGCGAGGGCGACCGCTTCGTGCTCGAGTTCGACCTGCCCGGCATCAACCGCGAGAGCATCGACATCGACGTCGAGCGCAATGTGCTCACCGTCAAGGCCGAGCGCCTCTCCGGCAACGGCGACTGGCAGCGCCTGGCCTCCGAGCGCACCCACGGCCAGTTCTCCCGCCAGCTCGTCCTCGGCGACAACCTCGACCTCGAGCGGATCGAGGCGGGCTACGAGAACGGCGTGCTGCGGCTGGTGATCCCCGTCGCCGAGAAGGCCAAGCCGCGCAAGGTCCAGATCGCCGGCACGGCCCCGGTCACCGAGACCCAGTCCATCGAGGCCTGATCCCTCGCCGACCCGTCCCGTTCGAACGGGACGGGTCGGCGTCTCTCAGCGGACGCGGAGCCGGCGCATCAGCTTCAGCGAGCTCAGCATCTGCCGGACGTAGGCGTCGTACCCCTGGCCGGGGCGCGGGCCCATGACCTGCTTCTTGAGCACCGCGACGTTCTTGGCGTCGGTGTACTTCAGCAGGCCCTGGTCGCCGTGCCGGGCGCCTACTCCCGACTGCTTCACGCCGCCGGACGGCGATCCCTTGGAGGCGTACGCCGTGGCGAGCGCGTCGTTGATGTTGACGTTGCCCGACTCGATCCGCGCGGCCACGGCCTCGGCGCGGGCGAGGTCGCCGCTCCAGACCGAGGCGTTGAGGCCGTAGTCGGTGTCGTTGGCGAGGCGGATCGCCTCGTCGACGGTGCGGTAGGGATAGAGCGCGACGACCGGGCCGAAGGTCTCGGTGTGGCCGGCGAGCATGTCCTTGGTGACGCCCTCGAGCACGGTCGGCTCGAAGAACGCCGGGCCGATGTCGGGCCGCGCGCGGCCGCCCGTGAGCACGGTCGCGCCCTGGGCGACGGCGTCCTCGACGTGGGAGGCGACCCGGTCGCGGTGGTCGGGGCTGACCAGGGAGCCGATCTCCGGGCCGAAGTCGTACGCCGCCCCGATGACCAGGCTCGACGCCCGGTCGACGAAGGCGGACCTCAGCTCGTCGTACCGGCTCTCGGGGAGGTAGATCCGCTCGATGTGCATGCAGATCTGGCCGGTGTTGCCGAAGACCCCGAAGAGCGCGGACTCGACCCACTCCTCCACGTCGACGTCGTCGAGCACGATCATCGGGTTCTTGCCGCCGAGCTCGAGGCAGCAGCCGATCAGGTTGCGGCCGGCGCGCTCGCCGATGACGCGGCCGGTCGCGGTGGAGCCGGTGAACATGACGTAGTCGGCGTTGTCGATCAACGTCGGGCCGACGTCGGGGCCGTCGCCGCAGACGACCTGGAACAGCCCCTCGGGCAGGCCCGCCTCCTCGAGCAGCGAGATGCCGTAGAGCGGCGAGAGCGCGGTCTTGTTGTCCGGCTTGACCACGACCGCATTGCCCGCGATCAGCGCCGGGATGGCGTCGGAGAGGCCCGTGGCGAACGGGAAGTTCCACGGCGCGATGATGCCGACGACCCCCTTGGGGACGCGGACCTCGGTCGAGCCCGACACGATCGGCACCGGGCCGCCGTGCCGCTTCGGGGCGAGCAGCCGCTTCGCGCGCTTGAGGTAGTACGACATCACCATCGGCGGGTCGCAGGTCTCCTCGATCGCCATCCGCCGGTTCTTGCCGCTCTCGACCTGGATCAGGTCGGCGGTCGTGTGGGCGTTGTCGACGAGCAGGGTGTGCGCACGGGCGAAGACCTCGAGCCTCCTCTCGACCGGCCACTGCGCCCACAGCCGCTGGGCGGCGCGGGCCTCCTCGAACGCGGCCTCGATGTCCTGCTCGGTCGACTGGGGCAGCTCGACGAGCACCTCGCCGGTGTAGACCTCGGTCAGCTTCCAGGTGGCGCCGGTACGGCCGGGGACCCGCGCGACGAGGCGCTCGAGCAGCTCGTCGGTGACGGAGGCCGGGCGCTGCGTCGCACTCACCAGGTGACTCCGCCCAGGATGATCTCGGCCGCCTTCTCGCCGATCATGTAGCAGGGCGCGTTGGTGTTGCCGCCGGTGATGCTCGGCATGATCGAGGCGTCCGCGACGCGCAGGCCCTCGATGCCGCGGACCTTGAGGTCCGGGGTGACGACCGCGCGCTCGTCGATGCCCATCCGGCAGGTGCCGACGCCGTGGTAGACCGAGGTGGAGCGGTTCTTGAGCGCGACCCGCAGCTCCTTGCCGTTGGGGATCGACGGGCCGGGATGGATCTCCTCCTTGACCCCGCCCCCGAAGGCCGCGGAGGCCATGATCTCGCGGATCATCTCGGTGCCCTCGGCGAGCACCTCGACGTCGTGGGGGTCGGTGAAGAAGCCGTAGTCGATCAGCGGCGCGGCGGTCGGGTCGGCCGACGCGAGGCGCAGGGTGCCGCGGCTCTTCGGGTAGATCAGCGTCGAGAAGACCGTCAGTGACGGGCGGCCGTCGGGGATGTGCCGGATCGGCTCGTCCTGGTTGGGGCTCGGGTAGGCCCACGGGAGCATGTGCAGCTGGAGGTCGGGGACGTCCTGCGCGAGCGACGTACGCACGAAGCCGACGGACTCGAAGACGGAGTTGTCGAGGAACGAGCCGCCACGGGCGAGGTCCTTGGCGATGCCCTTGAAGAAGGTCCAGGCGTTGCCGCGGTACTGCACGCTCGGCACGTGGAAGGACATCGGGTGGAACAGGTGGTCGTGGAGGTTGTCGCCCACCGGCAGGTCGGCGACGCAGTCGATCCCGACGCTGGCGAGGTGGTCGGCGTGGCCGATGCCGGAGAGCATCAGCAGCTGCGGTGAGTTGGCGAAGCCGGCGGAGAGGATGACCTCCTTGCCGGCCCGGACGAACCGCCGGGTGCCCCCGCCCTTGCCCTGGTCGATGACCTCGACGCCGGTGGCGCGGCCGTTCTCGACGACGATCCGCGCGACGTGGACCTCGGTCTGCAGCTCCAGGGTGCGGGGCGCGAGGTGGTGGACGTAGCCGCGGGAGGAGGAGTAGCGCAGGCCGTCGGCAGTGTTCTGCTGCATCCGCGCGATGCCCTCCTGCTCGGCGGCGTTGTAGTCGTCGAGCACCTTCACGCCGAGGGTGTCGGCCGTCGCCTGGATGAACTGGAGGGTCCCCTCCTGGGGCGTCTTGTTGCGGGTGATCTTGATCGGCCCGCCGGCGCCGCGGTAGGCGTTCTCTCCGTCCTCGAAGTCCTCGTACCGCTTGAACGCGGCGTTGACGCTGTCGGCGTCCCAGCCCTCGTTGCCCTCCGCCGCCCAGGAGTCGTAGTTGGCACGGTTGCCGCGCACGTAGACCATGCCGTTGACCGAGCTCGACCCGCCGACGACCTTGCCGCGCGGCGCCGGCATCCGGCGGCCGTCGAGGCCCGGCTGCGGCACCGAGCGGTAGCCCCAGTCGAAGAGCCTCTCGAGCTTGGGCTCGGAGTGCATCGGGCCGATCATGCCGGGCTTCTTGGTGAAGTAGCCGTGCATGCCCTTGTCGTCGGACTTCCCGGCCTCGATCAGGATCACGCTCGCGCCGGACTGGGCGAGCCGCCCGGCCACGATCGACCCGGAGCTGCCGGAGCCGACGACGACGTAGTCGGCTTCGCTGGAGTACGGCGCGCGCTTGGCCATGCGGTGTCCATCCTTCGCTCGTGTGGCCGGGGTCGTTCGGGGCCCGGCGGCCTCACTGTAACGCGTTCTAGTTTCTTCACGAAAGGGTTTCGTTTGCGAGAATGCGCGGGTGCGGATCCTGTCCATCCAGTCCTCGGTCGCCTACGGCCACGTCGGCAACTCCGCGGCGGTCTTCCCGCTGCAGCGGCTCGGGCACGAGGTGTGGCCCGTGTTCACCGTGCACTTCTCCAACCACACCGGGTACGGCGCCTGGCGCGGCCCGCTGCTCGACCCGGCCGACGTGGCTTCGGTGATCGAGGGGATCGAGGAGCGCGGCGTGCTCGGCTCGTGCGATGCGGTGCTGTCCGGCTACCAGGGCTCGCCGGAGGTCGCCTCCGTCATCGTCGACGCGGTCCGGCGGGTGAAGGCGGCGAACCCGGCCGCGACGTACACCTGCGACCCGGTCATGGGCAACGCCAAGTCGGGCTGCTTCGTGAACCCCGAGATCCCGCCGATCATCCGCTCGTCGGTGGTCCCCGTGGCCGACCTCCTCACCCCGAACCAGTTCGAGCTCGGCTTCATCACCGGACGCGACGCGCTGTCGGAGCCGGCGCCGATCGAGTCGGTGCTGGACGCCGCCGACGAGGTGCGCGCGCTCGGGCCGTCGACCGTGCTGGTCACGTCGGTGGAGCGTCTCGGCGCGCCGGAGGACGTCATCGAGATGGTCGCCGTCACCGGCGACGGCGCCTGGATCGTGCAGACCCCCCGCCTCCCCATGAAGGCCAACGGCTCCGGCGACATCACCGCCGCCCTCTTCACCGCCCACCTCCACACCACCGGCTCCGCTTCGGCGGCGCTGGGGCGGACTGTGGCGTCGGTGTACGACGTGCTGTCCGCGACGCTCGAGTCGGGCGAGCGGGAGCTGCGGCTGATCGCGGCGCAGGACGCGATCGCCGTACCTGATGAGCGGTTCGAGGTCGCGCGGCTGCGCTGACTAGGATTGCCCACGGCCTGTGACGAGCGGGCCGCGCCGCGTTAACTCAGTTGGCAGAGTGTCGCTCTTGTAAAGCGAATGTCGTCGGTTCGATTCCGACACGCGGCTCTGCTCGATCTGTCGGACCTTCGTCGTACCGTCCGGCCAGGTCGAAGGGCCTCGGGTGCTGAGCACAGGCGAGGCCAGCACTCCCAGCCACCGACCTTCCCGAGCCGCAACCGCGGCAAGGGCCGGCACTTCCGGCGCGAGGTAAGCGAACGGCCAGCCGTCCTGACGACCGACCGATGAGTGTCGCGATCCTGACTAGTCTCAGCACCGTGGACCTCCCCGTGATGCCGCCCATCCTGCCGATGCTCGCGAAGGCCGTGTCCGGCGTACCCGATCCGGCCAAGTACGACGAGCAGGGGCTCAGCTTTGAGCCCAAGTGGGACGTGTGCTGAGTTTTTTGTACGTAAACGACCTATGCTCAGTCTATGAGCGCTCGGCAGCCACCGACAAGCACAGCACCGCGGCTGGGTGTGGGCTACACGCGCTACTCGACCGAGGAGCAGGGTTCGACGGCTGAGCAGCGAGCGATCAACGAGATGATCGCGGCCGACCACGGGATCACAGTGCTGGAGACGTTCACCGACGAAGGCGTCTCGCGCACACTGGCCGATCGCCCGGGCCTCCAAGAGCTGTTCGACCATCTGGAGTCTCACCGCGAGGTGCGCTTCCTGGTGGTCAACGAACTGGAGCGCATCACCGCAGGCGTGGGCCAGCGCCAGAAGATCACCTCGCTGTGCAAGCGGCTCGGGATCACGTTGGTGACCGAGGACGTGGGGTTGATCGACCCGCGCGACGAGGACGCGATGTACGACGCCGACGTGCGCGCGGTCAACGCGAAGGGTGAGGTGCTGAAGGTCAGGCGCCGCACACGCAGGAATCTGCGAGCCAAGGTCGTTGCCGGGTCGACGGTGGCGATGCGCCCGCCGTACGGAGTGCGGATGAAGCCGCTGGTCGTCGAGGGAGTCGAGCTGCCGTCCGGGATGCCGGCGTTCGTCAATGGCCGCAAGATCCGCTCGGGGTGCCGGAGCTGCATCCCGAGGAGTACCCGTGGTTGGTCCAGCTGTTCGCCTGGGCCGACGAGGGCCTGGCAGTGGAGGAGATCGCACGTCGGCTGACGCGGGAGGGTGTGCCGACCAAGACCGGCAAGGATGCGTGGCCGCCGAACTCGATCGCCGGGATTCTGGACAACCCCTTCTACAAGGGCGAGTTGACCTGGGGACGTCAGCAGGTGCTGCGCGACGAGAACGGCAAGCCCTACCTGGAGCAGCGGACTGACGACGACCCCGGCCGGGTCACCCGCGAGTCCCCCTTGGGGGCGATCATCGACCCGGAGCTGTGGGATCGGGTCAACGCTCGCCGGCTCGCGGCCCGTGGCCAGAGGAACAGGCGGAAGAAGAGCACCCCGGACAACGTGCTGGACGGGATCGTGTTCTGCGGACGGTGCGGACACCGGATGTACACCCGGATCGACAACCCGCAGAGCTACAAGACCGTGCGGATCAGGTTCTACTGTCCCGGACGACGCTCGGGCATGGTGCCTCGTCAGGGGTACGGCTTGTGCGAGAAGGTCAACACGATCCTGGCCGACAACATCATCAAGGGCATCGCCTCCCAGCCGATCCGTGGAGGGAAGACGGTCGAGGTGCAAGTGACCCGCGGCGTCGCCGCGGACGCAGAAGCGGAGAAGAAGCGCGACCGACTCCTGACGCGGGTCAGGGAGGCCGAGGTGGAATGGACCAATGCCAAGCGACTGGCCGTCAAGGGACTGCTCGATGACGACGACCTCGCAACGGTCAAGACCGAGACGGCATCGATCATCGCGGAGGCTCGAAGCACGCTCGAGGAGTTGGAGCAGGCCGGGAGCGTCGAGGTGGTGCCGTTCACCGGCACCGTGGCCGACAGGTTCGCCGAGCTGGTCGATGGGGTGAGCGACGACGAGGTTCCGATCGAGCTTCGCAAGACTCTGCTACGCGACTTCGGCATCACCCGCATCTACGTCGACAACCCAAGCATTCGCGTCGAGCTGCTGTAGCGGCACCCCGGCGCGCCATGCGGCGCACTTGGCCTTGAACCTGGCCAGCGCGGTCACAGCACGGGCGTCTTGCTCAGGCGTCAACGCCACCACCATGTCGGTTCGTGACGATGCCGACGACGGTGATGGTGGGGTGGGCTTGACGCGGGCGGACAACGCGGACCTCGTGAGTAGTCGTGCTCTTGGTCGTGGCCTGGGTCAGCGGGCGCGGCCCTGGCGGGTCTGGGCGTCGATCCAGGCCCACACGTCGGCGCGCCAGTAGCGCACGAAGCGTCCGATGCGGAAGCTGGCCGGCCCGGCGCCGAGGTGCCGCCAATACCTCAGTGTGGCCACCGGGACCCGGATCAGGGCGGCGACCTCGGAGATGGTCAACATCTCGTCGCCCTCACGATCCCGACCCGGAGCCCGGCCACCGGGCTCCTGCTGCCGTGGTTGGTGCTGCTCGTTCATGGCTTCCTCCTCCTGCTGGTGCTGCTGGTCTTGCTCCTGCTGGTTCTGCCCGTGTTGCCGGTCGGCTCGGCGGCCTGTGTGCGGCTCGCGTTCATGGTGGGGATCGGATGTCCCCCGATGCGTCCCCCCGCGACGCCCCTCCGGTAGGGGCGCGTCGGGGGGACGTCGTCCCAGTCCGGGTGTTTGTGCAGGTCAGGCGGCGTCCCCCCGAAAGTTCTCTGGTTTCCCTGGCTTCTCCAGGTTTTCTGGGCTCCATCGTGAGCAAGAGGGGTTACCGGATTGGTTCCCCCTGCCGCGCCCACGGCCGGTCCACGGCCGGAGGCGGGTGCCGATCCGGGAGGGGAACCCCCGCACCCGCGACGGAATCGGTGTCGATCCGGTGGGGGAACCCCCTGGGATCGGTGGTGGCAGGGGGTTCCCCCGAAAGTTGAAGAGAGTTCCGCAGAAGGCGCGCCGCAGGCCCGCGCGACGGGCTCAGTGAAGGGCCGGGCGAGGGGTTGTGGACGCGGTTGCACGCGCCTCGATGGGGTGCTCATGGCGTCACCGTGGACGACGCACCTCACCACGACGCTCACCATCAGGCTCACCACTCCCGGATTCTTTGGATGGTTCTTGCCAGGTAAGTACGCAGCGCTCACCACGGCGCTCACCACCGGGTTCACCGAGTCGCTGAGCCGGGGCCTCTCATGAGGCTGGGAGAGTTCGGGATCAGGGGTCGGGCGCGCCGTTGCCGGGGCGGGCCACCGGCCTGCCCTTGCCGCCTGTCCCCAGGCTCCACCGAGGCTCACGACTCAAGGGCGACCCGTCAGGGTCGTCGCGTAGCGACGCGAAGCGCCCTTGAATCGTGAGGGTGGAGCCGTAGGCGGCGCGGCCGACCCCGGTCACCTCGCGGAGCCGCTTTCCGGCTGCGGCTCGGCCTTGGTCGACGTGCGGTCGAGGCGGCGGTTAGAAGCCGATGCTGGGCGGCTCAGGACGCGAGGACGACGGCGGGGAGATCGGCTCGGACGGCCTCAGCCTGGGCGACTCGGGGTTGGACGATCCGGGGTTGGGTGGGCGGAGTCCTAGCCTGCCGGCGCGTCGCGTGGTGCGGCGTAGTCGCTCGGCTGCTGCGTCGAGGTCAATCTCGGGACCGTAGTCCACCTCGGCCGCCGCACCCGTCGCTGAGCTGGATGGGCCGGGCTCCCGGCTCGATGGGAGCGTTTGTCGATGGTCGATCGCTTGGCGCAGCTCCTGGTCGAGCACCTCGAACGTGCGGGGCGTGCTGGGGTTGAAGAACGTGCGGGCCGCGTCGTGGATGCGGTCGGCCAGCTCGGGGTCGGCCTCGACCTCGGTCAGAGGAATCAGGGCGGGGCGCAGCAGGGCGTCGAGACCGCGTTCGTCGCTGACCATCGACACGGTGCGGGCGTAGCCGAACAGGTAGGGGTCGATCTGGCTCCAGCCGATCACCCACCCGGCCTGACGGGCGAGCTGGTTGAAGAACACGTACTGGCTTCTGGTGTTGACGTCACGAAATGGGTGCAGGACCGTTGTCTCGCCCCACGCCCAGGCCAGACCGGCGGAGAAGGCGTCGGCGTCCAGTCCGCGCAGGTGATCGCGTTCGGCCAGAGCGGTGAAGATGCGCTCGGCCTCGGCGGGAATGAACTGCGGCCGACAGTGGGTGATCCCCGTTCCGCCCGGGCCGGTCTCGGTGACCCGCAGTTGCCCACCCCAGGCGTAGAAGCCGTCAACCAGATGGGCGTGGATCGCTTGAAGGTGGGCGAGGTCGAACCTGCCCGGGATCGGCGAGACCAGCAGCTCGGAGAGCCGGGCGACGACCAGAAGGGTCTCGGCGTCCTTCCACGCTGCACGGTCAGTGATGCCGGGAAGGTTCACCAGCACGTCGGTGCCGGGATAGGCGTAGTGGTCCGGCATCAGAACAAACTCTGCAAGAGAAGGTGTCAGCGCTGAGGCGGCATGATCGGGACGCCGTGGCGCTTCTCCAGGGCGGCGAACCCGATGCGAATGGCCTCGTCGGCGCTCATCTCGCCCGAGAGGACGGCACGCGATGCCTCGATTGCCTCGGGCGGGGGCTCCTCGCCGGCCATGCGGACGGCGGAGACGACCTCGATCATCTGCCGCTTCACGCGGGTCTCCTCGGCGGCAGCGTGAGCCGCCGTTGCCTGCACAGTTGCCTGTTCGGTCGTCTTGGTAGCCACCTACTGCTCCTTCCACCCAAAGCTGTCAATGCTTGGCCTGTCATCATCGAGCCTACCCCGCCGAGCACCGGCGACGGCTGAACCCGCCCGCCTGGGCGGTGGCGTCAGGCGCGGTTCAGGGACCGGGAGGTGAGGTGGATGCCTCGCTGAGCGAACGCGCGGGGACTCTCGCGCCGGGCCTCGGCACGCCATGCGCTCGGCACGTCGGGATACCAGCCCTCGGCGACGCGCGGGGTCCAGTGCCCAGGCCGGGACCTGCCAGCCGTCGCGCTCGGCCAGATGATCGGCCAGCGCGGCGGACGCGGCATCGAGCTCGACCGACCCGGTAGAGGCGGGCTCGTCAGTGAAGACCTGCGCCGCCAAGACGGCTCCGCCGCGCCGCAGGGTGGAGGTGTAGTCATCGAGGGTCTGCAAGATCCCGAAGCGCCAGCAGCCATTCAGCGACTCACCTTCGGCCAGCAGCTCGGCACAGCCGGGCGCGTTTCCGGCGGCGGTGTGCAGCACGCCAACGTCACTGGTCGGATCGTGGGGCGGCTGTGCCAGGGCATGCTGCAACAGCTCGCCGATCGGCAGCACCTCGCCCTGGAATCGACCCCCGAATGGACCCTGGGATGGGCCTTGCGACACCACAACAACCTCCTCGCGGTGGTGTGTGTTTGGTGGTGTCGAATCGACACCACCGAGGCGTCCCCGGAGCGGGCCGGGCTCAGAGCCGGAGCGGACGTCCGTGGAGATGTCTGGGGCCGTGCGCAGACGGAGATGCCATGACTTCATGGTAGCCCTCGCATAGCCGCATCGGCCCGCGTCGTGCAGCCCGCGTCGTGCAGATGGCGGCTCATCGGCCGATGCCGCCCCGTCCACGCTCCGGCCCGCGATCGGACGCTGGACTGTAGGGGGTTGGTTCGCCGAGCCGGTGGCGACGAGTCGCTTCGGTCGCTTGGGCGGCCTGCTGTTGAGCGAGGACGGCGGCCTGGAGGGCGTTCTGTTCACCGCTCCACCTGTTCATCTCCTGCTGGAGCCCGTCGCGCCCCAGCGCCGCGAGTGCGGGCTCGCGGGCGATGGTGCGGGCTTTGGTCTTGGCTGCGGCCAGGCGGGTCTTGTAGCCGGCGATCTCACCTGTGATCTGGTCGAGGTTTTCGTCGTGGCTGGGCTCGCCGGGCAGAACGACGTCGGCGCCGTAGGCGAGGGCCAGGGAGCGGCGTTGTTCGGCGCGGCGGATCGCGGTGTGGAGCTGGCGCTGCTGCTTCCATGCGGCGTGCAGGTCGGCCAGCGCCTCGTCCAAGAGTCGGGGTGGGGCGACCTGGATGCCGTAACGGTCCACGTCCTCCGCAGCCCGGGCGGCGGCGTGGGTGGGGCCGAGGTCGGCCCGGTCACGGCCGAACGCCTCGACCCACAACCGCCGGGCGTCGGTCATGGTCTCGGCGATGATGTGGGCGGTGTTGCCGTGCCTACCGCGGGTCATGGCGACGTAGGCCGACGCCGCACCCGTGTGCTCACCCATCGCCAGATGCCCGGCGTCCACGGTGTCGCCCTGGGCGCCGTAGACGGTGGCGGCGTAGGCCAGCTCGACGCTCGTGCGCACATAGTCGGCCGGCAGCGCGCGGGCACCGTGCTTCGGGTCGGCCCCTCGCTTGGGCTGGTGGGGGCTGGTGGACACGACCTGGAGACCGCCATCGTCGGTGAGCCCGGTGACCCTCCAGGTGTCGCGGTTGGCGACGCCGAGGTCGTAGTCGTTGGCGCGGGTGGCGATCTTGTCCCCGACCCCGATCCGCTCCCCGGCGTCGGTGATCGCCACCCGACCATCATCCACAGTGCCGGTGGCCAGGTGGTGGTCACGGGTCGCGGCCGAGAGGTCGGCAACCTGCTCACGGGTGTCAGCGATCACCAACGCACCCTCAGTCGCCTCGGCTGCGAGGGTCCGGGTGCGGTCAACCTCAGTCTCGTGGAGGACGATCTGGCCGCGTGCGGCCAGCAGGTCGAACACCTCACCCGCCACCCCACCACCACTCTCACCAACGTTGCCGGTGTCGCCTGCCGCGCGGATGGTGGCGAGTTCGTGGCGCAGATGCTCGGGGAGCCTCTCACCGGTGCGCATGGAGAGGGTGATCGCGGCGTAGTCGGGATCACTGAACCGGCGCACGGTGTCCAGCGTCAGGACCGCTTCGGGGTCGGCCCACCGCGCCGCGAGGTCGAGCACCCCGCCGCGTCCCACGGCTGGTAGCTGATACCTGTCCCCAACCAAGGCGAGCCGGGCGCCGGCCTCATCAGCGATGGTGAGCAGGGCACGAGCGGTGTCCTGGTCGAGCATCCCGGCCTCGTCGACCAACAGCACGTCGCCGGGCTGGAGGACCGCCTCGGGCCGGGGGTGGACGTGCTCGGGCGGTAGGCGGAACCACTTGCCGTCCTCGTCCCACCGGTAGCCGTGCTGGACGGCCAGCCACGCCCCCGAGAAGGCTCGGGCCTCGCCGCCACCCTGCCCATCCTGTCCGGCGCTGGGCGTTGAGCCAGGCTCGGGGTCGGGGTGGTTGTTGAGTTCGCGGGCGGCGACCTGGGCGGCCTTCAACGTCGGGGTCACGACCACCAGCCGGCGCCCGTCAGCGGCGATCGCTGCCGAGGCCGCCGCGAGGGTGGTGGTCTTCCCGGCACCGGCCGCGCCTTCGACCACAACCAGCCGCCGCTCTCCGGCGATGGTGGCCGCGACCCGGGCCTGGGCCGGGTCCAACCCGGCCGCCTGCTCCCGGGTGAGCCGCGCCGCCCGCATACCCGTCGTGCTCGGTGCGGGCGTGCGCGTTGCAGACGCGACTCCTGCCCGCGTGCCTGTTGCACGCCAGTTGCTGCGCGTCGGGCCAGCGTCGCGTGTGCGCGCACCTGGGGTTGCGCTGCTGCGTGCCGCGAGCCGGCCGGTGATATCGGCCTCCACCGCGAGCACCTGGCGCGAGGACCACGCGCGCACATGCTCCGGTGTCCCGTCGCCGGTGAGCAGGGGCACGCTGGCCGCGAGGGTGCGGGCGGTCAGGTCTTCGGCCAACTCGAGCCGCATCTGCTTGTCGGTGACGATGTTGTGCCTGGCGATGAGCCGTTCGGCCTCGCCCCGGATGTCGGCGTGGTTCCACGCCGAGCGCTTCGCACCCAGCCGGGTCAGGATCACCGCGACCGCCTCCTCCCGGTCCAGCTCCCCGGGCCGGGTAGCGACCGCCTCGACAGCGGTCAGCAGCGTCGGCTCAGGGTCGTGGTAGCCGAGCGTGCGCAGCTCGGTGACCCATCGGTCGGTCAACTCGGCACCGTCGGCCTGGATGATCTTGTCGGGCCGGGCCCGTGCCCACGCGCGTGCGTCCCACGAGCGGTAGAGCTGCGGGCCGGGCTCCTGCCCGGGGTGAGCGGCACGCCACTCGGCCTCATAGGTCTCCACATTCGCCGCGATCTGGCGTGCGCGGGCACTGAACGGACCCACGAACTCGGTCAGCTCCTTCACTTCTCCGGTGTCGGGGTCGAGGGTCATGCCGTGTGTGGCGAGCGCGCGACGGAAGGCGGGGTTGGTCATCATCGCGGCGTGCCCGATGCCGTTGATGGCGTCGATGGAGTCGCGCACGCCGACGGTGTGCAGGCCGCGCCACTTCCCGGCCGCGAACACCCGCGCGTTGACCTGCAAGTGCAGGTGTCGATGCGGGTCCCCGGCGCGCGAGGTGTAGTGCCGCACCGTGACGGCCTCGATCCGCTCCACCGGGACCTGCACTTGCCGCCCGCGCGGCCCGACGCGCGTGGTTGCGTGTTCGGCCAGCCAGCCGATGATCTCCGACGCTGCTGCGTCTTGGGCTGCGTCGTAGGCATCGGCGATGTCTGGATGCAGCGCCGCCGCCAGCGACCACGACTTCGGGCCGTTCACAGTGACCTCGACGAACCGCACGCCCTGCTCGTCGGCGCGCAACCGGCCACGCGCGACGCCGGTGTCGGGGTCCAGGCCCGCGACCCAGGTCTCGTAGGCGTCCCCATCCAGCGTTGCGAGCTGTGTGACTGTGCCCTCGCCGGTCGGGTTGCGGGTTGCGACGAACCTGTCCGCCAGGCCGGTGCCTTCGGCCAGGTAGTAGTCGTCCGCCCGCCCCCGTCGACTGTGACCGGCCGCGTGGCCGTGTCCGTGGTCGGCCTCGACGTAGTGCCGGGCCGCCGCCGCGTTCCCGCGGTAGACCTTCACCCCACCCTGCACGACTCCATCACCACCAACCACCACCAACGACGTTCAACAACAGGCCCGAAAATGACGCTCGGCCCGCCCCATCGGGGCGGACCGCTCACCTACGTTCGTAGCATGCGTGCCGACGATATGGAAGACGCGAGAAGACGTCAGAAACGGCTCTGTTGAGGCAGATTCTCCCTGTCAGAGAGGCTCAACGAGAGTCAACGACGATCAGGGACTGGTAGTTGGGTTGAATGGTTGGCCTTACTGGAGGTGGCGCCGCGAGTACATCCGAAGCCCACACCCGCGCTGAAGCATCGCGCGTGGGGGAAGACGGGAGGCGTGGCAGGCACCTGCGTCGCCCACCTGAGACCAAGGCCAGAAAGAACCTTGGGGAGCCATCGTTCGATTTCGAGCACCAGCTGGCAGTCATGGAGTTTCAGCTGCAATCGAAGTGGCTGACAAGCCCACCGCCGCTTCAACGTCTCAGCCACAGGCTCGACGCCTTCATCTTCGAACGGCCGGGGTGATCTCGGCAGATACGCGAGCTCAGTGGGTGCTGGCCCAGCAGTCCGTGCAGCGGTTCAGGCTGGTCTTCACGCCACCTCAGGTCGACTTCACGCCACAAGGTCTGTGGGATCGGCCCCTTGGCGTCGAGTCCGAAGCAGAGGCGAAAGCTTGGGGCTACCGCTATGACTGCGCGAATCCACGAGAAGCAATGCAGGACGACCGCTTCAGGCCGCCGCCTGGGAGTCTTGTCCCTCCTGGGGCCGGGCAGCGACGTCAGCCGCTGGTCGGGGTGGTCCGGAAGGAGGGTGCGGGTGCGTCTACGTCCCACCACGAGCCACCGTCATCCTTCCAGTGGCCAGCAGGATCGACGTCCGGATGCTCAGTGACGAGCTCCAGCACCTCGGACGCCGGGTGCGTGTTGCCGGGCGTCGCGGCGGCGAGAAGAGCCTCGGCTCCCTGGTCGTCGGTGAACCCTGGGGGCACGACGAGCACGTGCAGCACGGTGCGGTCGGAGGTCTTCAGCTCGATGACGTGGGTGTCGTCGCGTGGGAAGGAGCCGACCTTGACGTAGCCGGTGGCGACGGGGATGCGCCGGGGAGCCGGGTCCCAGTCCGGTGGCGAGAACAGGGCCCTCACGACGCGGCCGTGCTCGGCGGGGAAGTGGTCGACGAGATCGGCCAGTTCGATCGCGAGGTCGCGGCTCTGAGGCCACCAGGCCCCGTCCAGCTGATCGACCCCCATCGTCCGGCCCATGCGCAGACGCAACGGTCGGCGGTGGGGAGCACCGGTAAGAGATGTGGTGACGGGTGTGGATGTGCTGGGCGTCGTCATGACGGCCACCTCTCGACCGGTCCGGGTGTCCGGCTGGAGGCCCTCGGGGCGACCGGTCACCCTCGACGCTACCTCGCGGACCTGACGACCCCAGTCAGCCTGCGGGGCCGTCGGGCCAGACGGTCCGGATCCGCAGCACCTCGGAGGTGTGCAGACGCACCAGCACGACTGCGCGGCCTCCAGGCAGAAGACCGACCTTGACCCGACCGTGCCGGCTGAAGACCTCGGTCGCTACGTCACTCCAGTCGCCGGGTGCGTAGGCCAGCGGGTCGATCCGCCCACGGCAGGCGGGGAACTCGTCGATCAGGTGCGCTCCCTCTCGGGTCAGGTCGTGCCCGTAGGGGAGTCAGATCCCGTCGGCGAGCGCGAGGCGCCGCAGGTCGCTCAACTGGAGTCGCAGCAGGCCGAGAGCGTCGGGATGCCTGTGCGGATAGTGGGACTTCGGAGCACCCATAGACGCCGCCTCTCTTGCGTCCGCCACCACACCGGCTGTGTCCGCGGGCTGTCCCGTAGTCCACCGCACGCCGGGCGAGATGACCTCGACCCCAGCAGCGACAGGTCACCAACTCTCTGATGATGTCCGCGCTCGGGACCATCATGGCGTCCGCCAGTCGAGCCGATCTTGACCCACTCGTCTCGACCCGGCTCCTTCTAGGCCTTAGAGATCACGGGTTGGGGTGACACCCGGTGTGCCTGCGTGTAGGTGTGGGCCACGGAAGACAGTCTCTGGATTGCTGAGATCTAGAGAACAGGAAGTCATTCCGTGACCCACGAGGACATTGTCTACGACAGGCGGGTGCGTGTGATCGAGCACGCCGCCCGGATCAACAACGTGAGCGAGGCGTGCCGGATCTTCGGTGTCTCGCGCAAGACCTACTACGAGTGGATCAAGAAGGCCGAGCAGTACGGCCTGTCCGCGCTGCTGCCACGCGATCGCCGCACGCCGCACCAGCCAAACGCGATGTCATCTGAGGAGGTCGCGGTGATCGTGTCCGAGGCGATCGCCAGGCCAACCCTGGGACCGAAGTCGTTGCTGCGCCACCTCAAGAAGCGGGGCGTGGACCGCTCGGCGTCCGGGGTCGCGAAGGTTCTGCGTCGTCACAACCTGGGCACCGCTAAGCAGCGGGTGATCGCGTTGGCGTCGCTCACCGCGACCGCGACTGGTCAACTCATCCAGGCCGCACTCGAGGGCCCGTTCGGGTTCTGTCAGTACGCCTCCCGCCCAGGTCAGGTGGTGGCCTTGGATGCGTTCTACGTCGGCCGGCTCAAGGGCGTCGGCGCGGTGTGGCAGCTGACCGCGGTCGACATCGCGACCCGCATCGCGGTCGTCCAGCTCGTCGTGGGCGACAAGACAGCTGCGGTCGCCGCGAAGCTGTTGGACCATCTGAAGAAGGCGCTGCGCAGGCACGGCATCACCCTCGAGGGCGTGCTGACCGACAACGGCCCGGAGTTCGTGGGCAGGGCCTTCCAGGCCCGCGTCGGGGAGCTCGGGCTGCACCACCACCGGATCCCACCAAGGTCACCGAACCACAACGCGGTGTGCGAACGCTTCCACGGCACCGTGCTCGACGAGTTCTACCGACCCCACTTCCATCGCGGCAGGGTCGAGGACATCGCGCTGCTCGACAGGTCGCTGCAGGCCTGGGTTCGTGACTACAACGAGGAGCGGCCGAACAACGGGGACTACATGCGTGGTCGGACCCCACGCCAGGTCAAGAAGGACCTCCGAGGCCGGACCCGGCAGACTGCAGCCTGACAACAACCAGGCGATCCCAGAGACGCCTACCTGTCACCCCGACCCGTGAGCCGCAAGTTCTAGGCGGGCAGGCTAGTGTGGGAGGAAGGACTGCGAGTCCACGGGCCGATGAGCGTGAGGATCACGACGACGAAGCCCGTGACAGCAGCGAGCCGAGGCGGTCGTGAGATGCACTCACACCCAGCACGATCTCATTGATCTCTTTCGTGTGGTCTCCGGGCGAGACTCTGCCGGCCGGCACAGGCGGCTCGGAGAACTATACGGTCGGTCAGGTTCGCGAACTCAACCGGCGTGGAGTCGACGCGCAGGTCGTCACAGTCGGCCTGGGCAGCGCGGACGGTCGTGACGGCTTCCCCGGCATCCCCTTCCTCGCACTGGCGAGGGCCGCCGATGTTGGCCGGCTCGACGGGACCGTCGTCTTCGTCTCGGAGTTCCCGCACGTAGCGACTGTCAACCCCCTTTCCAAATGCTGCATGTGCCGCCGCCGAGCCTTCGAGGCCCACGGGAGGAGATGCGCTCGCAGACCCGTGACCGCACCCCGATCGCAACGAGCCGGTTCGCCGCAGCCCTCTGGGCGAGGTTCCTCGATGTCGATATCGAGACGATCGCGGTGGTCTACCCGTTCGCCGAGACAGCATTCGGCACGCACCCGCGAGCTGGACGCCGACCAGCACGCGTACGCGTGCTGTACGCCGGCCGCCTGAGCCCCGAGAAGGGGATCTACACGCTCCTGTCCACGCTGCACCACGAGCTGATCACCGAGCTCGCCGACGACGGCATCCACCTCACGTTCACGGTGACCACAGCAGGGGCAGAGAAGCCGCAAGGGCGCATCATCCACCGCATGCTGGCGACCCACTCCGGCATCAGCCTGGTCACAGCGGCCCTCTCCCCGACCGCGATGGCGGCGCTCATGACCGACCACGACATCGTGGTCATGCCGTCGAACAGCCAGTACTGGCATGAGACGTTCGGCATCGTCTCGATCGAGGCACAGCACGCGGGCTGCCGTGTCGTCGCCTCCGACGACGGCGGACTGCCCGAGACCGACTGCGGCGCCATCACCTTCATACGACCCGACGACGCTGCAGCACTCGCCGAAGGCATCCGCCAGGCGATCGCGCTCGGCCCCGTCCCGCCGGGACAGCGCGACCGCGCGACAGCCCGATTCACCATCGAACAGTCCGTCGACCAGCTGCTGGCCGTCCTCGACCGCCCCCATCAGCCGACCCCCGCCGAGATCATCGAGGAGCTCGAGACCCTCGGCAGGCTGCCATCCCCCATGCCGCCGCTATCCAGCCGCCCCAGGAGCACCGCATGAACGACAAGTCACCACGACAGCAGCTGTCCAAGAAGTCCAGCAAGTCGTTGAAGCAGAAGCGCGCCGACAAGCGCGCCGACGCGGCCAACGCCCCGCGGGAAACCCCGCGCCGAAAACGACTGAAGGGATGAACGAGATGCCCTCCGTATCGGCAGCTGTTCGCCCCCGCCCACGGACCTCCACACGAGCCGATACACAGACCTCGCCTCGGCCATCCGCCAATCGGGACTGCTGGAGCGCCGCTACATCTTCTACTGGACCCAGATCGCCTACGCAGTGGTGGCCTTCACAGCGATCTGGGTCGGCTTCTTTTTTCTGGGCGACTCCTGGCTCCAGCTCCTGCTGGCCGCTGCACTGGGAGTCGTCGTGACCCAGTTCGGCTTCCTCGGCCACGACGCGGCGCACCGACAGATCTTCCGGTCCCCCGCCTGGAACGCCTGGAGCGCCCGCATCCTGGCCGGCGCCTTCGCCGGCCTCAGCTACACGTGGTGGCGAGCCAAGCACAACAAGCACCACCAAGCACCCAACCAGGAAGGCATCGACCCCGACATCGGCCCCGGGGCGATCGCATTCACGCCCGACATCGTCGCCAGCCGCACCGGCCTCGCCGGCTGGTTCGCCCGCCATCAGGGATGGCTCTTCTTCCCGCTGCTCACCTTGGAAGGAGTCAACCTGCACGTGCAGAGCGTCAAGGCAGGACTGGACCGAACAAGCTCGGCTCCCTGGCGACGCCTCGAACTGGTCCTGGTCCTCGCCCGGCTGGCCACCTACGTCGCGGTCCTCGTCGCCTTCTTGCCGCTCGGGATCGCTGCCGCGTTCCTGGCGATCCAACTGGCCGTGTTCGGTGTCTGTCTCGGGGCGGCCTTCGCGCCCGCGCACAAGGGCATGCCGATCGTGCCGGCGACGATGAAGCTGGACTTCCTACGCCGCCAGGTCATGGTCTCCCGGAACATCCGCGGCAACCCCGTCACCGACTTCCTCATGGGCGGCCTGAACTACCAGATCGAGCACCACCTCTTCCCGAGCATGCCGCGATGCAACCTGAAGAAGGCACGATCATTGGTTCGGTCCCACTGTGAGCGCACAGGAATCGACTACATGGAGGTCGGCCTCTTCCACTCCTACGGCATCGTTGTCGACTACCTCAATCACGTCGGCCTGCGTGCACGTGACCCCTTCGACTGCCCCCTGGCCGCCCAACTACGCGGCTGAACGACCGTCTTTGCGCAGACCTGCCACCGGCCCAGTCCGATCTATGGTGATCTCGTGGACCTGCCAGTGATGCCGCCCATCCGCCCGATGCTGGCGAAGACCACCACCTTGGACAACGCACTCGCAATGCTCCCTTACGTACAACTAGAACCCAAGTGGGACGGGTTCCGCTGCATCGTGTTCCGCGACGGCGACGAGGTGGAGCTGGCGAGTCGCAACACCAAGCCGCTGACGCGGTACTTCCCGGAGCTGGTGGAGGCGATGCGGGCCGAGCTGCCGGAGCGGTGCGTGCTCGACGGGGAGATCTTCGTGGCGCTGGAGGGGCAGGACGGGAAGGGGCGGCTGCAGTTCGAGGTGCTGCAGGAGCGGATCCATCCGGCGGCGTCGCGGATCGAGATGCTGGCCGAGCAGACGCCGGCGGACTTCGTGGCGTTCGACCTGCTGGCGCTGGGCGACGAGTCGTATGTCGACCGGGCGTTCTCGGAGCGGCGGGCGGCCCTGGAGCAGGCGCTCGGGCATCTGGCGGCGGATCCGCTGGAGCGCCAGGGCCGCTGCCATCTGACCCGGACGAGCACCGATCCGGCGGTGGCCGAGGAGTGGTTCCACCAGTTCGAGGGGGCAGGCCTGGACGGGGTGGTGGCGAAGCCGCTGAGCGCGCCGTACGCGCCGAACGCCCGGACCATGCTGAAGATCAAGCACGAGCGGACCGCGGACGTGGTGCTGGCGGGCTACCGCGAGCACAAGACGAGCACGCCGGAGGAGCCACTGATCGGGAGCCTGCTTCTGGGGCTGTACCAGGACGGCGAGCTCCAGCACATCGGGGTCAGCGCCAGCTTCACCGCGCAGCGCCGGGCCGAGCTGTGGCAGGAGCTGCAGCCGCTCGTCGTCCCCATCGACGAGCACCCGTGGGGCCGCTGGCAGGAGTTCCTGGTCGCCAACCCGGGGCGCCAGCCGGGGACGCAGAGCCGGTGGAGCCAGGGCAAGGACCTGTCCTTCACGCCGCTGCGACCCGAGCGCGTCCTCGAGGTCAAGTACGACGCCATGGAGGGCCGCCGCTTCCGGCACACCGCCCACTTCAAGCGGTGGCGCGAGGACCGCGACCCGGAGTCGTGCGGGTACGAGCAGCTCGAGCAGCCGGCGAAGTACGACCTCGCCGACGTGCTCGGCGGCTGACCGCGCTCACTTGCGGGCGTAGAACTCCACCTCCGCGACGGCGGTCCGGCTGTCGGGCGCGCTGCCGGGATAGGCCCGGCGGATCTCGAAGGTCACCTCGACGACGTCGCTGACGCCGAGGCCGAGCCGTGCGGGACCGATCTCGTCCTCCAGCTCCAGCCGCTTGACCTCGACGGTCCCGTCGCCGCGGCGCACCACCGCGTTGAGCTCGGCGGGACGGCCCTGGGTGAGGAAGAGCTCCTCGTCCTCGCCGGAGATGCCCGGCGTGATGAGCACGTAGACCAGCCGCACCGGCTCGGCGAACTCGGCGGTCAGCCGCTCGCCGCGCCCGTCCCCGGCCTTCGCGGGCGCCCAGTAGCGGTTCGACGTGCCGTCCCGGGCGAACCGCGCCTCGTGCCCGTCCTGGTGGCTGCTCGCGCTCAGCCCCGTCGGGTTCACCTGCTCCACCCCGCCGACCCGGTCACGGACCGTCTCGTAGCCGTCGGAGAGGAGCCCGCGGACGGCGTAGCCGCCGATGCCGAGGATCGCGAGTACGCCGACCAGGCCGACCAGCCGGGCCGGCACCCGCAGCCGCGGCCGGGTCCGCGCGCGCGGGCGGGCGCCGGCGGCGCGCGGGCGGCGTCTCGCCCAGGCGCGCAGACGGCGCCACCAGCCGAGCCGGGCGACCTGGGCGTCGACCAGGTCGTGGCCGCAGCGGCGGCAGAACTTGCGGGTCGGCTTGTTGCCGATGCCGCAGTCGCCGCAGACCAGGTCACCGTGGTTGATCGGGTCGTCGGCGGGCGGCCGCGGCCGTCGCGGCTTCGGTGCCGGCGCGCCCGGGCGGGTCGGCGCGGGCTGCTGCGGCCGGACCGCGCCGTCGGAGACGGGTACGACGAGCGCGCGCGCCGCGGGCGGTGGCGGCGGGGGCGGCTGCCAGGTGGCGTCGGGTGGCGGAGGAGGGGGCGGAGGAGCCGGCGGCCCCGCGACCGGCTCGACCACCGGCTCGGCGACGGGCTCGACCACCGGCTCCCCCGGCTCGCCCGACCAGTCGACGTACGCCCCGCACTCCCCGCAGAACCGCTCCCCCTCCTCGAGGGCCACGGAGCAGTCGGGGCAGGCCCGGCTCACGACGCACCGCCGGCGCCGGGAAGGCCGACGACCTCGTACCGGTGCGCCACGTGCGCGGGGCACACCGCCTCCAGCAGCGCCTCGACCCGGCGTACGTCGACCTCGTCGGGGTCCGTGACCGCGATCCGCACCGCCACGGCGGGCGGCTCGGGGTCGGCGGCCGTCGCGCCACCGGGCCGCTGCGACCACTCGCACGACCCGGAGTCGCCGACGGTCACCTCGGCCGCGCCGAGCGCCTGGGTCAGTGCGGCGACGATCCCGCCGATCGTGCCGCGCCGGCGGTGCAGGAGGGCGGCGTCGGCGATGATCCGGCGGCGGACCGGCGAGGACCAGGCGTCGTCGAGCTCGACGCCGACCCAGCCCGCGAGCAGCTCGACGAAGTCGTCGGGAGCCAGCCACGGGTCGAAGTACGCCGCCAGCGAGTCCAGCGTGGCGTGCACCGGCGCGTAGGCGTCGTCGAAGGCGGACACGAAGCGGACCATCAGGTCGTCGTCCTGCAGCACCCCCGGCAGGCGCGTCGCGACGGGCGCGGGGCTGAGCAGCCCCGGCACCAGCCCCCGCCGGCTCGGCGTCCCCGCGTCCCGGTCAGCCACCGCGCACCACCCGCACCCGGTGGTCGAAGGAGAACGCCAGCGCGAACCGGTCCAGGTCGATGCGCTGGACCGGCTCGCCGCGCTTGCCGGTGATCGGGTCGGCGCCGAAGATCAGCACCTCCTCGACCAGCTCGGTGCCGGGCAGCTGCTGCAGGACGGCGTACACCTCCCCGGCCTGGACCGGTCGTCCGAACGGCCAGCCGGTGCCGTCGACGCCGCCGGTGAGGGGGTCGAAGTAGCGGTTGAGCGCGATCCGGGCGGCCAGCTCGAGCTGCTCGGACGAGGTCCGCGGCCGCGCGACCAGCGTCGTCACGACGGTCACCCCCTGGTAGAACGGCGGCTCCACGACCACCCGCGCGCCGACCGTGCGGCGCTCGTCGATGAACCCGGTGACCGCCTGCAGGGTCTCCGTCGTCGGCACCAGGTCCTCGAACCGGAGCCGGCCCTCGGCGTCGGCCGAGGCGGCGGGTACGACGAGCACGCGCACCGTGCCGTCGGCCGCGGCCCCGCCGCTCCCGGCGGGCATGGCCTTCACCCGGGCGATCTGGGGGCGGCGACACGAGCGAGCTGCTCGTAGTCCTCGCAGGTGACGGCCCGGTCGCGGGTGCGCAGCGCGAGCGGCCCGCGCAGCTTGGCCTCCTCGACGGTCTCCGGCGCCACCCCGCCGACCGCCGCGCGCCGGTTCTCGACCCGGTCGACGCCGGGCACGGTGGTCCGCAGGATCCGGATCGCGCCGGCGGCGACGTTGCCGGCAGGACCGCCGCCGATCCGGTAGGCGAGGACCCGCAGCGGCGCGCCCTTGGGCGGCACCGCGCCGTACTGCCGCAGCGAGCCGTCGGCCTCCCGCACCGCCGGGCCGAGCTGCACCTCGCCGGTCGCGCGGTCCAGACGCACCACGCGGGCGTCGGCGTCGCAGTCGGCGAAGGTCGCGACCTCGTGCCAGGTGTCCCACCCGGATCCGGCCGCGACCTCGACCACGAACGGCTCGCCGTCGGAGACGACCGGCCCCCGGGTGAGCGTGAAGACCTGCCCCGGCACGCCCTCCGACAGCCCGAGCACCTCGTCGGTCACCGTCTCCGCGTGGATCGCGGTGACCGTCCCGCCGATCGTGTACGCCGACGCCTCGGTGACCGTCGGAGTGGCGCTGTAGAACGGGTAGCCCTCGGCGGGCGCCACCACCCGGCACCGCAGCCACCCGGCGCGGACCTGCGCCACGACCGACGGCACGTGCGTCGGGGGGACGTGCACGACGACGTCGCCGGGCCGGTTCAGCCCGCCGGTGGTGTCGTGGTCGACGTCGCAGCCGGTCCACCCGGTGCCGGTCCACGCCTCCCAGACCAGCGGCGGCCGGGTCGGGTCCACGCCGACGCCCTGCAGGTGCGCGGTGAACCGCAGCCCGATGGCGCACGAGGGCGCGGCGTCGTCGATGCCGAGGTAGAGGGCGTCGTCGTACGCCGGCTGCTCGCTGAAGCACGGGAACTCCGTGCCGAGGCTGAGCTCGTCGTCGCGACGCTCCGGCTCGCCGCCGACGGGGTGGGTGACCACGTGGGCGAGGCGGCGCGGCGGGAGGGTGAGCGCCGTCGTCGTGGCGAAGACGACGGCGCTCTCCTGGGCGGTGCGCACCGTGGCCACCTCGGCGCCGGCGGGGAGGACGATCGGCTCCTTGGCGGCCGCGCCCAGCCAGGCGGTGACGTCGACGCGCGCCGGCGTCGGCGGGTAGAGGGTGACCCCGAGCAGGTCGAGGAAGGTGACGTAGAGCCGGTCCGGCACCCGGTTGAGCCGGTAGAGCAGCTCGTCGGTGATGAACGCGAAGGTCTCGATCAGCGTCACGCCGGGATCGGACACGTTGTGGTCGGTCCACTCCGGGCAGCGCTGCTGGACCAGCCGCTTCGCGTCGTCGACGAGATCCTGGAAGCGGCGGTCGTCGAGGTGGGGGCGGGCAGGGTCATGCGTTCTCCTCGGCCGGGATCACGTAGAACGGGAAGACGAGGTTGCGGGGTCGTTGACGCCGCGCAGCGAGTAGCCGATGTCGACGTAGAGCACCCCGCGGTCGACGGCGTCGAACCGGACGACGACGTCGCCCAGCTCGATCCGCGGCTCCCAGCGGTTGAGCGCCACCCGGACGGCGTACGCGATGTCGCCGGCGGTGGCGGCGTCGGCCGGGGCGAAGACGAAGTCGTGGACGGCGCACCCGAACTCGGGCCGCATCGGCCGCTCCCCCGGCGCCGTCATCAGGATCAGCCGGATGCTCTCCTCGATCTCCTCGGCGCCGTTGACCAGTGCCACCCGGCCGGTGGCGTCGGTGCGCAGGGGGAAGGACCAGCCGGCCCCGACGAACTCCGCGCCCATCTCAGCCTCCGATCAGCACGGTCGGGCAGCCCGGCGGCAGGATCGGCGCACCGCAGCCGCTGAGGTCGCCGACCCGCGCGGCCGGCTTGCCGCCGATGAGGACGGTCGGGCAGCCCGGCGGGACGATCGGGGACGGCGGGTGCGGTCCGGCGGGCGGCGGGAACGAGCAGGTGTGCAGGTCACCGACCACGGCGGCGGGCAGGCCGCCGATCAGCACCGTCGGCGCGCCGGGACCGGTCAGCACGCCGGGGTGCCCCGTCGCGTCGCCGACCCGGGCCGCCGCGGGCATCAGTTGATCCTCACGATCGCGCCCTTGAGGGTCAGCGGCCCGGACGCCTCGACGTCGACCGTCGCGCCGCTGAGCTTGAGCCCCGCGCTGCTGGTGACCTCGACCCGGGTGCCCTTCACCCCGGCGTTGCCCTGCGCCTCGACGGCGACGTCGCCCTGGGCCCGCACGGTGGCGTTCTGCCGGGCGGTGACGTCGACCGGGCCCTCGGAGACGATCTCGATGCCCTTCGCGCTCTGCTGCAGGACCACCTTCTGCGCGCCGCCGTTGGTGGTGATCTCCAGTGACTCCGCGCCGCTGCGCTCCACGAACGCGACCTCCATCCCGGTCCGCGACACCCAGGCGCGGCGGCTGACCGCGCCGGAGCCGCCGTCGACGTGCTCGCCCCAGCCGGGCCGGGGGCGGTCCCGGCCGTTGAACACACCGCCCAGCACGTACGGGTGCCCGAGGTCGCCGGCGGCGTACGCGACCAGCACCTCGTCGCCCACCTCGGGCAGGATCGTCAGCCCGCGCTCGTCGCCGGCGCCGAGCTGCAGGGTCCGGGCCCAGCCGGACTCGTAGTCGTCGGAGAGCCACGGGACCTTGATCTTGACCCGGCCCAGGTCCTCGGGGTCCTGGACGCTGGTGACCACCGCCGGACTCACCCCGACGGTCCCGGCGTCCGGTCCGGTCGCGGCGCCGGTGGCGGCGTACAGCGACCGGTCGGAGGTGTTCGACGCGACGAACTGGGTCCGGTAGCCGACGGCGGGGCTGAACTCGTGCCGGGTCGAGGTGAGCACGTAGCGGCCCGCGAACGGGTCGCCGACACCGGCGAGCTTGATCGCCGACCCGGCGCGCAGGGCGGGGTTGCCGCGGGCCACGCCCTCGACCTCCGCGAACCCGCCGGCGACGTGGTCGGCCAGGGACGCGGCGCTGGCCCGGGCGATCTCGGTGTCGCTGAGTCGCGGGTCGCCGGAGACGTACGGCGGCGACGTGAACCGCTCCGCGACCTGGCGCGGCGAGGTGCCGCCGTCGGGCCGGGCACTGTCGGTGCGGCACTCGGCGTCGGCCACGACCGGCTGCTGCTGGGCGGGGTCCCAGCCCCGCACCTGCACGGCCGGGACCTGCCCGGAGGCGGTGATCGTGGCACGCAGCTGGACGAGGTTGACCCCCTGCTCGAGGACCAGCGGCTCGGATCGCGCGTCGGTGGAGGTGGGCGCCTCGGCGGCGGCCGGGCGTCGTACGAAGTGCAGCCGGCCGTCGCTGACGGTGAGCAGGCGGTCGTGCTGGGCCGCCAGCCGGGACAGGAAGTCCCAGTCGCTCTCCCCCGCCTGCGTCGTGTGGTCGAGCATCGCGGGCGTGGCGTCCACGACCACGGGCAGCCCGACCCGGCGGGCGACCTCGGCGACGATGTCGGACGCGGCCATGTTGACGTAGGCCTTGACCCGGGTGCCGCGGTAGAGGCGGTGCGCCAGGTCCAGGCCGCGGACGACGGTGTGCACGCCGCCCTCGCCGACCTCGGCCTCGAGCGCGGTGACCTCTCCGACCAGCAGCGGCTCGGGGCCGCCGGGTGCGGTGCTCTGGAGGCCGAGCTCCACCTGCGCGCCGATGTCGAAGCCGGCCTTCGCGAGCACCGTGCCGCCCGGGTCGGTGAAGCGCAGCACGAACAGGTCGGGCACGCGGGTGCTGTCGTCGATGCTCCCGGACACCAGCTGGGTCGCGACGTCGTCCGGCAGCGGGGTGCCGTCCACCTTGACCAGCAGGCTGTTGCTGAACTCCTCACCGTGCGGCACGGCCGAGTCCTCTCCGTCGGGTCCGCTCGCCCGTCGCGACGTCGTCGGGGGCGGGCAGCAGCAGGCGGGTCCCGGGCCGCAGTCGCGACGGGTCGTCGATCCGGTTGAGCTCGGCGATCGCCCGCCACAGCGCGGGGCGTCCGTACTCGGCGTACGCGATCGCGGGGAGGGTGTCGCCCTCGACGACGTCGTGGACCCGCTGGGGCACGAGTCCGCCCGAGGTGGGGTTCTGGCGGGCGGGCTCGCCGGACAGCTCCTCGAGGGTGACCTGGCAGCTCGCCCGGACCGGGATGCCGCCGGAGGAGAACAGCGTGTACTTGGCCTGCACCTGGCTGACGTAGGCCAGGAAGCCGGTCAGCCCGCCCCAGCGGAAGACGACCCACGGCGGGGACGGCTTCTTGCCCGTGAGGGACTGCTCGGTGGGCACGGTCAGCTCGAAGAGCCGCTCCACGGTCTTCACCACGCTGGTGTCCTGTGCGGCGGAGGCGTCGAGGAACATCTCGACGGTGAGCTTGGACGGGTCGGCGCCGGTGAACTGCGGCGGCGAGGCCGACTTGTTGCCCTTGGCCTCCTCCCGCTTCCACTTCGCCTGCTTCTGCAGCTGCAGCTCCTTGGGGTTGAACTGGAAGTCGATCTGCCCGAGCTTGGGTCCCGGCGCGGCGAGCGAGCCGTCCTTGGACGGCTCGTGCACCAGGAGGTAGGCATGCTCGAGCTTCGCGCCGGCGCTGCCGCCCCCGGCGGCCGCGTCGAACCCGACCGGACTGCTGCTCATGACCTGTCTCCCCCTTCCATCGACCCAGCCTCACCCGGCCGGCAGGAAGCCGTGGTGGGCGATCTCGAGCGTCTCGGTGAGCACCTTGGGCTGGTCGGGCGTCAGCTGCGGACCGGTCCAGCGCACGGGGACGACGTCGTGCAGCGACCACTCCGCCACGATCGCGCCGTCGGCGGTCATCGCCTGGATGACGGCGGTCTGGCGGGTGTAGCCGGTGACCACCCCGGAGATCCAGGTGGCGATGCTCTCCGTCTGCCGGCCCAGCGGACGGGTCAGCTTGACGTTGGGGAACTTCAGCCGCGAGGGCAGCTGCCACACGAAGCCGTTGTTGCCGCCCTCCTCACGGGTCTCCAGCACCACCTCGCAGCCGATGCCCTCGCAGCCCGTGAAGGCCCCGAGGTCCTGGCCGTCGATCTGCACCACGTAGCAGACGCTGACCGCGGTCTCGACGTCCTGGAGCTGGCTCACCGCTCGTCCCTCCTCGTGCCGGGGAGGCGAGTGTCGGACGGGTGACTCAGCAGGGACTCAGCGCTCCTCGTCGTGCCTCTCGCCGGGTCTCTCGCCGGGTCTCTCACTGTGCTCACCGTGCTCACCACCGGTCCGTCCGGATCCCACGGCGCTCCCGGTCGACGAGCAGCTCGCCGCGGAGCATCCGCAGGATCGGCGGGAAGATCTGGCGGGCCATCGCCTCGGCCTGCTCGGGGCTGGGAGCGCCGGACGCGGGCGCGGTGGCGCCGGTGGTCCCGCTGGTCCCGGCGGCCGGTGCTGGTCCGGGGTCGTTCCGGAGGCCGGGGTCTCCTCGGTGCCGGGGGCGGCCCGGCGTCGGACGGCGCCTCCTCGGCGGCCTGGATCGTGGGCGGGTCCGCGGCGCGCTGCACCGGACGGACGAGCGGGGCGAGCGGCGCAGGTGGGGCGGGCGGCATCGTCGCGGCCCGCTGCACGACCGGCGCGGCGGACGCCGGGAGCGCGGGGAGCGCGGAGTGGGGCGGGGCGGGCTCCGCCGGGGAGAGCCGTACGGCGACGGCCGGTGCCGCCGGTGCCGCCGGTGCCGCCGGTGCAGCGGGTGTCGCCTGCGGCGGGGTGTCGTCCGGCGGGGCCGCCTGCCGGCGGCTGGCTCGCTGGACGGACGGCTGGGCGGGCGAGTGGGCGGCGGGCCGGGTTCCGGGCGGATCGGCGGCGATCCGCTGCACGGGCACGACGGTCAGCGGCGCCGCTGCGGCGGGAGAGCCCGTGGGCCGGACCGCGAGGACCGGGCGCGGCTGCCCGGGGCCGGCGCCCGGCCCGGAGCGGTCCAGGGAGGAGTCCAGCCGCGCCATGTGCAGCGGGGCGACCGTGCCGAGCAGTGGGGGCGCGGGCGCATCGGGGACCGGTGCGGACGGCCGGGCCAGCGGCAGCTCCGCCGGAAAGTCGGGCGGGAGGTCGGGCGGGAGGTCGGGCGGGAGGTCGGGCGGGAGGTCGGGCGGGAGGTCGGGCGGGAGGTCCGGCGGGAGGTCCGGCGAGAGGTCCGGCGAGAGGTTGGGCGAGAGGTTGGGCGGCGGGGTGGTTGCGGGCGCGACCTCCGGGGCTGTCGTCGCCCGGCGCTGCAGCGGCAGGCTGCTGGGCCGGGACGGCACCACCACCTCGGTGAACCCGTCGGCGCCGGGGCGCTCCCGCGCCGGGGCCGGCGGCATACCCACGGCGCTGGCCGGTACCCCCGGCAGCGGCGGTCCCAGGCCGATCCGTGGCCGGCCGGCGCCGGGCGCTGCGACGGGCGCTGCGGCGGGCGCTGCGACGGCGCGCTGGACCGGCATCGGGACCGGCACCGGGTCGGACGCCGTGGTCGAGAGGGTGGTCGAGAGGGTGGTCGAGAGGGCGGCGGAGGGGGCGGCCGACGAGGCCAGTGTCGCGGTCTCCGTGGGCTCCTCGCCCGGCGGGGACTCGGCAGGCACCTCGGGTGGGGGCGCGCCCGGGCCGAGGGTCGGCGTGGGCGGCGGGTGGGCGGCGGGGTGGGCGGCGGTGCCGCCGAGCGCTCGGGGGCGACGGCGGCGCGCTGCACCAGCGGCAGCGCCGCCGTGCCGGCGGTGGTGAGCGGGCGGGGTCCGGGCGCGGCCGGCAGCGGCGCGGGGCCGAGGACCCGCAGCGGCACGACCTCCACGGCCACCGACCGCTCGACGCCGGGCTCCCGGGCCGGCTCGGCCTCCACCGGCTCCGGCGGCACCACGGCCAGCCCCGACAGCCCCGACAGCACCGGCGGCACCGACAGCACCGGCGGCTCCTCCTCCGTCGCCGCGCGCTGCACGGAGCGCTGGGCCACCGGCCGGGCGGAGGGTCGCCGCGGCGGCAGGGGCAGCTCGGGGAACGGGCGGGTGTCGAGGAAGGGCGTGCCGAGGCCGGCGCCGTCGGCATCGATCAGCCCGCCGGGCGCGGTGTCGGTGACGGCGTGGGTCATCGCCCCGGTGAAGCCCGGGGAGGACCAGCTGCCCGGCGCGAAGTCGCGGCTCAGGGTCGGCATCGCGGTGGCGACCTGGCGTTGGATCGGCGGCAGGAAGGCCCACCCCATCGGGGCGGGCGCCGGCGGGGAGGCGGGAGCCGCCGCGCCGGCGGCCGGCGGCGACGCGGCGCCGGGCCCGCGGCGCCAGGGCCAGGACCAGCCCATGGGTCAGCGCTCCTCGTTCAGCCGGTCGTTGATCGCGCCGATCTCGTGGACGAAGCGCAGCCGCTGTCCGTGCTCCAGGTCGAGGATCGCGTCCGGCGGCCAGTGGAAGTGGTAGGCGACGTACGAGACCTCGGCGTAGATGCGGTCGGCCCCGTACGTCACGATTCCCCCAGGCGCCCACCTGCGAGGTCGACCGCGAACCGGTGGTCGCAGGACGGGCACGTCACGGCCGCGCGGGTGTGACCCTCGGCGTTGATCCGCCGGTAGAAGTCCTGCAGGAACGCCACGTCGCTGGCGAACATGCTCTCCACGACCTGGGCGTTGACGACGGGCACCGAGCCGAGCCGGGTGATCACCCGGCCGAGCAGGACGACGGTCGTGAACGCGGCGTTCTCCTGCACCCGGGCGTCGTAGAGCGGCAGCAGCTCGTCGCGGGCGGTCGCCAGCCGCATCGTGCCCTGGCGGTGGGTGACGCCCTCCGCGTCGACGTACCCCCGGGGCAGCTCGAACTCGAACTCCGTGCGCAGCACCGGTTCGTGCGTACGTCGCGCGGCCGCCGCCTCCCCTTCGGGGTCGGCGAGTGCGGGGCCGCGCTGCATCAGGACACCGTCACTTCGTCGAAGCAGACCGTGAACTTCTCGGTCGCCTGCTCGGCGGCACCGGCCTTGAGCTCGTTGACCTCGACGCTGCGCACCCAGCAGTTGGTGAAGCTGTAGGTCTTGATCGGCGAGCCCTGGTAGTCGGTCACCACGACGGACGCGGTCTTGCGGGAGCCGGCGACGTCGCCCTCGGACACGGTCTTGAGCCAGTCCGTGACGGTCTTGGAGTCCGTCAGGCCGCGGGTGACGGTGAACTCGCCCGGCTTGGCCCGGCCGATGAGCTGGCGGACGACGTACTTGCCGTCGCTGGTCTGCTGCTTGAGCTCGATCTTGTCGACCTCCTGCTTGAGGCCGCTGACCTGGTTGACCTTGGGGATCTGGATCCCGTCGATGGTGACGATGAAGCCGTTGGCGGCCGCACTGTCGAGGCTGTCTGCGAGGGCCATGCTGGTTTCCTACCTACTCTGCTACGAGGCTGGTGCCACCGGAGAACTGGGACAGCTGGAAGACGACGAACTCCGCCGGCTTCACGGGCGCGACGCCGATCTGGCAGACCACCTGGCCGGCGTCGATGCCCTCCGCGGGGTTGGTCTCGTCGTCGCACTTGACGAAGAAGGCCTCGTCCGGCGTGGTGCCGAACAGGGCGCCCTTGCGCCACTCGTTGACGAGGAAGGCGCTGATCGTGCGCCGGATCCGGGCCCAGAGCTGGTGGTCGTTCGGCTCGAACACCACCCACTGCGTCCCCATCAGGATCGACTCCTCGAGGTAGTTGAAGAGCCTGCGGACGTTGAGGTAGCGCCATTCGGCGTCGCTGGACAGGGTCCGTGCGCCCCAGACCCGGACGCCGCGGCCCGGGAAGGAGCGGACGCAGTTGATGCCCACCGGGTTGAGCAGGTCGTGCTCGGCCTTGGTGATCGTGGTCTGCAGTCGCAGCGCACCGCGGACGACCTCGTTGGCGGGCGCCTTGTGCACGCCGCGGCTGTCGTCGTTGCGGGCCCAGATGCCGGCCATGTGCCCCGACGGCGGGATGAACCGGTTGGACCCGGCCGTGGGGTCGAAGACCTCGACCCACGGCCAGTACATGGTGGCGAACTTGGAGTCGAAGCCGGCCTGGTTGACCCGCCAGTCGTGGACGCCCTGGGCGTTGAGCCCCGGCGGCGTGTCGAGGATGGCGACCCGGTCGCCCATCAGCTCGCAGTGGGCGATCATGCCGAGCTGCACGGCCTTGAAGGTGTCGAGGTCGATCGCGCCCTGCTCGAGCGCGGCCGCCAGGTCCGGGGCGGCGACCATGGTGATCTCGTCGACCGCCTCCAGCCCGCCGAACCCGGTCCGCTGGGCGACGTCCCCGATGTAGTCGGACCCACCGAGGTTCTCCGTCGTCGGCGGCACCGGCTCGGGCTCGGGCGCGACCAGCTCGAGGCTGCCCTGCCCGATCGGCGTCAGCGCGCTGCCCTGGGAGGTCTCGGTGAGGTTGATGACCTTCGAGGCCGTGTTGACCTTGGTCGCGACGTTGTTGTCCGCGCCCTTGGTGGTGACGTTGTCGTAGGTCTCGGTCGGCTTGCCGTCGAGCTTGACCACGAGCTTGAACTCGTCGTCGGGCGGGCTGTCGCCGCCCGCGGGCTCGACCGACAGCTCGATCCGCTTCTCGGCCTGCGCGCCCTTGGCGATCGCGGTGACCTGGTAGCCGCCGAGCTCGGCCTGCTTGGGCGGGGTGATCGCCTTCGGCGCGGTCCCGTTGCCCTTCGAGCTGTTCGGCGCGATCCGTACGACGAAGCAGTTGCCGCCGCCGTTGAGGAACCAGCCGTAGACGGAGTGGGCGAGGTACGAGCTCTCGACGAACTCACCGAACGCGTCGGTGAATTGCGACCAGTTGGACACGAGGACCGGCTCGTTGACCGGCCCCTTGGCGGCCAGACCCACGAAGGCGGCGACCGATGTCCCCACACCCTCGATGGGCCGGGTGCCCGCCGGCATCTCCTCGACGTAGACGCCGGGAGAGAGGTAGTTCGGCATGCTGCCTCCTGAGCAGTTGGACTGCTCCCAGCCTCGTCACCTCGCTGTGGTGGCGACAGGTCTGCGAGGTCGCCCCCGGAGGAAGTCTCCGGTGCCCGATCGTGCAGGGACGGGCAGGAGCGCGGTCAGTCCGGGAGCTCCTCTTCTTCTTCGGCCGCCTCCCGCTGCACCGGCGCCGGGGCGCCCATCACGGCCTCGGCGTTCGCGGACGCCTCCCGCTCGAACCGGTCGGACGGGTCGCTGACCGAGACCCCGCCGCCGACCGGCGTTCCCTCGACCGGCCCGTTGCGCTGCTGGACGACGTGGGTGAGCTCGTGCGCGAGCAGGGTCCTGCCCGCCGTGGAGGACGGATCGTAGGCGCCGCGCTGGAAGACGATGTCCGAGCCGACCGTGTACGCATGCGCGCTGACCGAGCGGGCCGAGCTGTCCGCCGCGGCGTCGGTGTGGACCCGGACGTCGGAGAAGTCCTGGCCCATCCGCGCCTCCATGTCCGCGCGCACCTCGGTGTCGAGCGCGCTGCCTCCGCCGCCGACCACCTCCTGGACCGGTGGGGCGTCGTCCTCCATCAGCTGCGCGGTGGCCGCGTTGCCGGCCGTCCGCTGGAGACCGATCACGCCGCGTGGGCCGGCGACGTCGAGCCGTCCGGCCGCGGCGGCCTTGGCCAGCAGCGGATCGGGCTCGGGCTGTCGGGTACGGGCGGATGCGTCGAGCTCGGGTTCGGCGTCGGCATGGGCGTGGTCCATCATGACGACCTCCCTGGGTGTGGTCCTGCCACCCTGCCGGGCGCCCGGGGCACCTGCCAGAGCCCGCAGCGCACCCGCACGGACCGATCGTCTGCCCGATCGGGCAGAGCTCACTGCTCGCCCGTCCGCATGAGCACCCTAGGCGGCCGGGCCGGCCTGCCCGCACCGTGGGGACCATGACCAGGCGCCGCCATGCACCGGAGGACGACCTGCAGGCCGACCCGCCCCTGCAGGCCATCCCGCTGACCACGCGCGGGCACGCGCACACACCGGACAATCTGCACGGGCTCGGTGCCCTCGCGGGCAACCGGGCCATCTCCACGCTGCTGGGCGGGCGGGCCGCAGGCCCCGTCCTGCAGCGTGCCGGGGAGGTCGACTCCATCGCCAACGAGGGCGCGATGGAGCTGTCCAAGACGAACTGGCCCACCAAGGTGGAGCTCCAGATCGGCAACGACCGCGACATGTCGATCGCCGAGTCGCTGCTCAGGCAACTGCGCGAGGACCAGCCGAAGATCGTCAAGGGCGTGGCGGCCGCCTCCATCCACCAGGACTTCAGCGTGTCCAACCTCGGCAACCGGCTGGTGGGCCGGGACAACCCCCTGGCGATGGCGATCCCCATGGAGGCGGTCGGCATCAACGCGTCGCTGATCACGGATCTCGAGCTGTACCTCGCCCATGCGGGTCCCCAGAACACCGCGCTGTCCAACTTCAAGGGCCACTACTCGAGCCTGATGTTCCAGGAGGCCCGCCTGGAGGCCGTGGCGCAGCAGTTCGCCGGCACGAGCCTGAAGGACGTGACCGACGAGGCGGGAACGGCCGGGGTGGTCGAGAACGCCGTGGGCGCGAGCGGGAACGCGACGGAGGACCTGCGCCAGACCTACGAGCAGCTCCAGTCCGACCCCCGCGTCGCGGACGCGCAGCGGGCGCTGCAGGCCGCGACCGGCAAGTACGAGGCCCTGGCGCCGGCGCTGGCCGGCGCGTCGGCGAGCCGGACGAAGACGGCCACCACGCGCAACACGGCGGCGGTCACCACCCGCAACACCAAGACGGCCGTCGAGGCGATGCAGGCCAAGGCCAAGTTCGAGGCGGCGAAGAAGAAGCTCGACGAGGTCGACAAGGCGGCCGAGGCCCTCGCCGGGATCGGCGGGGCGGGCTCCGAGGCGGCGGTCAAGGCGCTGGGCGGGCCGGAGGCGGCCGCCGGGGTGATCGGAGGCCTGACCGAGCTGGGCCTCGGAAAGGGCGGGGATCCCCTGAAGGACCTGTCCAGCGATCAGCTGAAGCTGCTCGGCGTCGGCGCCAAGGGCGTCAAGGCCGCCATCACCGGCGCCGGGAAGGGAGGCCCCCACGGCGCGGTCGTCGAGGTGGTCAAGACGCTGGTCGTCGAGCCGGCCAAGGAGGCCGGCAAGGACATCCTCGCGAAGATGAACGCCGCCTACGGCTACGTCGACGAGGCCACCCAGGCCGAGCAGGACGCCAAGGCCCAGGGAGCGGTCCAGGAGGCGGGCACGCTGGACGCGTACAAGGCCGCTCTGAACACCGAGCGGAACGCGACGACCGCCTACGTCGACGCGAACAACAACTACTGCGAGCAGCTGCTGTCGGTCGCCGGGACGAAGGCGGCCGCCACCGAGGCCTTCACGATGCTGTCCGACGCGATCATGGCGGCGGCCGCCGCTCGCGGCAAGGGCGGGCAGGGGAAGGCGCTCACCGAGATGCTCTCGTTCCTGCGCGAGGTGGAGGCGTTCGTCGTCCAGGCGAACCTGGTGATCGAGACCGGCGAGCGCGAGCTCACCGAGCACCCGGAGCAGGCGGCGGCGTCGGGCGAGGAGGATCCGAGCGGGATGACCGCCGAGCGGAAGGCGCTGCAGAAGTGGGACGGCCGCTACCACTACGTCGTGCACGAGTTCCAGGCCACCAACTACAAGGGCGAGCGGCAGACCCACTACGGCGCCCAGCAGGTCTGGTTCTCCATCCGCTCCTTCGACATGGGCATGACCGAGGCCGAGGCGAGCGGGATCGGCTCGGTCGACCGCGGTCCCAACTCGGTCCGCTCGGTCGTGCCCGACATCCTCACCAAGGTCCGCGTCCAGCGGGCCCGCGCGGAGTCACTGCGGGCCCAGATCATGACCCGGGTGTTCGGCGGCTGAGCCGCTCGCGCGATCGGCGCAGCTAGGGCGCCTCCTGCACCAGCGACCAGTAAGGCCCGAACTCCGACTCCAGGCAGAGCCGGCCGAGCTTGCGGTACTCGCGGTGCACGGCGCCGATGACGTGCGCCATGGCGATCACACCGGCGTCCGCGGCGGCGAGGTAGGCGGCGGTGACCGATGCGGCGCGGATCGAGCCGCCGGCGAGCTCGAAGGCGCGGGCCAGGAACTCGAGGTCGAGGTCGGGGTCGCGGCGTACGGCGCGGCCCAGGCAGGCGTCCCACAGCGCCCGGCGGCCGGCCTCGTCGGGGAGCGGGAAGTCGACGGCGATGTCGAGGCGGCGGGTGAAGGCGTCGTCGATATTGGCCCGGAGGTTGGTGGCGAGGATGATCAGGCCGTCGAAGGACTCCATCCGCTGCAGCAGGTAGGCGCTCTCGACGTTCGCGTAGCGGTCGTGGGCGTCCTTGACCTCCGAGCGCTTGCCGAAGACGGCGTCGGCCTCGTCGAAGAGGAGGACGGCGTTGACGCCGGCCGCCGCGGTGAAGATCCGCTCGAGGTTCTTCTCGGTCTCCCCGACGTACTTGTCGACGACGGTGGCCAGGTCGACGACGTACAGCTCCAGCCCGAGGTCGTGGGCGATCACCTCGGTGGCCATGGTCTTGCCGGTGCCGGAGTCGCCGGCGAAGAGGGCGGCGACGCCGATCCCCCGCCCGCCGCCGGGACGCATCCGCCACTCGCCGAGGACCCGCTCGCGGTGGCGGGCGCGCAGCGCCACCTCCTCCAGCGAGCGCAGCACCGGCGGCGGTACGACGAGGTCGGCCCAGGTGACGGCCGGGTCCACCCGGCGCGCGAGCCGGTCGAGGGCGGCGCCGTTCTCCGAGCGGGCGCCACGGATGACATGGGTCGCGGTCAGGCGTCCGCCGTCGGCGGCGGCCTGGAGGCGCGCGGAGCGGGCGGCGCGCAGGACGTCCTCGGGACGCAGCCGGAACTGGTCGGCGGCCGCGAGGACGTCGCCGCCGACGCCCCCGCCGAGCGCGAACCGCCACATCTCCCGGCGCTCGGCGGTCGTGCTCTCGGGGACCCGCAGCTGCAGCACCGGCTGGGGTGCGCACGCGGGGTCCCAGGGCCGGTCGCCCACCACGACGAGGGGGCGGGGCTCGGCGGCGAGGTGGCGCAGGACCTGCGGGTGGTCGGGCAGCACGGCGGCCGGGCCGACGACCAGCCCGGCGCCGGAGAGCCGGGCCTCCCGGGCGGCCACCCGGGCGAGCCGCCCGGGGTCCGGCTGCCGCGCCAGCATCCTCAGGTCGAGGTGGAGCGCCCGGTGGCCGGTCAGCCGCAGCGCCTCGGCCGCCAGCGCCCGGCCGGACCCGGTGGGCGGCTCGCGCAGGTAGACGAGGACGGCGTCCGCCTCCAGCGCCCGGGTCAGCGGCGCGGGGTCGCCCCAGGGCACGTCGGTCCCGTCCATCAGCACGGGCGCGAGCGCGGCGTCGACCGCGTCGTCGCCGAGGAGATGGGCGACCACCCGGTCCGGCACCCGCACCGCGCGACCGCCGAAGGGCCGGTCCGGGTCCTCCAGCTCCACCAGGGAGCCCGTCACGAGCGGGCCGTGGAGCAGCCGGGCATGGCCCTCGGGCGTCCCCAGGGGCACGCCCGCGAGCTCCAGCGCCAGCGCCGCCGACGGGCGACGGCGGCTGACGTCGTCGTTGAGGTAGCCGAAGAGGCCCTCGAACCGCGGGTCGACGTCGGCGGCCATCGCGACGAGCAGCAGCTCGACGTCCACCTCGTCCAGGCCGAAGACCGCGGCCAGGTCGCGCAGCCGCAGCGCCACCCCGGCCTCCTCGGCGGCGTCGGCCGCGGCCTCGACGGCGGCCGCCCGCTCCGAGTCCTGGTCGGGCAGTCCGGGGCGCGAGCCCGCCAGGAGCCGGTCGACGGCGGCGTCGTCGAGGTAGAGCCCGCGGAACGGGTCGTCCGGCGCCGGGTCCCCGGCCCGGCGCAGTCGCACCAGCGCACGCACCCGCTCCTCGACGACCGCGAGCCGGCCGAGGACGTGCGCGACGCTCTGGCGCGGCGTCGACCGGGACGTCGACCGGGACGTCGACCGGGGTGGGGACATCGGGGCCTCGGCGCTCATCGGCCGCGGACCCGGGGCCGGCCCTGGGCGGTGAGCCGCCTCGCGGCCTCGGCGGTGGGAGGCGGCGGCACGTGCCGCTGTCGCTGCGTGTCGGCGCCCCCGCCGACCAGGTCGGTCGCGTCGACGACGATGCCCTCCTGCACCGGCGGTCCGGCCGGGAAGGCCCGGCCGGTCCAGGTCGGGGCCAGGACGACCAGGTCCAGGGAGGGCTTGAGCTCCCCGCCCAGCGCCGACCACACGTCGGCGAAGGCCCGGTCCTCCGGCGGCGGCAGGCCCACCGTGACCCGGACCGACTCCCCGGGCTCGGCGAGCGGGCCGACGACGAGCTCGTCGGGCAGCGCGTCGTACCTCAGGAAGGTCGCGAGCAGCGTGTCGAGCAGACGGTGCTCGTCCTCGGGGCGCTGGGTCCACGCGGTGACCAGGTAGCTGAGCTTGAAGAAGCGGGGAGCCGGCTTGCGCACGGTGACCGCGCCGGAGTCGGGATCGCGCTCCTCGAGGTAGCCGGCGGGCCGACGCTTGAGGTCCTCGCGGATGTCGTACAGGTAGAGGTTGACCGTGGGCGTGTTGCGGCGGGCGGCCCAGTCCTTGGTGGGCGCGTCGAGCACCACGTCGATGTCGGGGCCGATGGCGCCGCCGCGCACGATCGACCGGACGGCCTCGTCGACCTCGGAGATCATCTCAGCCCCGTCCGACGAGGTCGGGCGGCGCGAACGAGCGGAGTACGACGAGCAGCCCGCCCTCGACGGGGGTGAACTCGTCGGTCTCGCTGGTGGCCGTCAGCAGCCGCTCCCCCAGCTGGTCGCGCCGGACGATGAACACCGGCAGCCGGACGGTGCCGTCGGCGGCGACGGTCAGCGAGCCCTGGTCCAACGCGATCCCCGCGCTCCAGGCGAGCGTCACCTTGGTGCCGGGCGGCAGCCGCTCGCCGTACACGAGGACGGCCTGGCCGGGACGGGCGACCGCCGGGACCACCCGCACCGTCGGCTGCAGCACCGGCAGCTCCACCCTGGCGCGGTTGTTGGCGAGGTTCGGGTCGCGGGTCGTGGAGGTGACCTCGGCACGGATCCTGCCGGTGTCCTCGGTCGGCGTCCCGACCGTCACCCGGAACCGCAGGTCCGTCCCCGGTGCCAGGTCGCCGAGCAGACACAGCGTGCCGGTGACGACGCAGAGCGGGGTCGGGGTCTCGCCGGGCTCCACGGCAGGGACGGTGGGCTCGACGTGGCCGGGCCAGGTGACCGTGAGCCGGACGCCCTCGGCGGTGTGGGCGGCCAGGTTGAGCACCCGGACCACCGCCGTCCGGTGCCCGCCGACGTAGCCGGTGGCGGCGTCGAGGACGATCTGGACCTGCAGGTCGGGGGTGGCGCCGACGGCGTACGGCGCCCGGGCGGTGTTGTTCGACAGGTCCGGGTCCACCGACACGCTCGCGACGGTCGCGGTGACCACGCCGGCGGTCACCGGGTCGGGATGCCGGAAGCCGACCACGTAGGTGCGCACCTCGCCCGGCGCCAGCTCGGCGAAGGCGCATCCGGAGCCGTCGGCCGCACAGCCGCTCGGCGGGCTCGTCGCCGTCGCCGTCGCGCCGGCGGAGAGGGTCGTGGCCAGGGTGACCGCGCGGGCGACGGCGGGCCCGTGGTTGGTCACGGTGACCGTGGCGGTCAGCGGCGCGCCGGTCTCGCCGGGCGTCCCGGCGACGGTGACGGCGACGCCGACGTCCGCCGCGCCGTAGGGAGGGTTGTACGCCGGCTCGGTGTCGGGTCCGCGGCTGTCGGTGACCTGGCGCCACGCGTCTCCCTCGGGCGTGATGGCGTAGATCGTGCGGTGGTCCGGCTGGCCGACCGGCTGGCCAGCGAAGGCGATCTCGCTGCCGTCGGGCGACCAGGCGGGATCCTCGGCGGACTCCAGCTCGTAGCGGCTCGGCGTGGGTGCGCCGTCGTCGAAGCCGGTGACGACGTGGAAGTCCTCGGGGACCCAGGTCGGGTCGTCGCCGGCCAGGTCGGGACCCGCGGGATCGAGCCGCAGGGTGCGGAGGCTGCCGCGGTCGACGTAGGCGATGGTCCGGCCGTCCGGCGACCACGCGGGCGAGCGGCCGTCGACCCAGCAGCCGTCGAAGCAGGTGTCGAGCGCGACGCCGTCCCCGCCGGGGTCGAGCGGATCGAGGATCCACAGGATCGGCGCCGCCGGATCGAGCGGGCCGCCCTGGCGGCGGGCGCCGTCGAGCGGCTGGTCGTCGAACCAGCTGGCCGACCGGCCGACCATGATCCAGCGGCCGTCCGGGGACCAGGTGGGGTGCCGGTCGATGCTCTCCTCGCCGCTGACCCGGACCAGGGCGCCGGTGGCGACGTCGAGGACCCAGACCTTGGCCGCGCTGCCGCCGCCGGCGCGGACGAACGCGATCCGCCGCCCGTCCGGGGACCACACGGGGCTGCTCACCGTGGTGGCGTCCTGGGCGGGCAGGAGCACGTCGGCGCCCGTGCCGTCGGCGGCGGCGACCATCAGCTCCCGGCTCCCGCGCACGTACACGAGCCGCTGCCCGTCGGGCGAGTACGACGGACTCGACTCGTCGTACGGCACGCCGTCGTCGCGGTACTCGTCGACCAGGACCCTGCGGTCGGCGCCGTCGAGGGCCAGCACGTCGCTGACCTCGCCGCCGCGCAGGCCGTAGGACTCCACGGGATTGGGCACGTAGAGACCCTCGCCGCGGACCGTGACCACGACCGCGCGGCGCGGATCGTCCTCGGTGGCGAACGGGTCGGTCCAGGCGGCGTGGCTCTCGGCCACGCCAGGGGCGCCGGCGACCACCTGGATGTCGTCGGGCGAGCCGACCCGGGGTCCGTCGGGGAGGTCCGCGTCGGCGAGATCGGCCACCCAGACGTCGCCGTACGGGTCCGTCATCGTGGTGGTGAACGCGATCGCGTCGGCGTCCACCCGCGACGACCAGGCGGGCTCGCTGCCCTGCGGCCGGACGATCCCGGCGTCCGCGGCGAACAGGTCGCGCACCGGGCCCACCACGCCGCCCGGGGCGATGCCGACGACGGCGATCGACCCGTCCTCCCGGAACCGGGTGGTGGTGAAGGCGACCCAGTTCATCTCGTCGTCGGCGACCACCATCGCGGCCGGCTGCGTCTCGGCGACGTCGGGCGTCGGGTCGAGCAGGACCGGGTCGCCGACGTCGACGGTGGTCGAGCCGTCGTCCGGGTCGCGCTGCCACTCCGCCGCCACCATGGCCAGGTCCGGCAGCTCACCGGGCTCGGCGCTGCTGAAGACCAGGTCGCCGTCCGCCAGCCAGGTCGGCCACTGCTCGTCCCGGTCGGGGGTCTGGGTGATGTTGATCGTCCGCCAGGTCGCCGCACAGGTCGTCGGGGCCGCGGCCGCGACCGGGCCGCTCGCCCAGCCGGGGGCCGGCCGGTTGACGCCGCCGCCCGACGAGACCGGAGGGGAGACGGCGACGTAGATGTCCCAGCTGCCCTCGGCGTCGGAGGCGAAGGCCACCGCGGAGGCGGTGTAGGTGCCCGTGTCGCTCACCAGCGCCAGCACCTTGCTGACCGGGTGGGTCTCGACCGCCGAGTCGCCGGGCGTGTCGCAGGTGACCCGCTGCGGCGGGCCTGTGGCGGCGTGGATGTAGACGTCGCCGTCCGCGGACTCGCGGGTGCTGACGTAGGTGGTCCCGAGGCCGCCGACCGAGGCCTCGCCCTCGTGCGCCACGGTCGAGAACGGCGGCGGCGGGCAGGGCGAGCAGCCGTCGCTGGTGCCGCCGGGCTGGTCGAAGGACACCTCGTCGAGCGCGTCGCGCTCGTCGGTGAAGCCGATGCGTACGTCGGGCTCCGGCGCGGCCAGCGCGGCCAGCGCGGCCGGCGCGGCGGCGGGAGCGGCGGATGCGCTCGGCGGGGCGATGGGCGCGGCGGGCGCCGCGCCCGGCACGAGCGCGGGGAGCAGGACGAGCTGGGCGAGCGCGACCGCGAGCACCAGCGCCGGTGCGCGTCTCCTGGCCTGGATCAAGGCCACCTCCTCGTCGTACTGACTCGATCCTCACCGCGTGCCGGAGCGGACCGGGGCGGCGCAGGGGTCACCGATCGGGCAGCGGGTCCCGACCGATCGGGCAGGCGCACGGCTCAGCCGGCTCAGATGAAGCCCTGCCGCAGCGCGTAGGCCACGGCGTGGGAGCGGTTGCGCAGCTGCAGCCGCGTGGTGACGTCGTGCAGGACGTTCTTCACGGTCCGCTCCGAGTAGGCGAGCTGGGAGGCGATCTCGGTGGTGTCGCATCCGTCGGCGACCAGCCGGAGCACCTCGATCTCGCGGGCGGCCAGGCCGTTGAACGCGATCCCGCGCGGGCCGAGCACGCCGCGCTGCAGCGCGCCGACCTGGTCGAGCAGCCGGCCGAGCAGGTCGGGCGGGACGGTCCCCTCGTTGCGGTCGGCGGACAGGATCGCGGCGACCAGGCGGTCGGCGCTGGCCTCGGGCCGGCGCAGCACGCCGACCACCCCGGCCTCGACGACATTGACCAGGTCGGCGTTGTCGAGGTCGCCGACGACCAGCACGGTCCCGCACGGGACGTCGTCGCGGCGCAGGCGGCGCAGCAGCCGCACGGTCTCGTCGTCGACCCGGTCCGCCACGACGACGGCGACGGCGACCGGCTCGGGGTCCTCGGGCGGGACGATGCGGACTTCGGGACGGGGGCGGAGGTGGCTGACCACCCCGGCCCGCAGAATGGGGTCGACGGCATGGACCTGGACCCTGACGTGGCGGCTCATCGATCACTCCTGGGGGCTGGTTCGAAGGCCGCGGGAGCAGCGACCGGGGCCAGCCCATCAGGGCGCACTCTCCGGGCACTCAACGCCGACTCAACGGGCAGGGCCGGTTGCCCGGAAGTCCACCCGTCCGCCCTCGGGACGGGCGCGTCGCGGCCCTAGCGTCGCAAGGGTGACGACGACTGCCAGCCTCGACTCCCCCACCATCCGGCTCGACCCGGGCGCCGAAGCCGTGATCCCGATCCAGATCAGGAACAACGGCTCCGTGGTCGAGGGGTACGACATCACCGTGGTCGGCTCCCCGGGCGCCTGGGCGACCGTCGAGCCCGCCCAGGTGTCGCTGTACCCGGGCACCACGACGACGGCGACCGTGACGTTCAAGCCGCCCCGCTCGGCGGCGACACCCGCAGGCGAGCAGCGGTTCGGCGTCGTGGTGACGCCCCGGGACAACCCGGCCGAGGCCGTCGTACCCGAGGGCACGATCGAGATCCTGCCGTACCTGGAGACCACCGCCGAGCTCGTGCCGCGCACCTCCCAGGGCCGGCGCGGCCGCCACCAGGTCGCGATCGACAACCGGGGCAACGTGCCGGTCAACGTGCTCGTGCGCGCCCACTCCGACGGCGAGAAGCTGCGGTTCCGGGTCGACCCCACCGGCCTCGCCATCCCACCCGGCGAGGCGCACTTCGCCAAGGTCCGGGCCCGGGCCCGGCGCCGGATCTGGCGCGGCCAGCCGGTGACCCACCCGTTCGTCGTCGAGGTCGCCCCGGAGCACAGCACGCCCGTCGAGCTCGACGGCACCTACGTCCAGACCCCGGTGATCCCGAAGTGGCTGATCTGGCTGCTCCTGGGCCTGCTCGCGCTGCTGACCGCCCTGGTGCTGCTGTGGTTCACCGTGCTCAAGCCGGTCATCGAGTCCCAGGCCCGGGAGGCCGCGGAGGAGGCGGCCGCGGCCGCCGAGCAGGCGGCCGGCGAGGCGGCGAAGAACGCCGAGGCGGCCAACGGCGCCGCCACCGACGCCCAGAGGTCGGCCGACCGGGCCGACGAGGTCGCCGGCCAGGACCCGCCGCCGCGCCAGCTGGTCACCAACGAGACCCGGCGGCTCCACGTGATCACCGGCGGGTCCGATGCGGACACCTTCCCCCTCACCTCCGACGGCGTCTTCCGGGTGAGCGACGTCGTGCTGAGCAACCCGCAGGGCGACTTCGGGCGTGCCCAGCTGGTCGTCGACGGGGTGGTCCAGATGGACGTCGCCCTGGAGAACTTCCGCGACCTGGACTTCCACTTCGTCTCCCCCGTCGTGGCCACCGAGGAGATCGCGCTGCGCGTCACCTGCCGTACGCCGGGCACCCCGCCCGACGCACCCCCCGCCGCGACCTGCGACGTCTCCACGCTGGTCGGCGGCGAGCTGTCCGTCCCCGCGCCCCAGTAGCGACGGGGCAGGTGGTGGGGGCGCTGTAGGAATCACCACTTCAGCGGTGAAACTGGCACTTCTTGCCCGTTGCAACGGGCAAGAAGTGAGGGAATCGCCACTGAAGCGGCGATTCCCGCACCCTCACCGACTCCGCGAGCGGAGCAACTCAGCGCTTTCGCCGACGACACCGAGGGAGGCGAGCACGGCGCGGTAGGCGCGCCAGGCGCGCTCGGCGGCGGCGAGGTCGCCGGTGGCCTCGTAGGCGCGGATCAGCAGCCGCCAGGACGCGTCGCGGCAGGGCTCGATCTCCAGGCTGCGCTGGAGGGCGGCGGCGGCCTCCTCGGGGCGGCCGGCGTGGAGGTGCAGGTCGCCGAGCAGCGCGGCGGCCTCGCAGGCGCGCACCTTGAAGCGGTCGCGCACGGCCACCGCCCACTCGGCGGGCCCGTCCTCGGGGAGCACGTCGCCGGCGTACAGCTCCAGGGCGCGCTCCAGCGCCGCGACCGCGGCGTCGGACTCGCCCGCGGCGCGGCTCTCCTCGGCGACCCGGACGTGGTGGGTGAAGTCGACGAGGTCGGCGGTGGAGCCGGGCGGCAGCAGCAGCGCGTAGCGGTCGCCGTCGCGCACCAGGAACCGGCTGGCGCCGCGGCCGACGCCGGGCTCCAGGGCGGTGCGCAGGCTCGAGATCGACACGTGCAGGTTGTGGGTGCCGGAGCCGTAGTCGAGCTGCGGCCACAGCGCGTCGATGATCAGCTCGCGGTGGACCTGGCTGCCGGCGTCCAGGGCGAGCATCCGCAGCAGCTCGCGCGCCCGGGGCCGGACGCCGCGGAAGGTGGGGACAGCGCCGTCGACCCGGACCGAGAAGCCGCCGAAGCAGCGCACCTCCAGCGGCGCGACCCGCTCCTCCGCCACGACCGCCGGCCGCGGTACGGCGCCGGCGCGGAGCCCGTCCCAGGGGGCGAGGTCGAAGCCGGCCGCGGCGGCCTGCGCGGCGGCGTCCGCCACGAGGCCGGCGTCGTCGCGCAGCGTGCCCAGCACGCCCCAGGCGGCGGCCAGCGCCCCGGGCACCTGTGCGGAGTGGGCGAACGCCACGGCCATCTCGGCGTCGCGCAGCGCCTCGGGGAGGTCCGCGCGGGCGGAGGCCACCGCGAGAGCGGTGCGCGCCCACGCCTCGAGGGCGGGTACGTCGAGCGCCCGGCAGCGGCCGGCGAGGTCCTCGCACTCCGCCACGGCGTCGCGCTGCGCGACCAGTCCGCGCAGCACCCGGACGCCGGCGAGGAGGAGGGCGCCCCAGGGGTCGGCGGTGGCGTCGGCCTCGCGGATCCGGCGGTCGACGGACGCCGGGTCGGCCAGCCCGCCGGCGACCCGCACCAGCCAGGGCACCCCGGCCCGCTCGGCCTCGTCGACCAGCCGGTCGGCCCGGGACGCGTCGGGGTCCAGGAGGGTGTCGAGCAGCCGCAGCACCAGGCCGCTGCGCCCCTCGGACCCGTCGCCGCACAGCTGCCGGGCGGTGACCAGGTCGCCCGCGACGGCCGCGGCCACCGCGTGCAGCACCTGGCCGTCGGCCCTGCGGCCACCGCGCGCCGGGTCCGGGCTGCGGAGGACGGCCCGGAGCTGCTCGAACCAGCAGTCGCCGGGCTGGACGTCGCCGGCGGTCCACACCCGCAGCACGTGCTGCAGCCGAGCGACGAGCCGGGCGCTGCCGTCGGGGAGCTGCGGCGTGGCCGGGTCCGCGACGGCCCCGCCGCCCTCGGCGAGCTCGCGCGCGGCGTCCTCGAAGCGGCCCTCCCGCACGCCGCGGACCGCCCGGGCCCGGCGGGACCAGCGCTCGCACAGGCCCCAGGCGTCGGCCCAGGACAGGTCGGGGTCGAGCAGGACGTCGGCGCCGTCGGTGGCGAGCACCGCCTCGGCGGCGGCCAGGTCCCCGGCCAGCACGAACGCCCGGACGGCGGCCGCGGGCCGGCCGTCCGCGAGGTTCGCGCGGGCGCAGCGGCGCACGTGCTCGACGAAGGGGCCCTCCCCCAGGACGTCGCGCAGCTCCTCGAGCAGATGACGCCGGATCACCTTGGGCAGGACGTAGCCGCCGGCGACCGGGCGCAGCGTGCCGTGGCGGGCGAGATCGCGCAGGGTGCCGCCGCACGGCCTCCCGGTCAGGTCGGCGCACCGTCCCGGGGTGAGCACCTCGAGCGGCGAGGCGAGCCGGAGCAGCTCCACGTCCGCGGAGGTGTGCTCGCCGAGGGCCTCGGCCACGACCGACGCCATGGCGAGGTCGACCTGGGCGCCGACGTGGTGCAGCGCCTCGCGGCGCGCGGCCGGGCCGGCGTTGCGCGTGGCCTGGTGGAACAGGTGCACCGCCGCGGCGAGTCCGTCGGTCCGCTGGGCGAGCGACCAGGCGTCGTACCCGCTCAACGGCTCCTGGTAGACGTCTGCGAACAGCCGCTCGATCTCGGGGGTGCGCAGCCGCAGGTCCTCCGGGCCGACGAGCAGGCTGGGGAACTCCGAGCGGGCCAGGTGCAGGCCCGGCTCGCGTCGGGCGGCCACCACGACCCGGGCGGTGCTCGCGTCGAGGAGGTCGTCGACCAGGGCGGCGACCTCGGGGGTGTCGAGGTGGTGGAAGTCGTCGACGATGACGTACGGCGTGCCGTCGTACTGCGCGAACCGGGTGATCAGCGTGTCCCGGTCGCCGGCCCGTGGCCGGCTCGGGTCGAGGACGTGGAGCGCGCCGGCGAGTCCCCGCACCGTCGCGTCGAGGGGGTCCTCGGGCCGGGACGCCACACGCAGCCAGGCCACGTCGAGGCCGGCGTCGCGGGCCCAGTGCGCCAGTGCCGTCGTCTTCCCCGTGCCGGTCGGCGCCACGACGGCGCTGATCCGGTGCTCGGCGAACGCGGCGAAGACCCGGTTCAGCCGGTCCCGGACGAGGCCGGGCGCGATCGGCGTGCCGACGACCTCGCGGCGCACCGCGGGCCGGGGCGCGCGGCCCGGCAGCACCACGCGGTCGGCGCGGTCCGGGGCGCGTGGGACCGGGACCACGGCGCCCGGCGGCGCCGTCTCCGGTCTGCGGTCGGTTCGAGTGTCGGGCACCCGAAGCCCTCCTCGTGCAGGTCTGGACGACCGGTCGGCACCAGCGACCGGTCCGGCTCCCCGAGCGTGACACCTTTCGGGGGCGAGCGATACAGGGGTACCCCTACTGTTCGTGGCGGGGTGGCCCGCACCGGCCCGTCGCGGCTCAGACCGCGCACGGCGCGGCGAACTTCAGTCCCGGCACGTAGCGCTCCCACTCGGCCGTCGTCAACGGCGTGCCGGCGTACCCGCACAGCCGTACGGCGACGGCGACCGGGTCGGTGTCCCACACGTATCCGATCGCCCCTCCCCCGCCCGCGATGAGGACGTCGGCCACCGGCGACGCGGCGACCGCCTGCACCGAGCCGGGTCCCGGCCGCAGGGTCGCGGTGAGGGTCGGCGTGGCCGGCTCGGTCACGTCCCACAGCCACACGGCGCCGTCCGCGGCCGCGGCCACGCTCCGCCCGTCGCGGGTGAACGCGACGGAGTTGACGTACCCGTGCGGCCCCCGCAGCGGCCGGCCGATCCGGCGCGGGTCGGCGGGGTCGCGCAGGTCGTAGAGGCGGATGGTCTCGTCGTCGCTGCCGATCGCGACGGTCCGGCCGTCGGGCGCGAACCCGATCGCGTGCACGAAGTTCTCGAAGTCGTCGATCTCGGCGGTCAGCCGCGGCGCGGCCGGCGCTCGGACGTCATAGAGGTACGCCGACCGGTCGCCGCTCGCGGCGATCAGGGTCGCGCCGTCGGGGCCGAAGGCGACGTCGAGGACCCGGTCGGCGGCGTCGGCCAGGGTGGCCAGCAGCCGGGGTGAGCCGGGGTCGGCGACATCCCACAGGGTGAGCGTCGCGTCGTCGCCGGCGACCGCGAGCAGGGTGTTCCCGGGCGCCCAGGCGACGCTCTGGATGAGCGTGTCCGAGGCGGTGAACCGGGCCAGCAGGTGGGCCGCCGCGGGCTCCGCGACGGCCCACAGCTGCACCTCGCCGGTCCCGGTGCCGATCGCGACCAGGCTGCCGTCGTCGCTCAGGTCGGCGCGGCTGTTGAGCAGGACCTCCTCGTCGGGCGAGGCGATGCCGCCCAGCAGCACCGGCGCCTCCCGGTCCGCGACGTCCCAGACCTGCGCGCCGCCGCCGTACCCGACCAGGAGCCGGCGGCCGGCGGCGGCGTGGTCGAGGGTGCCGATGGTGCCGTCCACCGGCGGGAGCGACGGGCCCGGGCGGCGCCACAGCCGGAGGTAGCCGTCGGGCGAGCCGAACAGCACCTGGTGGCTGTCGCCGACGTAGAACAGCGAGGTGACGGGGGTGGTGTTGTCGAGCAGCGCGACCTCGGTGCGGGTGGCGAGGTCGAAGACGCGCACCGTCGCGTCCGAGCTGCCGGCGCCGATCTCGGTCCCGTCGGCGCTGAACTCGACGTGGTTGATCTGGGCGTCGAAGTCGCCGAACGGCTCGCCGTCCGGCCGCAGCCCGTCCGGGCCGACCCGGAACAGGTGCACCATGCCGTCCTTGGCGCCGACGGCGAGGGTCCGCCCGTCGGGGCTGAAGTCGACGGCGGGTACGGCGTTCGCGGTCGTGCCGCCCGGACCCAGGATGCCGACGGAGACCTGGTGGGCCGGACGGTCCGTGGCCTGGGGCGCGGTGGCGTCCCAGAGCCGGACCAGCCCGTCGCTGCTCGAGGTGGCGATCAGGGTGCCGTCGGGGCTGAAGTCGGACCAGTGCAGGTAGCCGCCGAACCCGCTGATCGGGCCGAGCGCGGTGGCGGTGCCGTCCGGGGCCAGCCGCCAGCGGTAGGCGATGTCGTCCTTGGTGCTCGCGACCAGCTGGCTGCCGTCGGGGCTGAACCGCATGCCCTCGACGCCGGGCGCCTCCAGCGCCTGGTCCAGCAGCCGCGGACTCGCCGGGTCGCCGATGTCGACCAGCCGCACGCTGTCGCCGGTGCCCCCGATCGCGACCAGCCGGTCGTCGGGGCTGATCGCGACGCCGTACAGCTGCTCCTCGGCGTCGACGACGACCGAGCCGAGCTCGGGGGTCGACCCGTCCGGGCGGACGGCGAACAGGCGCAGCCGCCCGTCCACGTTGCCGGTGGCGATCAGGGTGCCGTCGCCGGAGATCGCCAGCGACGCGGGCCCGGTGGGGACGGCGATCCGGGTCACCGGCGCCCGGGTGGAGACGTCGAGCAGGACGGAGCGGGCCTCGACGGTGGGCGCGATCCGGTAGCTCGCCAGCGCCAGCTGCTGGGCGAGCGCCGGGTCGACCGTGGTGAGCGCCCGCGCCTGGATCGCGACCTGACGGGACTCGGCGGCGGCCCGCTCGCGCTCTGCGGCGCGGGCCGCGTCGTTGGCGTGGCCCCGGCTGATCACGGCGAGCAGGGTGGCGCCGAGGGCCAGCACGGCGAGCACGGCGACGGCGACGAGGAGCTGCTGGAGCCGGCGGGTACGCCGCAGCAGGCCGGCCGCCTCGGCCTCGGTCGCCGCCTGGCTGGCGGCCAGGAACTCCCGCTCGAGGGCGTTGAGCGACTTCGGCCGGTCCGGGTCCGCGGCCCAGGTCCTCGCGGCCTCCAGCCGCGCGCCGCGCCACAGGATGCCCGGGTCGCGGCCGGCCTGCTCCCACGCCTGCGAGGAGTCGGTCAGCTGCCGGTGCAGCCGCAGCCCCTCGCGGTCGCGGTCGATCCACTTCTGGATCCGCGGCCAGGCGGTGAGCAGCGCCTCGTGGCTGACCTCGACGGTGTCGGCGTCGGCGGTGACCAGCCGGGCGGCGACGAAGCGCTCGAGCACCTCGGCCGCGAGGTCGTCGTCGGCCTGCGGGTCGACCAGCTCGTCCCAGCCCACCCGCCGTCGTACCGTGAACCCGCCCTCGTCGGCGGTCAGCCGGAGGAAGAGCGAGCGGGCGACGCCCTTCTCCTCCGGGGTGAGCCCGTCGTGGATCTCGTCCGCCGACTGGGCCACCGCGCCGCTGATCCCGCCGGCCGCCTCGTAGTCGGCCAGGGTGACCTGACTGCGCCGACTGCGCTCCCAGGTCGCCCGCAGCGCGTGCGAGAGCAGCGGGAGGGCTCCCGGGTCGTGCGCGCCGAGGTCGTGCTGGCGCGGGGCGACGTCGCCGAGCAGCCGGACGACCAGGTCGGGGTCGAGCGTCACGCCGGCCTGCCGGGCGGGCGCGGTCACCGCCTGGCGCAGCTGGTCGGGGCTCATCGGCCCGACCACGACCTGCGCGTCCTGCAGCACCGGCACCAGCGCGGGGACCCGGGCCGCGGCGGCGTAGAAGTCGGCCCGCAGGCCGAGCACGACCAGGACCCCCGGCGGCGGCGTGGTCAGCAGGTCGACGAAGGCGTGCCGCTCCGCCTCGTCGCGGCACAGGGTGAACAGCTCCTCGAGCTGGTCGACGACCACGAGGACCTGCCCGCCGCCGGCCAGCGCGCGCGCCAGGGCCGGGCGATCGCCGGGCGTGACCAGGACGAACCGCCATTTCCCCGGAAGCCCGCCGCCCATGACCGCGGGGATCACGCCGGCTCGCAGCACCGAGGACTTGCCGGAGCCGGACGGGCCGACCACGGCGACCGTGCCGCCCGTCGCGATCCGGCTGCCGAGTGCCCCGACGATCTCCGTGGTGAGGTCGTCGCGGCCGAAGAACCAGGCGGCGTCCTCGGGCTGGTAACTGTCCAGGCCCTTGTACGGCGCGTCCTGGCCGGCCGCGCGCAGCGACGGCGTCCAGCGCAGCCGCTCGATCGCCTCCTGCCACGACTGGTGGTCCTCGATGCCCAGCGCGGTCAGCACCGCCTGGAAGGGCCCGAGGTGGGTCAGGTTCGGCAGGTGCCGGCCGCTGAAGTATCCGCCGACGGTGCCGGTGGGGACCTCGGCCGCCCGGGCGACCTCCCGGACCGTCATCCGAGCGCGCTGGCGAGCCGCCGTCAGCGCCTCGGCGAGGTCGGTCCGGGTGGCGATCCGGGTCGGGTCGGGCGCGGCGTCGTACACGGGGCCTATCGCATCGTGCCCGGCGCGATCAGGCAACCGATCCCGGGCGCTCGGGCTGTACGGACCCTGTTCGGACCCTCGCCGAACGCTTCCGCACCGCGCCCGGGCACGGTGTGCTGGGACGGCCATGACCGCGACCGCAGACTCCCCCGACCTCGCCCGGTCCGACGCCGCCGACCTGGTCGCCGCGCTCTCCGCGCGGGAGGCGGACGTCCTCGCCCTGCTCGCGAACGGGTACTCCAACCGCGGCATCGGCGCCGCCCTCGCCCTGTCCGAGCGCACCGTCGAGGCGTACCTGACCACGATCTTCCAGAAGTTCCGGATCGAGCACGCCCCCGGGACCAACCGCCGGGTGCTGGCCGCCCTCGTCTACCTCGACTATCTCGACGGATCACTGGGGGTGTAGGACTGGGGCATGAGCACCGCGCCCAGCGAGGAACCGTACGACGTCGTCCTGCTCGTCGAGCAGGCACTGACCGCCGCCGATGCCGCCCAGGTGCGCGGCCTGCACCAGGAGCTGGACGACGATCCGACGATCGAGGTCCGCTACCACGTGCTGCTGCCGATGGCCGACGCGGCGGCCGCGGTCGAGGCCTCCCTCGGGGTCATCGGGGGCGCCGACCTGATCGCCCCACCGATCACCCCGTCGCCCGACGAGATCGAGCGGCTGCGCTCGGAGTACCGCGACCAGGCCGACCGCGACCTGGCGACGACCCGCGAGATGCTCGTGGCCGCGGGCGCGATCATCGGCGGTGTCGCGATCGTGACGGAGCCGCCGGTCGACGCCCTCATCGGCAAGGTCCGGGAGGTCGACGGCCGGGAGGCGATCATCCTCACCCGGCCGCACCTGGTCGCGGAGTTCTTCCACGTCGACTGGACCTCGCGCGCCCGCCGCAAGCTCGGCGTGCCGATCCTGCACCTGCTCGAGCACGAGGAGGGGTAGCGCCGGGCGTACGGACCTTGTTCGGACCCCGCCCGTGCTCTTCCACGGGGTCTACCGCTGCGCTTCAGTTGCCCCTGGGTGGCTCCCACACGCCTGCTCCCCCGAAGAGGAGCGGAAACGACATCCGTAGGGTGCCCCACCAGCCGACGCACGAGGGGGAACCCGATGGGACCGTACAAGAGAACCGGCCGGCGCATGGCCGCGGCGCTGGCCGCGCTCGGGATCGGGCTCGCCTCGGGCTCCATCGTGACCTCGCCCGCAGCCCGCGGCGCCGAGACGCCCCCGCCGCTCGTCGGCGCCTGGGGGACCGAGGGCACCGGCCCCGGACAGTTCGCCGGTCCCGTGGGGGTGGCGGTGGACGACGCCCAGAACGTCTACGTCACCGACCCGGGCAATCATCGCGTCCAGAAATTCACCGCCAGCGGTCAGCTCATCACCTCCTGGGGAACCAATGGCACCGGCCCCGGACAGTTCGCCAGCCCGATAGGGGTGGTCGTGGACGACGCCCACAACGTCTACGTCACCGAGCTGGGCAATCATCGCGTCCAGAAATTCACCACCGACGGCCAGCTCATCACGTCCTGGGGAGCCAACGGCACCGGCCCCGGACAGTTCGAGTCGGCCCGCGGCATCGCCGCCGACGCGAACGGCAACGTCTACGTCGCCGACACCAACAACGATCGGGTCCAGAAGTTCACCGCCGACGGCCAGTACCTGACCTCATGGGTCGTCGCTGGAGCGAGCGGGATCGCCGTCGACCCGAAGGGCAACAACCTCTACATCGCCGACTGGGACAACAGCCGGATCCACAAGTTCACCACTCTCGGTCAGCCGGTCGGAGTCTGGGGCGGCGGTGGCACCGGACCCGGACAGTTCGCCGAGCCGTTCGGGGTCACCGTCGACATCGACGGCGACGTCTACGTCAGCGACTACGGCAACGGGCGTATCCAGAAGCTCACCGCGGACGGTCAGCATCTCGCCTCGTGGGGAACCAGCGGCAGTGGCCCCGGACAGTTCGACGAACCTGAGGGGGTCGCGGTCGACCGGCTGGGCTACCTCTACGTCGCAGACGCGGGCAACCGCCGGATCCAGCGGTTCAAGACGGCCGAGACCGGCATCTGCCGCGGCGTCGAGGCACTCGTGATCCGGGGCACCGCGGGCAAGGACAAACTGGTCGGGACCCCCTACGCCGACATCCTGATCGGCGGCAAGGGCAACGACGTCCTCAAAGGCAAGGGCGGAAACGACTGCCTCTACGGCGGCCCCGGCAACGACAAGCTCGTCGGCGGACCCGGCAACGACCTCCTCGTCGGCGGCAAGGGCAACGACGTACTCAAGGGCGGACCCGGCCGCGACCTCCTGAAGGGCGGCAAGGGCAACGACAGGCTGATCGGTGGCAAGGGCAAGGACAAGCTCAAACCCGGCCCCGGCCGCGACACCGTCCGCCAGTAGCGGACCGACGGATCGACGCTGCGAGGTCCTGGGTCAGGTCCCCTCGACCCGGTTGCCCTGCTCGTCCCAGTGCTCGGCGACCTTCTTGCTCGGCTGCACCCGGGGCGGCTCGCCCGGCATCTTGGGGTAGTCCGGCGGGTAGTTGAGCTCGCCCTCGCCGTCGGCGACCTGCTGGTCCCACAGGTCGAGCAGCGGCTGGAGTGAGTACGACCTGTCGTCGATGCCCGCCCAGGGGTCGCCGTCGGCCATCCGGTCGGGACGGTGAAGAGGTTGAAGTCCCGGGGGTCGGTCACGCCGGCGAGCTCCGACCACGTCATCGGCGTGGAGACGGGGGCGCCGGGCTGGGGCCGCAGGGAGTACGCCGAGGCGATGGTGCGGTCGCGGTTGTTCTGGTTGTAGTCGATGAAGATCCGCTCCCCCCGCTCCTCCTTCCACCAGGCAGTGGTGACCTGGTCGTCGCGGCGGGCGAGCTCGCGGCCGAAGGCGATGGCGGCGTGCCGCACGTCGGTGAACTCCCAGCGCGGCTCGATCCGCACGTAGACGTGCACGCCGCGGTTGCCGGAGGTCTTCGGGTGGCCCACCATGCCGAGCTCCTCGAGCAGCTCGCGCGCCACGCCCGCGACCCGGACGGCGTCGGCGAAGGTGGTGCCGGGCTGGGGGTCGAAGTCGATGCGCAGCTCGTCGGGGTGGTCGACGTCGGGCCGCCGGACCGGCCAGGGATGGAAGGTGAGCGTGCCCATCTGGGCGCACCAGACCGGCACCGCGATCTCGGTCGGGCAGATCTCCTCGGCGGTGCGGCCCGAGGGAAAGGTGATCTCGACGGCCTCGAGGTAGTCGGGCGCGCCCTTCGGGACGCGCTTCTGGTAGAAGCCTTCGGCGTCGTTGTCGCGCGGCCCGGTCGCCAGCCGGAAGCCCTCCCGGACCCCCGACGGCCACCGCTCGAGCGCCGTGGGTCGCTCGCCCAGGGCCCGCATCAGGCCGTCGCCGACCGCGACGACGTACTCGGCCACCATCAGCTTGGTGACCTCGGGCGTGCGCTCGGTGGCCTCGTAGATCACCCGGTCCGGGCTCGACACCCGGACCTCACGGTCGCCTGCCTGGACCATCGCCGCCGGGGTCTTCGCCATGGCACGACCCTATGCGGGGTCAGGCCCCGTCGGCGGGCTCCAGGCTGAGGCTGATCGAGTTGATGCAGTAGCGGTCGCCGGTGGGCGTGCCGTACCCGTCGGGGAAGACGTGGCCGAGGTGCGAGCCGCAGTTGGCGCAGCGCACCTCGACCCGCTTCATGCCGTGGGAGTCGTCCTCGAGGTACTCGATCGTGTCGCTGATCGGCTGGTAGAAGCTCGGCCAGCCGCAGCCGGAGTGGAACTTCGTGTCGGACTCGAACAGCTTGGCCTGGCAGGCCTTGCAGCGGTAGACACCGGTGGTCTCGGTGTCGGTGTACTCGCCGGTGAAGGCCCGCTCGGTGCCGGCCTGGCGGAGCACCTGGTACTCCTCGGGAGTGAGCTCGGCGCGCCACTCCTCGTCCGTCTTCTCGACCTCGTATGCCATGTCTCCGAGCGTACTCAGCGTGTCACGCGGCGAGGCCCGCGACCGGCATCCCGGCGCCCCGCCAGGCCGCGAAGCCGCCGACCACGTCGGTGGCCCGGTGGATCCCCAGCTGCCGCAGGGAGTCGGCGGCCAGCGACGAGGTGTAGCCCTCCTGGCACAGCACGATCACCCGGCGGTCGTACGACGCCTCCGGGAGCCGCGCGTCGCTGCGCGGGTCGAAGCGCCACTCGAGCACGTTGCGCTCGACCACGAGGGCCGGGAGCCAGCGGGCGACCTCGCCCTCCCGGGCGCGCTGGGCGGCCGGGCGGATGTCGACGAGCACCGCGCCGAGGGCGATCAGCTCCTGGAAGGCGGCGCGGGCGGTGATCCGGTCGAGCCGGGAGCGGGCGGCAGCGAGCATGGCGTCGATCCCGTCGTACCGAACGGGGGCGAGGGTGCTCACCACTCCTCCCCCGCGCGCTCGACGCCGAGCGCCTCGAGCCGGTCGCCGCGGAACCGGAACCGGGTCATCGTGGTGAGCCGCGGCGAGTAGGCGTGCAGGGACAGCGCCGGCCGCTCGGTGGCATTGCGTACGTCGTGCGCGTACCCCGCCCCGAACGCCTTGCCGTCGCCGACGCCGAGGTCGACCAGCTGCAGGCCGCCGTCGAAGGTGTGCTCGGTGAGCCGGCCCTCGAGGACGGTGAAAGCGCCGGACGACGAGCCGTGGTCGTGCCAGTCGGTGGCGGCGCCGGCGGGCCAGGAGATCAGCCAGAGCTCGTAGTCGTCGGTGGTGAGCAGACGGATCCACGACCGCTCGAACGGGTCGTGGTCGAGGAGGTGGAGGAGGTCGGGGTCGGCGGCGTGGTCGCGCACGACCTCGAGCAGGGGCAGGACGGCGAGCTGGGTCATCGGAGGTTCCTCGGGGTTGTCGGTGCTGGATCGGAGCGGGTGATCAACAGCAGCGACAACACAGCCCACCGGCACGCCAGAAGGCCTGCGCGGGGTGCGGGGAACCGGTCATGTCCCCAATAGTGCACTAAGTCGATAGACTTTTCAAAGTACGGCGTGTCGCGGCACGCCCCGAGGTCAGGGGAGCCGCTCGATCAGCGCCGCGGCCTCCACCCGGCGGCCGGTGTAGAACGGCACCTCCTCGCGCACATGACGGCGGGTCTCCGAGCCGCGCAGGTGCCGCATCAGGTCGACGATCCGGGTCAGGTCGTCGGCCTCGAAGGCGAGGATCCACTCGTAGTCGCCGAGCGCGAAGCTCGGGACGGTGTTGGCGCGCACGTCCGGGTAGTCACGGGCCATCTGGCCGTGCTCGGCGAGGAGGCGGCGACGCTCGCCGTCCTCGAGGAGGTACCACTCGTAGGAGCGGACGAAGGGGTAGACCGCGACATAGGAGTGGGCACGCTCGTCGGCGAGAAACGCCGGCAGGTGGCTGCGGTTGAACTCCGCCGGACGGTGCAGCGCCATCTGCGACCAGACCGCCGCGAGCCGGGCGCCGAAGGCGGTCCGGCGCAGGCGATGGTAGGCGTCCTGCAGCTGGTCGCTGGTCGCGGCGTGCCACCAGATCATCAGGTCGGCGTCGGCGCGCAGGCCGGCGACGTCGTACAGGCCCCGGACGACGACGTCCTCGGCGGCCAGCTCGGCGAGCAGCGCCTCGATCTCGGCGGCCTCGCTCTTGCGGACGACGTCGTCGGCGCCGAACGGCTCCTCGAGCCGGAACACCGACCACATGGTGAAGCGGATGGTGTCGTTGAGCTCGTTGATCTTCGCCGCGTTGGTCTTGAGGTGCGCCTGGGGGTCGGTCATGCCCCCATTGTGCCGGTCAGCAGCTCGCTCACCGCACGCTGGGCCGAGCCGACCGTGGCCGGGATCCCGACGCCGTCGTACGCCGCCCCGCAGAGCGCGAGCCCGGGGACCTCCGCGACGGCGGCGCGGACCCGGGCGACCCGGGCGGCGTGGCCGACCCAGTACTGCGGCAGGCCGCCGCCCCAGCGCTGGACGACGGCGTCGACCGGTGCGGTCGTGACACCGGTCGCGGCAGCGAGGTCGGCCAGGGAGGCGCGGACCAGCGCGTCGTCGGGGACCTGCAGGGTGGCCTCCTCGCCGTACCGGCCCAGGGACGTGCGCAGGACCAGCAGCCCCTCCCCCGCTGCCCGGACCCAGTCCCACTTGGCGAAGGAGAAGGTCGACGCCTTGACCCGGCGGCCGTCGACCGGCGGGACCAGGAAGCCGGAGGCGCCGGTGTCGAGCGCCTCGGCGACGCCGGGGTCGGTGGCGCGGAAGGCGAGGGTGACGAGGGCGACCGAGGCGTAGGCGATGCCGGCCAGCTCGCGCGCCGCGGCCGGGGCGAGGTCGTCGAGCAGCCGGGCGGTCGGCGCGGCGGGAGTGGCCAGGACGAGATGGGGGGCGGCCTCGTCGCCGGCGGGGGTCGTGACCACGAAGCCGGCGGCGGTACGACGCACGGCGGTCACCGGGGCGTCGTACCGGATCTCGGTGGAGTCGCGGTCCCGCAGGTCCGCGTCGAGCGCGGCGGGCAGCCGCCACATGCCGCCCTCGACGCCGGCGAACACGGGCGGCGCGCCGGCGGGGGGTGCCGGCAGGGTGGCCGCGGGGCGTGCGAGCAGGTCGAGGAGCTGGGGCGCGGCGGAGCGGGTGGAGATGCGGCGGGCCTGGCCGGCGTACACGCCGCCGAGGAGCGGCTCGACCAGCCGGTCGACGACCTCGTCGCCGAACCGGGCGCCGACCAGGTCTCCGACGGACACATCGCCGTCGGGGTGCTCGGGGCCGCCGGCGCGGGCGGCGGCCAGCCCGGCCTCGGACAGGATCCCGGACGCGGCGAGCTGGTCGAGGTCGAGCGGCGCGCCCATCAGGGTGCGCGGCAGCGGGCGCAGCGCGTCGCGGGTCCAGACCCGGGACGTGGCGGCGGTGGGATGGGCGAGCGGCAGGCCGAGCGCGGTCGCGAGCGCCGTGCCCTCCGGGCGCCGGTGGAGCATCGCCTCCGCGCCCACGTCCACCGTCACGCCGGCGACGTCGCCGCCGCGGAGCTTGCCGCCGGGACGGTCGGTCGCCTCGAGGACGAGGACGTCGAGTCCCGCCTCGGCGAGCGCGCGGGCGGCGGCCAGGCCGGCGATCCCCGCCCCCACCACGACCGCCCGGCTCATGTCGTCCAGCCTAGGAGTGCGCTACGCCTGGGTAGCGACCCGGTCCTCCAGCAGCGACGCCGAGACGTCGCCGGTGACCCCGCGCGCGACGGCCGCCCGACCGACGACGAAGACGTAGGCCAGGAACACCGCCTCGGCGAGGATGCCGATCGCGATCCGCGCCCAGGTCGGCAGCGGCGACGGGGTCACGAACGCCTCGATGATGCCGCTCACGAACAGGCACACCGCGAGGCCGAGCGCGACCGTGACCGCCGTCCGCCCGGCGCGGGCGAGCGATCCCGCGCGCGACAGCTGGCCGGGCTCGATCCACGACCAGAACAGCCGCAGCCCCACCCCGCCGGCGACGAAGACGCAGGTGAGCTCCAGCAGACCGTGCGGGATGATCAGGCCCCAGAACAGGTCGCCCCGGTCGTGGCGCATCATGATCGAGCCGATGATCGCCAGGTTGGCGATGTTCTGGAACAGCAGCCACAGCACCGGCAGGCCGAGGATCCCGAGCGCGATGCACAGGGCACTGACCCAGGCGTTGTTGATCCACACGTGCGTGGCGAAGGCGCTGGCCGCGTTCTCGCTGTAGTAGCTCTCGAAGTCGTTGTTGACCAGCTGGTCGACCTCCTGCGGCGAGAGCAGGCTCTGCTCGACCTGCGGGTGCTGCCCGAGCCAGATCATCATCACCGCCGTGACCAGGACGTTGCCCGCCACGCAGCCGAGCCACCACCACCGCAGCTCGTAGAGCGCCGCCGGGAACCGCTCGGTGAAGAAGCCGACCAGCCCGCGCCAGCTCGGCACCCGCGCCGCCAGCATCGCGATCCGCGCCCGCCCGAGCAGGGACGACAGGTGCGCGACCAGCTCGCCGTCCGGCGCCGAGGTCCGTACGACGGACAGGTGGGTCGCGACCTGCTGGTACCGGTCGACCAGCTCGTCCGCCTCGGCCCCCGTCCGCCGCCGCTGGCGCACCAGCTGGTCCAGCCGGATCCACGAGCGCGAGTGGGCGGCCACGTAGGCGTCGAGGTCGATGCGCGGCACGGGGCCGAGGCTATCTGGTCGCCTATCTCCGGCGCGTCGGCCGTGCGCGAGCTGTAACACGTTGTTGGGCACTGTGGCAGCCACGCCCCCGCTGTAACACGTTGTTCGCTGCTCTTTCCGCCCTGTCACCGCTGTGGCATCCCCGCACAGGCCCCTTTCTGCGATGTCTTGGGGCGGGTAGAGCAGCGAACAACGTGTTACAGAGGGAGAGGGGCACGTAGAGCGGCGGACAACGTGTTACAGCGGCCCGCCGTAGGCTGCACCCGATGTCCACCTCCGACTTCGCCACCGTCACCGCCGACGACCTCGTCACCGGCGAGGGCGTGGCGCTCGACCTGCCGGCCGCCTCCCTCGGCCTGCGGATGGCGAGCGGGCTGATCGACGTCCTGGTCACCCTGGTCACGCTGGTGGTGCTGTTCGTGGTGCTCACGCTCGCGGCGGCACCCGCCGCCGACGAGGCGCTGTTCGGGGCGGCGGCGGTGCTGACGTCGGTGCTGGCGTTCCTGGCGCTGCCGACGGCGCTGGAGACGCTGACCCGCGGGCGGTCGCTGGGGAAGCTGGCGCTGGGGCTGCGGACCGTGCGCGACGACGGCGGGCCGATCAGCTTCCAGCACGCGCTGGTGCGCGCGCTGATCGGGTTCGTGGAGATCTACGCCTTCTCCGGTGCGCCGGCGTTCTTCTCGATCATGCTCAGCACCCGCGGGAAGCGGCTGGGCGACTACGCCGCCGGCACGTACGTCGTGCGCGAGCGGGTGCCGCTCCGGCTGCCGCACCCGCCGTACCCGCCGCCGCAGCTGGCCGCGTGGGCCCGGCGTACCGATCTCGGGACCCTGCCGACCGGCACCGCGCTCGCCGTCCGCCAGTTCCTCGGCCGGCTCCCCACCCTGGACCCGGTCTCCCGCGACCGGGTGGCGCGCACCCTGCTCGCCGACGTGCTCCCCCACGTCGCTCCGCCCCCGCCGCCCGGCGCGCCGCCGGAGCTGGTGCTGATGGCGGTCGTCGCCGAGCGCCGGGAGCGCGACCTGGCCCGGCTGCGCCGCGACGACGAGCTCCGCAACCGGCTGCTCGCCGAAGGCCCTCCGCCGCAGGGGTGAGGCATCCGCCCGCTGGGTAGGTTGGGCGTCATGACGCAGGTCAACGAGTCGCAGGCCTTCACCACCGGCCGCACCCGGCGCACCCCCGCCGGCCCGAGCACGCCGCTGACCGCCGACGAGCTCACCCGCGCGACCGAGGCCATCGGCAAGGTGTCCGACGCGTTCTCCAGCCGGGTCGTGGGCCAGCACCGGGTGCGTACGGCGCTGCTGGTCACGCTGCTCTCCGAGGGCCACGTCCTGCTCGAGAGCGTCCCCGGGCTGGCCAAGACGCTGGCGGCGTCGACGCTCGCGCAGGCGGTCAGCGCCCGGTTCGCGCGGATCCAGTGCACGCCGGACCTGCTGCCCAGCGACATCATCGGCACCCAGGTCTACGACCCGCGCCGTCACGAGTTCGAGACCCAGCTCGGCCCGGTCCACGCCAACTTCGTCCTCCTCGACGAGATCAACCGCGCCAGCGCGAAGACCCAGTCGGCGCTGCTGGAGGCGATGCAGGAGCGGCAGACCTCGATCGCCGGCACCATCCACCCGCTGCCCGACCCGTTCATGGTGCTGGCCACCCAGAACCCCATCGAGGAGGAGGGCACCTACGTCCTCCCCCACGCCCAGATGGACCGGTTCCTGCTCAAGGAGATCGTCGACTACCCCACCGAGGACGACGAGCTGATGGTCCTCGAGCGGATCGACGACGGCACCCTGGGCCAGCACATGACCGACGTCGCGGCCGTGGTCAGCCCCCAGGAGATCGCCGAGCTGCAGGAGCTGGTCCGCCGGGTGTACGTCGACCCGGCGATCCGCCGCTACATCACCGCCCTGGTGCGGGCGACCCGCGACGTCACCGGCCTGCTCGGGCCGGACCTCGGCAACTACGTCGAGATCGGCGCCAGTCCGCGCGGCTCGATCGCGTTCTTCCAGGCGGCACGGGCGATGGCGGTCGTCCAGGGCCGCCACTACGTCATCCCGGAGGACGTCCGCGAGCTGCGGCACAGCGTGCTGCGGCACCGGCTCCACCTCAGCTTCGAGGCGCTCGCCGACCGGGTCCAGCCCGAGATGGTGATCGACGCCGTCTTCCGCGCGGTGCCGACCCCCTGAGCCGGCCATGACCGCCCACCTGACCCGGATCAAGTCGCGGCTCTCGATCCACGCCCACCGCAAGGTGCGGGGGCTGCTCGAGGGCGAGTACGCCGCGATCCACGCCGGGCGGGGCATCGACTTCAACGACCTGCGCGAGTACGTCCGCGGCGACGACGTGAAGGACATCGACTGGAAGGCCTCGGCCCGCAGCCGCCAGCTCCTCGTCAAGCGGTACGTCGCCGAGCGCAAGCACACCGTGCTGCTGTGCGTCTCGACCGGGCGCAGCATGGCCGCGCTCGCGGGCGTCGGCAGCGCCGCCGTACCCACCTCGAAGCGGGAGCTGGCCGTCTTCGTCGCCGGGGTGACCGGGTACCTCGCCGTGCAGCACGGCGACCTCGTCGGCCTCGTCCACGGCGACGCCGCCCGCCGGCACGTCTCGCGCCCGGGCAGCGGCGAGCTCCACCTGGAGCGGCTGCTCGGCACCGTGCACGACGCGATCGGTCCCGAGGGCCCGCCCGGCGACCTCACCGCCCTGCTGCGCCACGTGGTGCGCACCATCCGGCGGCGCACCATCCTGCTCGTCGTCACCGACGAGCCGGCGGTCACCGAGGAGCAGGCGATGCTGCTGCGGCGCCTCGCCGCCCAGCACGAGGTGCTCTACCTGACCGTCGGCGACCTCGACCCCACCACGCCCGTGATGGCCGGCCAGCGGCTGCTCGACGTCGACGCCGGCGCGGAGGTGCCGGCCTGGCTGCGCCGCGACCCGCAGCTGCGGCGCGAGCTGGCGACGCTCGTGGACGACCAGGCGCTGGAGATGCGTCGTCGGCTCGACCAGCTCGGCATCGTCCAGGAGCAGGTCCGCGACCTCGACGGTGCGGTCACCGCGGTCTTCCGCATGCTGGAGAGGCACCGCCATGCCCGCCGTCGCTAGCCTGGTCCTGGCCGAGCGCGTCCTCGCGTCGACGGGGGAAGCAAGCTTCCGAAGCGCCGCTCCCGCCGCGCTCCCGGCCCGGCTGCCGGCCCGGCTCCGCGCCGACCTCCCGGAGGAGTTCTCCGGACCCGTCGGGTACGCCGACCGGTGGCTGTGGATCGCGCTCGGGCTCGCCGTCGCGCTGGCCGTCTACTACCTGCTCGCCTGGTGGCTCACCCGCCCGCCCCGGCCGCGGACGGTCGCGCGCGCCGGCGTGCCCCTGCCCGACGTACGCCAGGAGCATCTCGCCCGGATCGACCGGATCGACGCGCTCGTCCGGTCCGGCGAGCTCGCGCCGCGCGACGGCCACCAGCAGCTCAGCGAGGTGGTCCGCGACTACGTCGCCGCCGTCACCACGCTCCCGGCGCGGACCATGGTGCTCGCCGACTTCCGCGACCGCGCGCCGGCCGCGCTGGTCGAGGTGATCGAGCTGGTCTACCCGCCGGAGTTCGCGCCCGACGACGCCGTCGCGCGCGACCTGTTCGACACCGCCGCCGAGCGCGCCCGCGGACTGGTCGGCGACTGGAGCGCGGCCTGATGTGGGACAGCGACACCACCACGTTCCGGTGGCCGTGGCTGGCGCTGGCGCTCGCCGCGCTGGTGCTGCTGCTCCTCGTGCTCTGGCTGCGGCCCTGGCGCCGCCCCACCCGCACCGGTGCGGCGTACGTCGCCCATGCCGCGCGGCTGCGGGGCCTGCCCCGCTACCGCACGCTCGTGCGGCGCCAGGTCGTCCTCGGCGCCTGTCTGACCCTGGCCGCGCTGGTGGCCTGCTCGGGCGCGGTCGTCCTGGCGGGCCGGCTGCAGCAGCGGCAGACCCTGTCCCAGGAGGACCGCACCCGCGACATCGTGCTCTGCCTGGACTCCTCCGGCTCGATGGCCGAGGTGGACGCCGACGTGCTGCGGGAGTTCCGCACCATCATCGCCGGCCTGCGCGGTGAGCGGATCGGGCTGACGATCTGGAGCGGCGCGGCGATCACGGTGTTCCCGCTGACCGACGACTACGAGTACGTCCTCGAGCAGCTCTCCGCGGCGGAGAAGGCCTTCGCGTCCGGTGACGTCTACAGCGACGACTACGCGATCTTCACCGCCGGCACGGTGCTGGACTGGGACGTCCAGTCCCAGCTGGGCGACGGGCTCGCGTCCTGCGTGCAGCGCTTCGACCGACGCGACGAGGACCGCAGCCGCGCGATCGTGCTCGCCTCCGACAACGAGCCGATCGGCGCGGGCATCTTCACCGTCCCGGACGCCGCCGACTACGCCCGCGAGCAGCGCGTCGTCGTCCACGGCATCGCCGCGCCGAAGACGGCCGAGCGGCCCGCCGCCGTCGCGCAGTTCCGGGACGCGATGGCCACGACCGGCGGCACCTTCTCGCTGCTCGGCGAGGACGGCAGCACCAGCACCGTGATCGACGCCATCGCCGACCTGGAGGCGAAGCCGATCAAGCGGCCGCCGCTGGTCCAGGTGCTCGACCGGCCGCGGCTCGGCACCGTGGTGGTCGGCATCGGGCTGGTCGGGATGGCCGTGCTGTGGGTGCTGCAAGGGGTGCTCGTCCTGCGCGACCGCGGGCGGGCCTCGGGCGACGGGGAGGCGAGCCGATGAGGCCGGCCACCGCCACCGCGCTGGTGCTCGCCCGCCGGATCGGGATCGTGCTGCTGTTCGTCGTCATCCTGCTGCGCCCCGGCTTCGGCCGGGCCGACGTACCCACCCAGCTGGCCGACATCGACGTGGTCGTCGTCGTCGACCGGACCCGGTCGATGGCGGCGCTCGACTACGACGGCCGCCAGCCGCGGATCACCGGCGCCAAGGCCGATCTCGCCGCGCTCGCCGAGGCCCTGCCCGGGGCGCGCTTCGGGATGCTCGCCTTCGGCACCGACGCCCGGGTGGTGCTCCCCCTCACCTCCGACAGCGCGGCCTTCGGTGCGGCGGTCGAGACGCTCTACCTCGAGCGTCCCAAGGACGGCATCGGCTCGCGCGCGGACCGTCCGGTGCCGGAGCTGACCGACCTGCTGGAACGCGCCGCCGAGAAGGCGCCGCAGCGGCGCCGGATCGTCGTCTACGTCGGCGACGGCGAGGACACCACGAGCGAGGGCCGGGACCAGTCGTACGGCGACGTCGACGAGCTGATCGCCGGCGGCGTGGTCCTCGGCTACGGCACCACCCAGGGCGCGCCGATGCCGCAGGACGAGGACCTCGGCAGCGCGCTCGGCTACGTCCAGGACCCCGAGACCGGCGACACCGCGGTCTCGAGGGCCGACCTCGACAACCTCGAGAAGATCGCCGACGAGCTCGGCGTGCCCTTCGAGCACCGCACCCGCCCCGGCGGGCTCGACGACGTCGTGGAGTCGTTCCGGGCGTCGTACTCCGACGGGGAGGGCGGTCACCGCCGCCCCGCGAAGAACGACCTGACCTGGCTGGCCGGCGTCCTCCTGCTGGGCCTGCTGCTGCTCGAGCTGCACGCCGGCTGGCGGGCCGTCTGGACGTCCCGGCACGTCCTGGCGCCGGCAAGCGCGGAGCGGCCGGACCGCCGGAAGGAGGCCGTGCGATGACCTCGCGTCCCGACCGGCCCGCCAACCCGCGGCGACGCCTGCGGCTGGTGCTGCTCCTCGCCGGCCTGCTGCCGGCGCTGCTGCTGGCGGCGTACGCCCTCAAGGTGACGCTGATGCTGCAGGGCAACGCCTCGGGCCGCGACGCCTTCGACCGCGGCGACTACGACGCCGCCGCCGCGGACTTCGCCGGCACCCGCAGGCTGAACTGGCTCGAGCCCTGGATCGCCGCCTTCGACGAGGGCACGGCCGACCACGCCCGGGAGCGGTACGACGACGCGATCGCCTCCTACGAGGCCGCGCTGGAGGACGTCCCGCAGCGCGACGAGTGCACGGTGCGGATCAACCTCGCCCTCGCCCACGAGGCCGTCGGCGACGCGGCGCTGGCGTCCGGCGCCACGGACGCGGCGGTCGAGTCCTTCCAGGCCGGCATCGACGTCCTCGCGGCCGGCGACTGCCCGACCGACTCCGGGCGCGGCGAGGAGCAGTCCGCCGACGCCGCCGCGGTCGACAAGCGTCTGCGGGAGAAGCTGGCGGAGAACCAGCAGCCCGAGGAGCCCCAGCCGCAGCCCGACGAGCAGCCCCAGCCCGACGACCCCGGCAAGTCCGACCCCCGCCGCGACCGGCTGGACGAGCAGAACCAGCGCGGCCTCGAGCAGCGCCACGACGACCAGAACCTGTACGACGACGAGGACTACAGCCGTCCCGACGCCTGGTGACGCCGCCGTTTCTTCATCGGCAGCGCGCGCGGCGTCCTGCCCGCTGTAACACGTAGTTCGCCGCTCTCAGCGCCGTATCACCTATGTTCCATCCCCGTACAGACGCCTTTCCTCGATGTCTTGCGGCGGGTAGAGGGGCGAACTACGTGTTACAGCGCCGGCGGATCAGCGCGCGCGCCGCCGACGACGCCGCCGTCTCCGCAGCACCGCGATCCCGAGCAGGACGCCGAGCACGGCGCCGACCTGCTTCCCGTAGCTCCTCAGCAGCACCGGCAGCACGGCCGACCCGAGATCCAGCGCGTCGTCGTCCACGGGGGCTGGCTGTGGTGCCGCGCCCCATGCGTTTTCGTCGCGATCCGGCTCATCCGACGACGAATTCGCATGGGGCGTCGTCGAGACCGACCCCGCAGCGGGAGCCTCGGAGGCGAGCCGCTGCTCGAGGCAGGACACGAACTGGCCGAGCAGCTTGTCGGAGACGTCCTGCATCACCCCGCGGCCGAACTGGGCGGGTTTGCCGGTGATGGCGAGGTCGGTGAGCACCTCCACCTGGGTCGCGTCGCCCCCGTCGCCCGACGACGCCGTCATGGTGACGGTGACCTTCGCGCCGGCGGTGCCGTTGCCGCGCTTGTCGCGGCCCTTCGCGTCGACGACGAACCGGCGGCCGGCCTCGTCGCGCTCGACGAACTTGCCGGAGCCGGCGTACACGAGGGCGATCGGGCCGAGCTTGACCTTGCAGGTGCCCTCGAAGGTCGGCGCGCCGTCCTCGTCCTCGCCGACGGCCGTGACCTGGGCTCCGGGGAAGCACTCGGCGAGGGCGCCGATGTCCTGGAAGTGCGCCCAGGCCGCATCGACGGGCGTCGGGACCGTGAAGGAGTGGCTGAGGTCCAAGATCAGCCCCTGCCCGCCGCCGCGAGCACGGCCCGCCGGGTGAGCACGGTCGCGAGGTGCCGGCGGTAGTCGGCGTCGCCGTTGAGGTCGCTGGGCGGGCTCGTACCCTCGGCGGCCAGCGCGGCGGCCGCCGCCACGCCCTCCTCCGTCGCCGGTACGCCGGCCAGCGCGGCCTCCGCCGCCCGCGCCCGGACCGGCGTCGAGCCCATGTTGGTGAGGCCGATCCGCGCCTCGGCGATGGCGTCGCCGTCGAGCCGGACCGCCGCCGCGACCGCGACGATCGGCCACTGGTGGGCGATCCGGACGAACTTCTCGTACGCCGCCCCCCAGCCGTCGTACTTGGGGACGTGGACGGCGACCAGGATCTCGTCGTCGGAGATCGCGGTCTCGAACAGGTCGACGAAGAAGTCGGCCGCGGCGATCTCCCGGGTGCCGCCCGGGCCCTGGACGACGAAGGTGGCGTCGAGGGCGAGCGCCGGCGCCCCGAGGTCGCCGGCCGGGTCGGCGTGGGCGAGGGCACCGCCGAAGGTGCCGCGGTGGCGCACCTGCGCGTCGGCGAGATGGGTGATCGCCTTGCTGATCAGCAGCGCGTGCTCGTGCACGAGCGGGTCCTGCCCGACGTCGTGGTGCGTGGTCATCGCGCCGATGGCGAGGTGGTCGCCGGCGTCGCGTACGCCGCGCAGCGCGTCGATCCGGCCGAGGTCGATCACCCACTCCGGGGCGTTGAGCCGCATCCGGAGCACCGGCAGCAGGCTCTGGCCGCCGGCGATGATCTTGGCGTCGTCGCCGTGCTCGGCGAGCGCGGCCAGCGCCTCCTCGACCGAGGTCGGCGCGACGTACTCGAAGGCTGCGGGGATCACTGGGCTGCTCCTTCCGACTCGTCGAAGTGGGGGGCGGCGGCGCCGGTGGTCTCCCCGCCGGGCGAGCCGTCCCGGATCGCGCGCCAGACCCGCTCCGGGGTGCAGGGCATCTGCACGTCGTGGACGCCGTAGGGGCGCAGCGCGTCGACGACCGCGTTGACGACCGCCGGCGTGGACGCGATCGTACCGGCCTCGCCGACCCCCTTGGTGCCCAGGGAGTTGGTCGTGGACGGCGAGGTGGTGTGGTCGAGCTCGAAGCTGATCGTGTCGGCCGCGGTGGGCAGCAGGTAGTCGACGAACGAGCCGGTCACGAGGGTGCCGTTCTCGTCGTACACCGCCTCCTCCCACAGCGCCTGCGCGATGCCCTGGACCAGCCCGCCGTGCACCTGCCCGGACACGATGAGGGGGTTGATGACGATTCCGATGTCGTCGCAGCAGACGTACCGGCGCAGCCGCACCTGCCCGGTCTCGGTGTCGACCTCGACCGCGCACAGGTGGGTGCCGTGGGGGTAGTTGAAGTTGACGGGGTCGTAGGTCGCCTCCGCGTCGAGCGACGCCTCCACCCCGTCGGGCAGGTTGTGCGCCGCGAAGACGGCGGTCGCGATCTCGGTGATCGCCATGCCGGCGTCGGTGCCGCGGACGGTGAAGCGCCCGTCCGTGAACTCCAGGTCGTCGGCGGACGCCTCGAGCAGGTGCGCCGCGACCGGCCGCGCCTTCTCGATCACCTTGTCGACGGCCCGCACCAGGGCCTCGCCGCCGACCACCAGGCTGCGGGAGCCGTAGGTGTCCAGGCCCTTGTGGGAGACCTGGGTGTCGCCGTGCAGGATCTCGACGTCCTCGAAGGGCACGCCGAGCCGGTCGGCCACGATCTGGCTGAACGCGGTCTCGTGCCCCTGCCCGTGGGCGGAGGCGCCGGTGACGATCTCGACCTTGCCGGTCGGCAGCATCCGCACCTCGGCGTGCTCCCAGCCGCCGGCGCCGTAGTTGAGCTGCCCGAGGACCCGCGACGGCGCCAGGCCGCACATCTCGGTGAAGGTCGAGACGCCCAGGCCGAGCTGGACCTTGTCGCCGCGGGCCCGGCGCTCGGCCTGCTCGGCGCGGAGGGCGTCGTACCCGAACATCTCCTTGGCCCGCGCGGTGGCGGCCTCGTAGTTGCCGGAGTCGTACTCCAGCCCGGCGACCGTGGTGAACGGGAACTCCTCGTGCGTGATCCAGTTCCGCTCCCGGATCTCGAGCGGGTCGACGCCGACCTCGGCGGCGAGCTCGTCCATCAGCCGCTCGACGGCGAAGGTGGCCTCCGGCCGGCCGGCACCGCGGTAGGCGTCGGTCCAGGTCTTGTTGGTGAGGACGTTGGTGGTCTGGAACTGGTAGGCCGGGAACTTGTAGATCGCGTTGAACATGAACGCCCCGAGCACCGGGACGCCGCCGCCGACGATCGCGACGTACGCGCCGAGGTCGGCGAGCAGGTCGACCTTGAGGCCGGTGACGTGGCCGTCCCTCGTCGCCGCGAGGGTGAGCCGCTGCCACTGGTCGCGGCCGTGGTGGGCGGTGAGCAGCGACTCGCTGCGGGTCTCGGTGAACTTCACCGGCTTCCCGAGCCGGCGGGCCACGGCGAAGGCGATCATCTCCTCCGGCGTCTGCTGGAGCTTGCCGCCGAAGCCGCCGCCGACGTCAGGCGCGATCACCCGGATCTTGGACTCCGGTACGCCGGTCGTGGCGGCCAGCGCGAACCGCAGGATGTGCGGGATCTGGGTCGCCGACCACACGGTGATCTGCTCGCCGGTGGGGTCGACCACGACGCTGCGCGGCTCCATGAACGCGGGGATCAGCCGCTGCTGGCGGTACTCCCGCTCGATCACGATGCCGTTCTCACGGGCCTCCGCGATCGCGGCCTCCACGTCGCCGCCGGTGCCCGCCTCGGCGGAGTCGAAGCGCCACACGGCGCTGACGTTGGTGCCGAGGTCGGGGTGGGCGATCGCGCCGCCCGTCTCGTGGGCGGTGGCCGCCTCCTTGAGGTCGAGGGCGGCTGGCAGCTCCTCGTAGTCGACCTCGACCAGCTCAGCCGCATCGCGCGCCTCGGCGGCGCTGCGGGCGACGACGACGGCGACGGTCTCGCCGGCGAACGCGACCCGGTCGGTCGGCATCGGCACGTGGGCGGGGGTCACCTGGTCGGTGACCACGGGCCAGGCGTTGATGCACACGCCCTGGCCCTCGCCGAGGTCGGCGCCGGTGTAGACGGCGACGACATTGGGGCTCTGCCTGGCCGGTTCCGCGTCGATGCCGGTGATCCGGGCGTGCGGGAACGGGCTGCGCACCATCGCCAGGTGCAGCATGCCCGGGAGCGTGATGTTGTCGGTCCACCGCGTGCGGCCGGTGATCAGGCGCTGGTCCTCCTTGCGCCGGCGGTCGCGGCCGATCTCCTGCTGCGCCGCGGGCTCCTGGGTCGCGGTCATGCCGTCACCTCCTCGCCGGCGGTCGTCGTACCGGCGGCGTGCTGCACGGCCCGGACGATGTTGTGGTAGCCGGTGCAGCGACAGAGATTGCCCTCGAGGCCGAGCCGGATCGCCTCCTCCGACGGGCTGGGGTTCTCGGCGAGCAGGTCGACGGTCTGCATGATCATGCCGGGCGTGCAGAACCCGCACTGCAGGCCGTGGCACTCGCGGAAGGCCTCCTGTACGGGGTGCAGCCCGCCGTCCTCGCCGGCCAGTCCCTCGATTGTGGTGACCGCAGCCCCGTCGGCCTGCACGGCCAGCACGTTGCAGGACTTCACGCTCCTGCCGTCGAGGTGGACCGTGCAGGCGCCGCAGTTGCTGGTGTCGCAACCGACGACGGTGCCGGTCTTGCCGAGCTTCTCCCGCAGGTACTGCACGAGCAGCATCCGGGGTTCGACGTCGTCGGCGACCCGCTGGCCGTCGACGGTGAGGCTGATCCGGGTCATGACGCTCCCAAGGGCCGAGGGATCTGTGACCCGGTTCACACTAGGGACGTCTGGTTGGTGCCCGGTTGGCGCGACCCGGCGCATCCTTACCCGCCAGAGACGCTGACCCGGCGCGTCCTTACCTCGCTCAAGGTAAGGATGCGCCGGGTCAGCGCGAAATCTGGGCCACGATGCGCCGGGTCAGCGCGATTTCCGGGTCAGCTTGTGCCGGGTCAGCCCAGGTCGACGATGGCGGCGACGGGACCGCCGCCCTCCGGGCCCTGGTGGGCGGCGGAGACGGAGACGAAGACGGCCGGGTCACCGGTGACCGCGGCGGTGACGCCGCCGACGCAGGACTTGATCTGGCGGTGCCAGTGCACGTCGGAGTCGTCGAGCATGGCGTTGCGGCGGCCGCGGACCTCGCCGTTCTGGGAGGCCTCGCACTTGAGGAAGACGTTGACCAGGCGGCCGTCGAGGTCGGAGGTGTGCGGGCGCTCGGGCAGGTCGAGGCCGGCGTCCTTGATGGCGTTCCAGATGCCGTCGGCGTCGAGCGCGTCGTTCATGACCGAGTGGCCGATCCGGTAGCGGCCGCCGACGCCCTTCGCGTTGCCGACGACGACGATCTGGGCCTGGTCGAGCTCGACGCCGGAGGAGCAGGAGGCGACCGAGGAGTAGAGGTCGCGGTTCTTCATGACGTCCGCGTCGGTCGGCATCTCGATCTCGCCGAGGGCGACCGCGATGCCGAGGCCGGTGACGCCGTTGGAGAGGTCCATCGACTCGTGGGTGTGCTCGGTCCAGACCTCCTTGCCGCGGCTGTGCGCGTCGCGGATGGTGTGGATGGTGAGCAGCGGCGTCTTGGTCTGGACGTAGTGGACGTCCGCCGGGTCGGTGATGCCGGCGCGCTCCATGGCCACCTTCACGCCCGCGGCGACCTTCTCGATCATCGCGACGTACCCGATCTCCTCGGGCAGGATCGGCTCGCTCATCGCGAAGCCGACGGTGAGGCGCTGCTCCTCGCGGCTCGGGTCGTCCTCGGCGACGTCGACCGTCGCGAAGATCGTGGCATGGGGGCTGATCACGCCGTCGGTGCCGCCCGACCAGACGATCGGGACCTGCTTGACCTGGTCGGCCGGGGCGCCCTTCTCCACGAGCACCTCGCGGAAGGCGCGGTCGGCGATGATCCGGGTGTAGTCGTTCACCCCGCCGTTGCCCTCGGTCTTGCCGATGATCGCGATGACGCGGTCGGCCTTGAAGACGCCCTCGTCGATGAGCTTGGCGAGCTCGGAGGCGTCGGCGACGGAGTGGATCGGGACCTTGCGGACCTCGATGGCAGAAGGCATGGTCAGGTTCCTTTCGGGTTCTTCAGTTGGGGGTGACGATCGTTCCGGCGCGGCCGTCGGCGGCCGCGAGGATGCTGCCGAGGTCGGTGATCACGCCGCGCCGGCCGGACTCCGCGACGAAGCGGCAGACCGCGTCGACCTTGGGGCCCATCGAGCCGCCGGCGAAGTGGCCCTCGGCGGCGTAGGACCTCATCTGGTCGAGCGTGACCTCGCCGATGTCGCGGGCCTCGGGCGTGCCGAAGCCCAGGACGGCGTGCGCGACGTCGGTGGCGATGACGAGGAGGTCGACCTCGATCGCCTGGGCGAGCAGCGCCGCGCCCAGGTCCTTGTCGATGACCGCCTCGACGCCCGCGAGGGTGCCGTCGGGACGGCGTACGGTGGGGATCCCGCCACCGCCGTTGGCGATGACGACGAACCCGGCCTCGACCAGGGCGACCGCGGCCGGCGCGTCGAGGACCTCCAGCGGCTCGGGCGAGGCGACCATCCGCCGCCACCCGCGCTCGCCGCGGTCCTCCCAGGTCTCGCCGTGCTCGATCATCGTGCGCGCCTCGTCGGCGGGCAGGTAGCGGCCGACCGGCTTGCTCGGCTTCGCGAACGCGGGATCCGCCGCGTCCACGCGGGTCCGGGTGACCAGGGCTGCCGACGGCCGCGCGACGCCGCGAGCGGCGAGCGCGCCGTCGAGGGCGTTCATCAGGATGTCGCCGAGGGTGCCCTGGGTCTGGGCGCCGCACCAGTCCAGCGGGACCGGAGGTACGACGGTCGCGGCCAGCTCGTTCTTGACCAGCAGGTTGCCGACCTGCGGCCCGTTCCCGTGGGTGATCACGACGTCGACCCCCGCGGCGACCAGGTCGGCCACGGCCTCCATCGCCTCGGTCGCGGCCGCGATCTGGTCCTCCGGGCGGGCCTTGCCGTCCGGAGACGTCATCGCGTTGCCGCCGAGCGCCAGCAGGATCCTCATGCTGCGAACCTAGTGAGCCCGATCACCGTCGTTCATCGTGAGGAACAGCCAACGTGGCCGGAGAAGGCTGGCAACACCTGCCAGCGGCCGCTCACCGTGCGAGATCCCGGGCCAGCACCTGCTCGACCGAGGCGGGCGCCCGGTCCAGCAGGGCGCGCAGCGGCACGCCGCCGGTGGGCAGGCCGTGCGCGTCGTAGTAGTCGAACATCGCGCGCAGCCAGGGATGCACGTCGTCGCCGGCGGGCACCCGCCGGGCGGCGACGCCGGCCGCGGCGGCGACGTCGGCGACGCTCACCAGCGCCGGCCCACCGAGCTCGTACGTCGCCCCGGCGTGCTCGCCGCCGGTCAGCACCACCGCGGTCGCCGCGGCGACGTCCTGGAGGTCGACCATCCCGAAGAGGGTGTCGACGGCGTAGGGCACCTCGACCACGCCGGACGGCCGGGCGGAGCGCACGGCGGGCAACAGGTTCTGCACGTACGCGCAGGGCTGCAGGATCGTCCAGGCCAGGCCGGAGCGGCGGACCAGGTCCTCCGAGACGGCCTTGCCGAGGTGATGCGGCATGGCCGGGGCGTAGGGCGAGGCCACCGAGTGGTAGCCGACCCGGCCGACGCCGGCCTCGGCCGCGGCGGCCAGCACCGCGGCGACGTACGACGGTTCGTCGGGGTGCAGGTTGGGGGCGATCACGTGGACGGCGTCGGCGCCGGCCAGGGCGGCCGGGAGGTCGTCGAACGCGGCCCGGCCCAGCGGGCGCGTCGCCACACCCGTCCGGGCCAGGGCCGCGCCGACGGCACGGCCGGTCTTGCCGGATCCCCCGAGGATCGCGACCTTCACGGCGTTCCCCTGATCCTCAGAGCACGTCCACCGCGGCCGCGGCGGCGCCGCCCGACAGGGTGCTGTAGCCGGGTCCCCGGTCGAAGAAGACGTCGTCCTCGACGGGTGCCGGGCGGCCGGCCCGCTCGGTCGCGGTCGCCGCGGCGTCGTACCCGAGGGTGTCGTCGTCGAGCGACCCGGTGAGGACCACGCCGTAGTCGGCGAGCGCGGCCTCCGGGGAGACCTTGCGCCACACGACGTCCCGGACGACGAGCTCCGGGTCGCGCGCGAGCGGGTCGCCCCAGCCGCCGCCGCCGGTGGTGCGGATCCGGATGGTCTCCCCCGCCACGACCGGCTCGGCGTCCGCGAGGGCGTCGACCTCGCGCTCGTTCGGGCCGCCCGGGTCGACGGTGACCTGGAACGGCTTGCCGGCCTTGCCGCCCTTGACGCCCCAGCAGGCGAGGATCGAGCGGTCGGCGATGGACATGAAGTGGGCGTCCTTGAGCATCCGGATGTGCTTCTCGTAGCCCAGGCCGCCGCGGAACCGACCGGCGCCGCCGGAGTCCATCGCGAGGCTCAGCGACTCGACCACGAACGGGAAGCGCGACTCGGTGAACTCCGTGGGCAGGTTCCGCGAGTCCGGGACGACGTGGATGGTGTCCTCGCCGTCGGCGTAGTAGCGGCCGCCGGAGCCGCCGCCGAGCACCTCGCGCATGAGGTACGAGCGGCCCTCGAGGTCCTCGCCGTAGACGCCGGTGTAGCGGATCGTCTCCTGGTCGGCGGGCATCCGGCCGTCGACCGCCTTGGCGATCACGCCGGCCAGGACGCCGAGCAGCCGCAGGATGACGAAGGTCCGGGCGTTGGTCGGCGCCGGGAAGATCGGCGTCAGCAGCGTGCCCTTCTCCGGGAAGCGCATCTCGATCAGCGGTACGACGCCCTCGTTGACGTCGAGCTCGGCCATCCGCTCCGGGGTGTCGGCGAGGTTGCGCAGGATCGGCGCCAGCCACTTCTTGAGGAAGACGCCGTCGGAGTAGTCGCCGCAGTGGTTGATCGGGCCCTTGGCCTGCGGACCGGTGCCCGCGAAGTCCAGGATCAGCCGCTCGCCCTCGGGGTCCTCGGCCGCGGTCCGGGTGAGGGTGATCCGCTGCGTGTGCAGCTGCGGGTCGTCGACGCCGTCGTGCTCGGCGTAGTCCTCCCAGGTCCAGGTGCCGACCGGGATCTTCGAGAGGATCTCGCGCCGGTAGGTCTCGGTGGACCGGTCGATGACGGCGTCGAAGCAGGCCTCGACGGTCTCGACGCCGTAGCGGTCGAAGAGCTCGCCCAGGCGGCGCGCGCCCATCAGGCAGGCCGAGCACTCGGCGTCCAGGTCGGCCGCGAGCGACTCGGGCATCCGCGAGTTGCGGGTCATGATCGTCAGCGCCGCGCGGTTGGGCACACCGGCGTCCCACAGCTTGATCGGAGGTACGGCGAGGCCCTCCTCGAACACGCTGGTGGCATGCGAGGGCATCGATCCCGGCACCGCGCCGCCGATGTCGTCGTGGTGGCCGAAGGCCTGGATGAACGCGACGACGCGGCGCTCCCCCTCCGGGCCGGCGAACACCGGGACGGTGACGCACAGGTCGGGGAGGTGGCCGATGCCGCCCTCGGAGAGGTAGACGTCGTTGTGGAAGAAGACGTCGCCCTCCTGCATCTCCTCGATCGGGAAGTCCCGGGCGACCGGGTGCACGAGCGCGGAGTACGAGCGGCCGGTGAGCTTGCGCAGCAGCCGGTCGTGGATGCCCGCACGGAAGTCGTGCGCGTCGCGGATCATCGGGCTCCGCGAGGTGCGCGCGATGGCGGTCTCGACCTCGTGCTCGACGGCCGCGAGCGAGCCCTGGACGATCTCGACGAGCACCGGGTCGGCGCTGCGGCCGGCGTCCTCGGTCAGCGTGCCGAAGGGGAACTGGGTCGGCGCGCGGTGCGAGGTGATGTCACCGTCGTGGGTGAAGGTGCGGGGCGCGGCGGGGTTCTGGACAGAGACGGTCTGGCAGCTCAGGCACATGTCAGCTCTCCTCCGAGCGCGTCACGATGATGTTGGCGTAGTCGTCGACCCGGGCGGTGAAGCCGGGGTGGATGGGCACGGTCGAGCCGAACTCCTCGATGATCACCGGGCCGGTGAGCACCTGGCCGGCGGGCAGGTCGGGGCGCCAGAAGACCGGCGTCTCGACGTACCCGGCGTCGGCGTCGAAGCAGACCGAGCGCGACCCCGTGGACTGGGGCTCCGGCCGCTCCGCGTCCGCGCGGAGGATCTCCGGCCGCTTGATCGGGCCGACGCCGGAGACGCGGAGGTTGACCACCTCGACCTGCTGCGAGGCGTCGCCGGAGAAGTCGTAGCCGTAGAGCACCCGGTGCTCGGCGTGGAAGCGGTCGGCGACCGCGGTCAGCGTGTCCGCGGTGACCGGGCCGTCCGGTACGCCGACCCGCACCTCGAAGGCCTGGCCGAAGTAGCGCACGTCGGCGGTCCGCACGAAGACGTGGTCGGCCTCCGCGAAGCCCTCCTTGCTCAGCGCCTCCGCGGCGCGAGCGGTGAGCACGTCGTACTCCCGCTGCAGGTCGGCCGGGTCCAGGTTCTCCTGGAGCGCGACGTGGGTCTGCACGTAGTCGTTCTTCACGTCGACGGTGAGCAGGCCGAAGGCCGAGACGTTGCCGGGGTTCGGCGGGACGAGCACGGTCGGGACGTTGAGGATGTCCATCAGCCGGCACAGCAGCAGCGAGCCGGAGCCGCCGAAGGTGGTGAGGGTGAAGTCGCGGACGTCGAGGCCGCGCTTGACGGTGACCTGGCGCAGCGCGTTCGCCTGGTTCCACGCGGAGATCTCCAGGATGCCGGTGGCGCAGGCCTCGGCGGAGATGCCGAGCTTGCCGGCCAGCTGCTGGATCGCCGCGCTGGCCGCGTCGACGTCGAGCGGGATCTCGCCGCCGAGCAGGTGGGGAGGGATCCGGCCGAGGAAGACGTGGGCGTCGGTGATGGTGACCTCCGTGCCGCCCTTGCGGTAGCAGATCGGGCCCGGGTCGGCGCCGGCCGAGTGGGGGCCGACCTTGAGGGTGCCCTCGGGCGAGAGCCACGCGATCGAGCCGCCGCCCGCGCCGACGGTGACGACGTCGATCATGGGGATCTTGGACGGGTAGACGCCGACGCTGCCCTCGGTGGTCAGCGTCGGGTCGCCGTCGATGACGACGGAGACGTCGGTCGACGTGCCGCCGCCGTCGGAGGTGAGGACCTTGTCGAAGCCGGCGACCTTGGCGATCAGCGCCGCGCCCAGCGCGCCGGCGGCGGGACCGGACAGGACGGTGGTGATCGGCTGGTGCACGACCTCGTCGGCCGAGAGCACGCCGCCGTTGGACTTCATGACGTAGAACGGGATGGTGCGGCCGCTCTGGGTGGCGAGGCGGTCCTTGATGTTGGTGACGTAGCGGCTCAGCTTCGGCTTCACCGCGGCGTCGACCAGCGTGGTCATCGAGCGCTCGTACTCGCGGTACTCGCGCAGCACCTCGCTGGAGATGGACACGACCGCGTCGGGGTGCTCCTCGGCGAGGATCTCGCGCATCCGCTCCTCGTGCGCCGGGTTGGCGTAGGCGTGCAGGAAGCAGACGCCCAGCGTGTCGATCCCCTTGTCCTTGAACCAGCGGGCGGTACGCCGGGCGGCGTCCTCGTCGAAGGGGCGGATCTCCTCGCCGGTGAAGTCCAGCCGGCCGCCGACGCCCTTGACCAGGTCGCGCGGGACGATCCGGTCCGGCTTCACCCAGAAGTAGGAGTTGCCGTAGCCGTCCGGCACCGACTGCCGGGCGATCTCGAGCATCGCCTCGTAGCCCTCGGTCGTGATGAACCCGAGCGCGTCGACCTTGCCCTCGAGGAGCTGGTTGGTCGCGACCGTGGTGCCGTGGCTGACGGCGACCACGTCGGCGAACTCCGCCCCCGCGATCCCGAGCACCTTGTCGATGCCCGCCAGGAACCCGTCGGCCGGGTTCCCCGGCGTGCTGGGGGTCTTGGTGGTGACGACCTCCCCGCTGTCCTCGTCGAAGGCGACGACGTCGGTGAACGTGCCGCCCGTGTCGATGCCGATCCTGATCCGCCTCGCAGTCATGGCTCACATTCAAGTGAGCCGCGTCGCTTCGCACGACGGCATCATCTGCCGAGGGATGTGCCGGTCGTGGGCAGATGTTGCCTGCCGCCTACGACGGGAGCCGTGCGCGCTGCCGGTAGCCGCTCGGGCTGACGCCGTACTCGCGCTTGAACGCGGTGCTCAGCGCGAACGGTGTGCTGTAGCCGACCTGCCGCGCCACCGTCTCCAGGGTCGCGCCGGGATCGGCGAGCAGGTCGGCCGCGAGGGCCAGCCGCCACCGGGTCAGGAAGGTCATGGGCGGCTCACCGACCAGCCCGGTGAACCGCCGGGCGAGGGCCGCTCGCGACACCAGCGCCCGGCGGGCCAGCTCCGCGACGGTCCACGGACGGGCGGGCTCGCCCTGCATCGCCCGGAGCGCGGGCCCGACGACGGGATCGCCCTGGGCGGCGTACCAGCCCGGCGCGGCGGACTCCGGGCGGGAGAACCAGGCCCGCAGCGCGGCGATCAGCAGCAGGTCGAGCAGCCTGTCGAGCACCGCGTCCTGGCCCGGGGCGGACCGCACGATCTCGGCGTCGAGCAACGGGATCAGCGGGGAGCCGAGCTCGGCCTCGCTCACCACGCACAGCGGCGGCAGCGCCCGGAGCAGGCGACCGCTGACCTCGCCGTCGAGCAGGTAGGACCCGGTGAGCATCACGGTGTCGGGCTCACGGCTGTTGCCCCAGCTGCGGATCCCGAGGTCGTACTCCTCGGTGAGGCGCCGCCCGTCGGGCGCCGAGCACTCCTGCCCGGGCCCGATGATCGCCGTCACCGGCGTCGTCGCGGCGTCGGCCACCGTCCAGTGCTCGGCGCCGCGGGCGATCACCACGTCGCCGGGGTGCAGGGGCAGCGGCGGCGCGCCGTCGGGCAGCGCCCACGCCGTACCGGTCACGATCGCGGTCAGGCTCAGCGGCACCTCGTCGGCGATCCTGATCGCCCACGGGGCGCCCATCAGGCACCGCACGAGGAACGCTCCTCGGGCCCGCGGTCCGTCCAGCAGGGCCGACAACCCGTCCACGGGTCCCCACCGTAGACGATCGCGTATGCCGCTGCGCCGCCGCGCCATGGCCGGACGGCGCCCGTGGCGCTGGGATCGAGACATGAACACGCTTCGATCGGCCGTCCTCGTCGCCGCCACCGTCGCCGCCGGCCTCCAGGCCGGCACGTACTACATCTGGGCGTGCGCGGTCATCCCCGGGGTGGCCCGGACCGACGACCGCACCTTCGTCACCACGCTCAACCACATGAACCACGCCATCGTGAACCCGGTCTTCCTGCTGACCTTCCTCGGCGCGCCGCTGCTCGCGGCCGTCGCCGCCGTGCTGGCCGCGCCGTCGAGCCGGCCCTGGGTCCTCGTCGCGCTGGCCCTCGCCATCGCGACCCTCGTGGTCACCTTCGCGGCGAACATCCCGCTCAACGACGCGCTCGACGCCGACGCGGCCGACCCCGCCGCGGCCCGCGCGGCGTTCGAGACCGCCTGGCAGTGGTGGAACGGGCTGCGGGTGGTCACCGCCACCGGCGCCCTGCTGGCCCTCGCCGGCGCGCTGCTGCGAGCGTGACCGCCTCAGCGCGTGGCCAGCTCCTCGACGGCCAGCGCGACCTCCAGCAGCCGCAGGTCCGCGCCGTGGGGCGCGACCAGCTGGACGCCGACGGGCAGGCCGTCGGACGTGGTGCCGAAGGGCACCGAGATCGCGGGGCAGCCGGTGACGGTGACGAAGTACGCCGAGCGCATCCAGTCGAGGTAGGTCGCCATCGGCTGGCCGTTGATCTCGGTGGGGAACTCCTGGTCCGCCGGGAACGGCGGGACCTGGGAGACCGGCAGCACCAGCACGTCGTGGTCGCCGAAGAACGACCGCATCGTCTCCGAGAGCGCGGTGCGCCGGGTGTAGGCCCGGGCGACGTCGGCGCCGGTCAGGGACTCGCCGGCGCGGATGTTGTCGGCGAGGGACGGCTTGAAGGCGTCGGGATGCGCGGCGAGCAGGGACCCCAGCTTGGCCTGGAAGTGCCAGGCGCGCAGGGTGCGGAAGGTGTCCTCGGCCGGTGCCAGGTCCGGGTACGCCGACGCGACCCGCGCCCCCGCAGCGGCCAGCGACGCACCCGCCTGCTCGACGACCGCCGCGACCTCGTGGTCCACCTCGAGCGCTCCCCCGAGGTCGACGCTGAGCGCGACCCGCAGTCCGGACAGCGAGGCGGCGACCGGGGCGGCGAAGGCCGAGCCGGGATCGCCGAGCGCCTGCGGCGCCCGGGGGTCGGGACCCGCGAGGACGGACAGCAGCAGGGCCAGGTCCCCGACGTTGCGGGCCATCGGTCCGCCGACGGAGGTGGTCTCCCACTGGTTGTAGAGCGGCCACTCGGGGACGCGACCGAGGCTGGGCCGCATGCCGACCACACCGCAGAACGAGGCGGGGTTGCGCAGCGAGCCGCCCATGTCGGAGCCGTCGGCGAGCGGGACCATGCCCGCCGCCAGCGCGCAGGCCGCTCCCCCGCTGGACCCTCCCGCGGAGCGGGTGGGGTCGACCGGGTTGAGGGTGGTGCCGAAGACCTTGTTGAAGGTGTGCGACCCGGCCGCGAACTCCGGCACGTTGGTCTTGCCGATCGTCACGGCGCCGGCGGCCCGGACCCGCTCGACCAGCAGCTCGTCGCGCTCGGGCACGTGGTCGGCGTACAGCGGGGAGCCCCAGGTGGTGCGCCAGCCGGCGACCTGGTGGGTGTCCTTGAACGCGAACGGCAGGCCGTGCAGCGGCCCGACCTGCGTACCCGAGGCGAGCGCCTCGTCGGCGGCCGCCGCGCCCTCGCGGGCGCGCGCCTCGTCGAGCGAGACGATCGCGTTGAGCCGCGGGTTGCGCTCGGCGATCCGGGCCAGGTGGAGGTCGAGCAGCTCGCGTGCGGAGATCTCGCGACGGCGTACGGCGGCCGCCTGGTCGCGCGCGGTGGAGTCGACCGAGAGCGAGGAGCTCATCGGCGGCGGCCCAGCAGCCCGCCCACGATGACGCCGGCGAGCACCAGCGCGCCGCCGACGAGGACGCCGGTGAGGAAGGAGTCCCCGCCGACCGCGACCGACGGGCGGCCGGCGGCCTTCGGCGCGGCCGCGTAGACCGGCGCGCCCTCGGCCGAGACCGACTCCACGGGAGCGCCCGCGGCGGCCTCGGCGGGCAGCCCCTCGGCGATCACCTTCTCGACGTTGCCGAAGAACTCCGCGGCCATCCGGCGCGAGACGCTGGTCAGCATCCGCTGGCCGACGCCGCCGATCATGCCGCCGACCACGGCGTCCGCGTCGTACGACAGGACGGTCTGGCCCTCGGCGCCCGCGAAGGTGACCAGGACCGTCGCGTCGATCGTGCCGGGCGCGCCGGCGCCCTTGAGCCTCATCGTCAGGCCCTCGCCCGGTCGCAGGTCATCGAGCACGCACGACCCCGAGTAGGTGCCCTTGATGGCCGCGACGCCGGCGCTGACGGTCATCGCGTAGGCGTTCTCGCCGGTCGCCTCGAGCTGCTCGCAGCCCGGGATCGTCGCCACCAGCACCCGCGGGTCGAGGATCGCCTCCCAGACCTTCTCGACGGGTGCGCCGATGGTGTTCTGACCGCTGATCTTCACTTCGACTCCTGGGCGACATGGGGGCGTGGGCCGCCCGGAGCGCGAACAGCTCCGACGGCGAGATGGGCATGGCGGTGATGGGCAGCCGCTCGGCGTCCTCGATGGCGGCGGCGAAGGCGGCGGACCCGGGGATCACGCCCGCCTCCCCCGCGCCCTTGATGCCGAGCGGGTTGAGCGGAGACGGGGTCTCCAGGTGGTCGATCTCGATGCTGGTCGGCACCTCGGTGACGTAGGGCATCAGGAAGTCCATGAACGAGGCGTTGAGCAGCTGGCCGGACTCGTCGTAGGCCATCCGCTCGTAGAGCGCGCCGCCGACACCCTGCGCGACGCCGCCGTGGATCTGGCCCTCGACGATCATCGGGTTGATCAGGTGGCCGCAGTCGTGGACGACGGCGTACTGGAGGATCCGGATCTCCGCGGTCTCCACGTCGGTCTCGACGATCACGGCGTGCATGCCGGAGGCGAAGGTCGAGCGCGGCGGCGAGTAGAAGTCCTTGCCCTCCAGGCCCGGCTCGTCGTCCTCGGCGACCGGCGGCTTGCCGGGGTCGCCGACGCTGAACTGGGTGGCGGCCTTGGACGCCTCGTCGAAGGCGTAGCGCAGCGGGTTGGAGAGCACGGCGACGGTGCCGAGCGGGATCGAGCTGTCGGTGCCCTTCACGCTCACCACGCCGTCGACGATCTCGAGGTCGTCGACGTCGGCCTCGAGCGCGTCGGCCGCGATCCGCAGCGCCTTCTCCTTCGCCCGCTTGGCGGCGAGGTGGATCGCGGAGCCGCTCATCACCGCCGCGCGGGAGGCGAAGGTGCCCACGGCGTACGGCATCCGGCGGGTGTCGCCGGTGGTGATCTCGACGTCCTCGAAGCGCACGCCGAGCTCGTCGGCGACGATCTGCGCGAAGGCGGTCTGGTGGCCCTGGCCCTGCGAGGTCAGGCCGGTGGCGACCTTGACCTTGCCGGAGGTCTCGATGTGGACGTGCGCGCCCTCGTACGGGCCGACGCCGGTGCCCTCGACGTAGCAGGCCAGCCCGATGCCGACCCGCTTGCCCTCCGCGGCCCTGGCCTCGCGGAAGTCCTCGAAGTGGTCCCAGTCGACCAGCTCCTTGATCTTCTCGAGCATGGCCGGGTAGTCGCCGGAGTCGTAGGTGAGATCGCGGCCGTCCTGGAAGATCAGCCCGTGCTCGTAGGGGAACTCGTCGGGCTGGATGAAGTTGACGGCCCGCACGTCCGCGCGGTCCTTGCCAAGCTCGGCGGCGATCGCGTCCATCGTCCGCTCCATCACGAAGCAGCCCTGCGGCCGGCCCGCCCCGCGGTAGGGGGTGACGATGACGGTGTTGGTGTAGAGCGAGTCGAACTGCACGTGGTAGGCGCCCGGCTTGTACGGGCCGAGCAGCTGGGTGGAGGTGATGATCGGGACGATCAGGCCGTACGGCGTGTAGGCGCCGTGGTCGTGCCAGAACCGCACGTCCAGCCCGAGCACCCGGCCGTCGTCGTCGAAGCCGACCTCGACGTGGTGCAGCTGCGCGCGCTCGTGGGCCGAGGAGATGAAGTGCTCACGGCGGTCCTCGGTGAACTTCACCGCCCGGCCCAGCCGCTGGGCGGCGAGCGGGACGAGGAGCTCCTCGGGCCACGGGTGGTTGATCTTGACGCCGAAGCCGCCGCCCACGTCGGGTGTGATGACGTCGACCCGGCCGAGGTCGAGGCCGAGCTTGGCGGCGACCGCGGCGCGTACGCCGGTGGAGGTCTGGGTCGAGGACCACACCTGCAGCCGGCCCTGGTCGGGGTCCCAGCGCGCCACGACGCCGCGGCCCTCCATGGGCATGCAGGCGCTGCGCTCGATCTGGAGGTCGAGCTCGAGCCGGTGCGGGGCGGCGGCGATCGCTGCCCTCGCATCGCCATTGGCCTGCTCCATCCGGGCCGCGACGTTGCCGGGCACGTCGTCGTGGACGAGCAGGTCCCCGGCGCGCGCGGCCTCGATGCCGACCACGGCGGGCAGCGGCTCGTACTCGACCACGATCCGCGCGAGGGCGTCCTCGGCGACGTACCGGTCCTCGGCGACGACGAAGGCGACCGCCTCGCCGACGTAGTTGACCTCGTCCCTCGCCAGGGCGTACTGCGTGCGGCCGTGGGTCAGGGTCGGGTGCGGGATGAGCAGCGGCAGCGGCTCGGCCATCGCGCCGTCGAGGTCGTCGTAGGTCCACACGGCGTGGACGCCCTCGAGATCGAGGACGGCGTCCACGTCGATCGAGAGGATCCGTGCGTGGGCGTGGGGGCTGCGGAGCACGGCGGTGTGCAGCGCGTCGGGGGCCACGTCGTCGACGTAGCGCCCGGTGCCGCGCACCAGCCGGTCGTCCTCGACCCGCTGGACCTTCGCGCCCATCATCTTGGTCGTCACGACGCCTCCCCGCTCTCCCGGGCGATCTCGGCGGCACGGCACACGGCCTTGACGATGTTCTGGTAGCCGGTGCAGCGGCACAGGTTGCCGGCGACCATGTCGCGCGCCTCGTCCTCGGTGGGCTCGGGGTTCTCGGCGATGCCGGCGGTGATGGTGGTGAGGAAGCCCGGCGTGCAGAAGCCGCACTGCAGGCCGTGGCACTCGCGGAACGCCTGCTGCACCGGGCCCAGCTCGCCGTCGGGCCGGGCCAGGCCCTCGACGGTGGTGATGTCGTGGCCGGCGGCGGAGACCGCGAACATCAGGCAGCTGCGCATCGGCTGGCCGTCCACGAGGACGGTGCAGGCGCCGCAGACGCCGTGCTCGCAGCCGACGTGGGTGCCGGTGAGGCCGAGATCGTGGCGCAGCGCGTCGGACAGCAGCCGCCGGGCGGGAACGGCGACGTCGCGGTCGGTGCCGTTCACCTTGAGCCGGATCTCGTGCTGGTGCTCGCTCATCGGGTTCCCTCCGCCCGCGCGCGGGCGTCGTCGTGGGCCGCGGTCAGGACCCGCGCGGTCAGCACCGTGGCGAGGTGCGCGCGGTAGTCGGCCGTGGCATGGATGTCGGTCTCGGGGTCGAGCTGCTCGAGCGCGGCCGCGGCCGCGGCGGCCAGGGCGGGGGCGCCGATCGAGCCGCCGAGCGCCTCGGTCAGGTCGACCACGGTCGGGATGTCGGACACCGAGAGGTAGCCGGCCTTCGCGCTGACCACCCGGTCGCCCTCGACGGCGACCACGGCCGCGACCCCGCACATGGCGTAGTCGCCGTGCCGGCGGGCGATCTCCTCGAAGGCGACGCCGCTGCCGGCGGGCAGCGCCGGGAAGAAGGCCTCGACCGCGATCTCGTCGTGGTGGAGGCTGGACTCGAGCGGGCCGACGTACAGCTCCGCCGCCGGGATCGTACGACGACCGCCCGGCCCGGCCGCGTCGAGCGAGCCCTCCAGCAGGCGCAGCACCATCGGCATCTCCGCCGCCGCGTCGGCGTGGACCAGGGAGCCCACGGTGGTGCCGCGGTTGCGGATGGTCGCGTGGGCGACGTTGGCGAGCGCGAGCGGCACGAGCGGCTGCACGCGCGCGACGCCGGGGTCGGCGAGGACCTGCGCGTGCCGCGCGAGCGCCCCGATCCGGACGCCGTCGGCGTCGGCCCGCACGTGCCCGAGGCCGGGCAGGTCGTTGATGTCGACCAGGACCGCCGGCGCGGCCAGCCGCATCGAGAGGAGGGGGACGAGGCTCTGGCCCCCGGCGAGGACCTTGGCCTCCGGGTGCCCGGCCAGGGCCTGGAGGGCTTCCTCCAGGGTCCCCGGCCGGACGTAGTCGAAGGGTGCGGGCTTCACAGCCTCTTGGTCACCTCGCCCGAGCCCAGGTCCGCGTTCCGCCCCTTGACGAGGTGGAAGAAGACGATGACGAGGATGGTGCCGAGGGCGATGCCGCCGAGCTCGAAGTCGTCGGTGACCTTGAGCGTGACGCCGCCGATGCCGGCGATGATGCCGCCGGCGAGGCCGACCATGTTGACCGGGTTGCCGAAGTCGACGTTGTTCTCGACCCAGATCTTGGCGCCGACGAGGCCGATCATGCCGTAGAGCACGACGGTGATGCCGCCGAGGACGCCGCCGGGGGTCGCGTTGACGATCGCCCCGAACTTCGGGCACAGGCCGAGCAGGATCGCCACGGCTCCGGCCACGTAGTAGGCCGCGGTCGAGTAGACCTTGGTGGCACCCATGACGCCGATGTTCTCGGCGTACGTCGTGGTCGGCGAGCCGCCGAAGAGGCTGGCGAACGCGGTCGCGGCGCCGTCGGCGCCGATGGCCCGGCCCATGTACGGGTCGAGGTTCTCGCCGGTCATCTCGGCGACCGCCTTGACGTGACCGGTGTTCTCGGCGATGAGGGCGATGACGCCCGGCAGCACCAGGAGGATGAAGGTCAGCGAGAAGCTCGGGCCGTGCACGACCGAGACGCCGTCGGCGAGGTCGCCGCTCGGGAAGCCGATCCAGTCGGCGGCCTTGACGCCCGCCCAGGAGACGCGGTCGTGCTCGACGGCGTCGGGACCGGTCGGCAGGACCGAGGTGATGGTGCCGAACAGCTTGTCGGCGACGAACGACACGACGTACCCGAACACGAGGGCGAGGAAGACCGCGATCCGCGACCAGAAGCCGGGCAGGAGCACGGCGGCGCAGACCATGAACGCCGCGGTGGCCAGCGCGATCCACTGGTCCTGCGGCCAGTAGACGCCTGCCACGACCGGAGCCAGGTTGAAGCCGATCAGCATGACCACCGCACCGGTGACGGCGGGCGGCAGGAGCTTGTTGATCAGGCCGGAGCCCGCGAAGTGCACCGCGACGCCGACCGCGGCCAGCACGACACCGGCGATGAAGATCGCGCCGGTCACGTCGGCCGAGTCACCGCCCTGCGCACGGATCGCGGCCACACCGGCGACGAACGAGGCGCTGGTGCCGAGGTAGCTCGGCACCTTGTTGTTGCAGATCAGCAGGAAGCCGATCGTGCAGATGCCCGAGAACATGATGGCGAGGTTCGGGTCGAGGCCCATCACGATCGGGAACACGAACGTCGCGCCGAACATGGCGACGACGTGCTGTGCTCCCAGGCCTACGGTCCGACCCCACGGGAGCCGTTGGTGCGGCGCGACCGGTTCGCCGGGCGCCGGGTCGACTACCTCCCACTTGAACATCGACATGCTGAGTCCTCCTGATCTGGGGCTGCTCGTCTGGGGCTGCCGAGACTCACCAACCTATTGAGGGCGAGATCACACCTCACTGGCCACTTTCGCCAAAGGATCCCGGGAGACTGCTGTCGGAAGTTGCCCGCGATTCCGGGCCTGTTCATCAGGCCGTCATCGACCGGGTCACCCGCCGGATCAGCGGCGGGGTCACCGGCTGACGACCTCGAGCACCTTGAGCGCGACCGCGACGTCGAGGCGCAGGTTCTGGTCGGAGGCGACCGGGCCGAGCAGCCGCTCGAGCTTCCCCACCCGGTAGCGCATCGTGTTGTAGTGGAAGAACTGGGTCCGCGCGGCCTCGGCGACGTTGAAGTTGGTGTTGAGCAGGACCTGCAGCGTCTCCCGCAGGGTGATCGCCTCCTCCGTGCTCCCGGCCAGCTCCCCGAGCACGTCGTGGGCGAACGCCCGCAGCTCCTCGGTGTCGGGCACCATCGCGATCAGCCGGTGCAGGCCCAGGTCGTCGAACCAGGTGGTCGTGCTCGGGCCGCGGAACCGGCGGCCCACCTCCAGCGCCCGGCGGGCCTGCGTGTAGCTCTCGGGCAGGCCGGACGGCGCGTCGGCCACCCGGCCGACGCCCGCGGTGAACGGGCGCCGCCCGCCGCCCTTGTCGCCGGCGACGGCGTGCACCAGGCGGCGTACCAGCGCGGTGGCGGCGTCGGCGTCCTGGGCGGGCAGGACCGCCACCACCTCGGAGCCGAAGTCCGCGATCGGGATGGCCTTGTCGACCGCGGCGGCGACCTGGCGCCAGGCGTTCGCGAACCGCTCCTGCCAGTGCCGCCGGTCCTCGATCGACGCCGGCGGCTGGTACGACGGCTGCGGGTCGATCTGCGCGGCCAGCACGATCGTCGGCCCGGTGAGGTCCCAGCCGAAGCCGACGACGTGCTCGCGGACGAACTCGTCGGAGCCGGCGCGGCCCAGGAAGACGTCGCGCAGGAAGTCGCCGCGGTACTTGTTCTCGACCGCGGAGACCGCCTGCTCGCGGGTGATCGAGAGCGACACCGAGGTGGCCGCGCGCCGCAGGGCGACGATCTCCTCCGGGGTCAGGCCCCGCTCGGCGATCGCCACGAGATGCCCGAGCGCCTGGTTGGGCGCGGACAGCGGCTCGCGGTGGACGTGGGCGCCGCTCACCGGCTGGCCCTCGTGGCCGCCGCGGTCGCCCAGCCACTCGACGCGCAGCCGGCCGGTCTCGTCGGTCAGGCCGGCGCCGGTGATCCGCTCGCGCATCGCGTCGTCGATGCGCGCCGCGCGCTCCCGGCCGTCGGTCGTGGTGACGGCGACGTGGACGTCGAGCGCGTCGCCGATCGCGGCGACGAGCTCGCCGAGGTCGGCGCCCGCCAGCACCAGCTGGGCGAGCGACTCGGCGAGGTCCTCCACATCCATGACGCCATCGTGCGCGACACCGCCCTGTGCGGTGGCTATCAACTCTTGCCCGACTTCTGATCGGACGTTGGCAATGCTCACCATTCGATGCACGATAACCCAGCCGTTAGCGTCCGAGAGGTGGAACGGGTCGAAGAGTTGGTTGCGGGGGCCGGTTCGCCGGCGCTGCGTGGCCTTCTCCACGGCCCGCCGGCGACCGGCACGGTCGTGCACGCCGGACGTGAGGCGGTGTACGCCGAGCTCGGCGACGGCCGGATCGACCGGATCGTCGGCGTGCTCGCCCGCGGCGCCGTGCACGTGCCCTGCGGGATCGCGACGGCACTGACCGTGCTGCCGGAGGTCGCCGTGGGCGCGCCGGTGACGGCCGGGGACGGCGTGCTCCGGATCGGCCCGCTGACCGTGGGCGTCGGCCGCCTGGTCCCCTTCGCCGCCCCCGCGCTCGATCCCGGCGCCGCGGGCCGGCTGGCCGTCGTGCCCGCCGACCTGGGCCCGGCGCGCGACCAGCTGCCGGAGTCCGCGCTCACCCTGCTCGCCGACGGCGACCCTGCGGCGGTGCCCGCCCTGGTCGGGCGCGGCGACGGCCTGACCCCGGTCGGCGACGACGTCCTGTGCGGCTGGCTGGTGGCCGCCCGCGCCGCCGGCCGCGACACCGGCGCGATCGCCCGCACGGTCGAGGTCCACCTCCACCGCACGACCGGCCTCTCCGCGACGTTGCTCCGGCACGCGGCCGCCGGCGAGGCGATCGCGCCGTTCCGCGCGGTCCTCGCCGCCGCGGACGCCGCCGCGGTCGGCGTACTGCTCGCGGTCGGCCACACCTCCGGCGCCGGGATGCTCCTCGGCGCCCACCTCGCCCTCTTCCCCGTCAGTCAGTCCCCGTCCATCAACGAAGCCCTCGAAGGGAGCACTCGATGACGCATCAGCACGTCGAGATCCGGCCCGGCGCGTACGCCGACAGCGTCGCACTGCTGCAGGTCAGCCGGGACGTCGCCGCCACCCCCGGCGTCGCCGCCGCGCAGGTGGCGATGGCGACCGAGCTGAACGTGGAGGTGCTGCAGGGCATGGGCTTCACGCTGCCCGCGGCCACGCCCAACGACATGGTCGTGGCGCTGCGTCTCGCCGACGAGTCCGCGCTGGCCGCCGCGCTGGCGGCGGTGGACGCCGCGCTCGCCGCGGCCCGCAAGGGCTCGTCGGGCGGGGAGGTCGCGGAGCCACCGCGCACCACGGCCTCGGCGCTGCGCCGCGCGGGCGGTGACCTCGCGCTCGTCTCGGTGCCCGGCGCCTCGGCGCTGGTCGAGGCGATGGACGCGCTCGACGCCGGCGTCGACGTGATGGTCTTCAGCGACAACGTGCCGGTCGAGCAGGAGCTCGCGATGAAGCGGATCGCGCGCGATCGCGGCCTGCTCGTGATGGGCCCCGACTGCGGTACGGCGGTCGTCGGCGGCGTCGGCCTCGGCTTCGCCAACACCGTGTCCCCGGGCGGGTCGGCATCGTCGCCGCCTCCGGCACCGGGTGCCAGCAGATCCTCGCGCTCCTCGACGCCGCGGGCGTGGGCGTCGCCGCCGCGCTCGGCGTCGGCGGGCGCGACCTGTCCGCCGCGATCGGCGGGATCTCCACCACGACCGCGCTGGACCGCCTCGACGCCGACCCCTCGGTCGAGCACATCGTCGTCGTGTCCAAGCCGCCGGCCGCCGAGGTCGCCGCGGCCGTGGAGAAGTACGCCGCCGACCTGGCCACGCCCGTCCGGTTCGCGCTGCTCGGCGCCGGCCAGCCCGACCTCACCGCGCAGGTCGAGGCGCTGCTGGGCGACCTCGGCGTCGCCGTACCGGAGTGGCCGACGTGGGGCGACCCGGCCGTGCGGAGCGCGTCGGGCGGTAGCGCCCTGCGCGGGCTGTTCGTCGGCGGCACGCTGTGCGACGAGGCGATGCTGCTCGCGGCGTCGACGCTCGGCCCGATCCGCAGCAACATCCCGCTCGCGCCGGAGCTCGCGCTCGACGCGAGCCTGGTCGCCGAGGGCCACCTGATGATCGACTTCGGCGACGACGGTCTCACCCGCGGCCGTGCGCACCCGATGATCGACCCCACGCTGCGCCTGGAGCACCTCGGCACGGTCGCCGCCGACCCGGAGACCGCGGTGATCCTGCTGGACGTCGTGCTCGGGCACGGCGCCCAGGACGACCCGGCCGCCGAGCTCGCGCCCGCGATCGCCGCCGCCCGCGCGGCCCGCGACGTCCCCGTTGTCGTCGCCTGCGTCGGCACCTCGACCGACCCCCAGGGCCTGTCCCGTCAGGCCGAGGCGCTGGCCGCCGTCGGCGCCGAGGTCCACCTGTCCAACGCCGCAGCCACCCGCCGGGCGGTTGCCCTCACCAGCGGAGATGCCCGATGACCGCCACCCTGCCCAGCGCCGCCCCGACCGCCGTCGCCGCCGTCGGCGCCGACATGTTCGCCGCGGCCGTCGCCGACCAGGCCGTCCCGGTCGAGCGGGTCGACTGGACGCCGCCGATGGACGGCACCGCCGACGACCTCGCGACCGTCGCCGCCGATCCGCTGCGCCGCGACGCCAACGCGCTCGCCGTGTCCCGGATGCTCGACGTGCAGGCGATGCTCGTCGGCGTCGCGCCGGCCTCCGAGCTGCTCGGCCTGACTCAGGGCCAGTTCCTGCACGCCGGGCCGCCGATCGAGTGGGCCCGCGCCTCCGGACCGCTGCGCGGTGCGCTGATGGGCGCGGCGGCGTTCGAGGGCCTGGTCGAGGACCCGGAGGACGCCGAGGCGCTGTTCGCCTCGGGGGCGGGCGTGTCGCTGGAGCCGTGTCACCACCGCAGCGCCGTCGGGCCGATGGCCGGGGTGGTCTCCCCCTCCATGTGGATGTTCGTGCTCGAGGACCCGGCCACCGGCCGGCGCACCTACTGCTCGCTGAACGAGGGGCTCGGCAAGGTGCTGCGGTACGGCGCCTACGGGCCCGAGGTGCTGGACCGGCTGCGCTGGATGCGCGACGTCCTCGGGCCGCTGCTCGGCGAGGCCGTCACCGCGGCCGGGCCGGTCGACGCGACGGCGATCCTCGGCCAGATGCTGCAGATGGGCGACGAGGCGCACAACCGCAACCGGGCCGGCACGCTGATGCTGCTGCGCGACATCGCGCCCTCCCTGGTCCGCTCGTCGCGCTCGTCCGAGGAGATCGCGGAGGCGTTCGCCTTCATGGGCGGCAACGACCACTTCTTCCTCAACGTCGCGATGCCGGCGTGCAAGCTCGCGCTCGACGCCGCGCGCGACGTACCCGGCTCGACGATGGTCGTCGCGATGGCCCGCAACGGCACCGACTTCGGCATCCAGGTGTCCGGCACCGGCGACCAGTGGTTCACCGGCCCCGCCCAGCTCGCCGACGGCCTCTTCCTCGGCGACTACGGACCCGACGACGCCAACCCCGACATCGGCGACTCCGCGATCACCGAGACCGCCGGCATCGGCGGCTTCGCGATGGCCGCGGCGCCGGCCATCGTGCGCTTCGTCGGCGGGACCGTCCCCGACGCGCTCGCCACGAGCCGCCGAATGCGCGAGATCACGATCGGCGAGAACGACCGCTGGCCGATCCCGGTCCTCGACTTCGCCGGCGCCGCCACGGGCATCGACGTCACCTCGGTGTGCCGCACCGGCATCCTGCCGCAGATCAACACCGGCATGGCCGGCAGGGTCGCCGGCGTCGGCCAGGTCGGCGCCGGCCTGGTCACCCCGCCCGCGTCGATCTTCCCCGCCGCCCTCGCCGAGCTCGCCCGGCGTACCCGGGAGCGCGGCTGAGGATCAGCCGACGCGGTCGATGACCAGGGGCTGGGAGGTGTACGACGTCCCGGGCGCCGCCACCTCGTAGCCACCCTCCAACACAGCCAACGCCCGCTCGAAGCGCTCCGGAGTATCGGTGTGCAACGTGAACAACGGCTCCCCCGCACGAACCCGGTCACCGGGGCGGACGTGCCACACCACGCCCGCACCCGCCTGCACCGGATCCTCCTTGCGCTCGCGCCCAGCGCCCAGCCGCCACGCGGCGATACCGACCGACAACGCGTCCAGCCGGGTCAGCACCCCATCAGCCTCGGCAGTGACGACATGCTGCTCCCGCGCGACCGGCAACGCCGCATCCGGATCACCACCCTGCGCCGAGATCATCGCCCGCCAGACATCCATCGCCGACCCGTCCGCCAACCTCTCCGCCGGGTCCACATCCTCCCGGCCCGCACCCGCCAGCATCTCCCGCGCCAACGCCACCGTCAGCTCCACCACATCCGCCGGACCACCACCCGCGAGCACCTCCACCGACTCCGCAACCTCGACCGCATTCCCAGCCGTGAACCCCAACGGGGTCTCCATGTCGGTCAACAACGCGACCGTACGCACCCCCGCATCCACACCCAGCGCGACCATCACCTCAGCCAACTCCCGCGCCCGGTCCACGTCCTTCATGAACGCGCCACTGCCGACCTTCACATCCAGCACCAACGCACCCGTACCCTCCGCGATCTTCTTGCTCATGATCGACGAGGCGATCAACGGGATCGCCTCCACCGTCCCGGTCACATCCCGCAGGGCGTACAACTTCCTGTCCGCCGGCGCCAGCCCCTCGCCCGCCGCACAGACCACCGCACCCACCGACTCCAACTGCGCCAACATCTCCTCGTTCGACAACAACGCCCGCCACCCCGAGATCGACTCCAGCTTGTCCAACGTCCCACCCGTGTGGCCCAGACCCCGCCCCGACAACTGCGGCACCGCCACCCCACACGCCGCGACCAACGGAGCCAACGGCAACGTGATCTTGTCCCCCACACCCCCCGTGGAGTGCTTGTCCGCCGTCGGCCGCGACAACGCCGAGAAATCCATCCGCACCCCCGAAGCGATCATCGCCCCCGTCCAGTCCCCGATCTCCCGACGATCCATCCCGTTCAACAAGATCGCCATCAACAACGACGACATCTGCTCATCCGCGACCACGCCCCGCGTATAGGCATCCACCATCCAGTCGATCTGACTCGTCGACAAACTGCCGCGGTCACGCTTGGTCAGGATCACCTCGACGGCGTCGTGCCGCGGGCCGTTCTGGGGGTCTGGCTGGTCACGGTGCGTTTGTATCAGTAGTCGCCACACGCTCGAGGTCGTCCGGCCCGAATGCCTGCGGCAGCACGGCGTCCATCGGCAGCACCCCCTGGGGCGTGAGCACCTCCAGCGCGGCGCCGCCGTTCTCCCACAGCAGCTGGCGGCAGCGGCCGCACGGCATGATCACGGCGCCCTCGCCGTTGACGCACACGAAGTGGGTCAGCCGGCCCCCGCCGGTGGCGTGCAGCTGCGACACGAGCCCGCACTCCGCACACAGCGTGACGCCGTACGCCGCGTTCTCGACGTTGCAGCCCACCAGCCGCCGCCCGTCGTCGGCGAGCGCCGCGGCGCCCACCCGGAACCCGGAGTACGGCGCGTAGGCCCGCGCGGCGATCTCGGTCGCCGCCTGCCTGAGGGAGTCCCAGTCCACCACGGCGTCACGCTAGCCCGCCGGCGGCGCCCGCGCGAGGATCTTGCGCCGACGTACCCGAAGACGAGAAATGTCCCAAGTTGGTAACCGTTTCGGCGAATGCGCTTCCCGCAAGGCGGTCCGTGAGTCAGGATGCACCCTCGGAGCGAAAGCCCCACTATCCCTGCCCTGCGTGCTGCCGGGCGTCGATCGGAGGACATCTTGAAGACCTGGAAGAGGACGACGGCCGCCGCGGCCGTGGCGCTCGTGGCGAGCGCAGCCCTGGCCGCCTGTGGCGACGCGCCGGACGAGGACAACGACAGCAACGCGTCGGAGAAGAGTGACTTCCTCCCCTGCATCCTGTCCGACGCCGGCGGCTTCGACGACAAGTCGTTCAACCAGCTCAGCTACGAGGGCGTCCAGGAGGCGGCCAAGGAGCTCGGCAGCGACTACAAGCAGTTCGAGTCCAAGAACGAGAACGACTACGCGCCGGCGCTCGAGAACTTCGTCGCGCAGGGCTGCGACGCGATCGTGACCGTGGGCTTCGCGCTCTCCGCCGCCACCGTCGAGTCGGCCAAGGCCAACCCGGACATCGAGTACATCCTGATCGACGACGCGGCCGACAACGACTTCGACGGCACCAAGGACGCGGAGAACATCAAGCCGATCCTGTACGACACCGCGCAGGCCGCGTTCCTCGCCGGCTACGCCGCGGCGGACTACACCAAGACCGGCACCGTCGGCACGTACGGCGGCCAGCCGTTCCCGACGGTCACCATCTTCATGGACGGCTTCAAGCAGGGCGTCGAGTACTACGCCGCCAACAAGGGCAAGGACGTCAAGCTCGTCGGCTGGGAGGGCAACGACAAGGGCGTCTTCACCGGTGGCTTCGACGCCAACGAGAAGGCGACCAACACCGCCAAGCAGATCCTCGACCAGAACGCCGACGTGATCCTGCCGGTCGGCGGCCCGATCTACCAGGGCGCGCTCACCGCCATCGCCGACTCCGGCAAGGACGTCGCGCTGATCGGCGTCGACGCGGACTTCTTCGAGACCGACCCGAACACGCAGGACCTGGTCCTCACGTCGATCCTGAAGAACATGAAGACCTCGACGATCGAGGCCGTGGTGGCCGCGGGCAACGGGGACTTCGACGCCGAGGCCTACGTCGGGACGCTCGAGAACGACGGGGTCGGCCTGGCGCCGTTCCACAACTTCGAGTCGAAGATCTCCGACACGCTCCAGGCCGAGCTCGACGAGGTCAAGCAGGGCATCATCGACGGCAGCATCCCGGTGACGTCGTACCTCAGCAGCTAGTGAGGGCCCACCTGCGCTGACGCAGGGTCCGGGGAGGTCGGTTCCCGACCTCCCCCGGACGCATTCCACGCGCTGCGGCGTTTCCGGCGCATTTGCTGGCTTCCGCGCGTCCGCTCCGAGAGGATCCACCCATGACGCTCGAACTCCGGGGCATCACCAAGCGCTTCGGCCCCCTGGTCGCCAACGACCGGATCTCCCTCACCGTCAACGAGGGCGAGATCCACGCGCTGCTCGGCGAGAACGGCGCGGGCAAGTCCACCCTCATGAACGTGCTCTACGGCCTCTACCAGGCCGACGAGGGCGAGATCCTGCTCGACGGCGAGCCCCTGCAGCTGTCCGGGCCGGGCGACGCGATGGCCGCGGGCATCGGCATGGTCCACCAGCACTTCATGCTGGTCCCCGTCTTCACCGTCGCCGAGAACGTCATGCTCGGCAACGAGGCCACCGGCTTCGCGGGCACCCTCGACATCGACGCCGCCCGCGAGCGGGTCCGCGAGATCTCCCGGCGGTTCGGGTTCGACGTCAACCCCGACGCGCTGGTCGAGCAGCTGCCCGTCGGCGTCCAGCAGCGCGTCGAGATCATCAAGGCGCTCTCCCGCGACGCCCGCGTCCTGGTCTTCGACGAGCCCACCGCGGTCCTCACCCCGCAGGAGACCGACGAGCTGATGGAGATCATGCGCCAGCTCCGGGCCTCCGGCGCCGCGATCGTCTTCATCAGCCACAAGCTGCGCGAGGTCCGCGCCATCGCCGACCGGATCACCGTCATCCGCCGCGGCGCCGTCGTCGGCGAGGCCAGCCCGACCGCCACGAACGCCGAGCTCGCCGCCCTCATGGTCGGCCGGCCGGTCGAGCTGACGGTGCACAAGGAGCCCGCCCAGCCCGGGCCCGACGCGCTCGTCGTACGCGATCTGCGGGTGCTCGACGACACCGGTCACGTCCACCTCGACGGGATCAGCTTCTCCATCGCCCGGGGCGAGGTGCTCGGCGTCGCCGGCGTCCAGGGCAACGGGCAGACCGAGCTCACCGAGGCGATCATGGGCCTGCAGAGCCACGTGCGCGGCTCGATCCGGCTGGGCGACCAGGAGCTGGTCGGCCGCTCGGTCCGCAAGGTCCTCGACGCCGGCGTGGGCTTCATCCCCGAGGACCGCCAGGTCGACGGGCTCGTGGGCGGCTTCACCATCGCCGAGAACCTGATGCTCAACCGCAGCCACGGCAGGCCGTTCGTGTCGGCCGGCACGGTGCGCAGCGGCTTCCTCGAGACCTTCGCCCAGCAGAAGCTCGTCGAGTACGACGTGCGCGCGTCCGGCATCCAGTCGAAGGCCAGCCAGCTCTCCGGCGGCAACCAGCAGAAGGTCGTCGTCGCCCGCGAGCTGTCCCGCGACCTGAGCCTGCTCGTCGCCGCGCAGCCGACCCGCGGGGTGGACGTCGGCTCCATCGAGTTCATCCACAAGCAGGTGGTGGCCACCCGCGACGCCGGCGTGCCGGTGCTCCTGGTCTCCACCGAGCTGGACGAGATCGTCGCCCTGTCGGACCGGATCATGGTCCTCTACCGCGGCGAGGTGGTCGGCATCGTCCCGGCCGACACCCCGCGCGAGACCCTCGGCCTGATGATGGCCGGCGAGCGACCGGAAGGAACGGCTGAGTGAGCACGAACGACGAGACCCAGCCCACCACGGTGGAGGAGGAGCCGCCGCCGGCGCCGAGGCAGCCGGGCCGCTGGGACGGCGTCCTGCGCGAGATCGTGATGGGCAACGCCATGGTCGCGGTGCTCTCGGTGTTCCTCGCGGTCGTGGTCGGGTCGCTGATGATCCTGCTGACCGACGAGCACGTCCGCGACACCGCGAGCTACATCGGCGCCCGCCCGAGCGACTTCTTCAGCGCGGTGTGGAACGCCATCTCCGACGCCTACGCCGCCCTGTTCCGCGGAGCCGTCTACAACACGAACGTCGACGGCTTCCAGAGCCGGATCCGGCCGCTCACGGAGACCCTGAAGTTCTCCGCGCCGCTGGTCCTCGCCGGCCTCGGCGTCGGCCTGGCCTTCCGCGCCGGCCTGTTCAACATCGGCGGCCGCGGCCAGATGCTCCTGGCCGGCGCCGCCGCCGGCTGGGTCGGCGTCGGCATGGACCTGCCGATGGCCCTGCACCTGCCCCTCGCCGTGCTCGCCGGCGCCCTGGCCGGCGCGCTGTGGGCCGGGATCGCGGGCTTCCTCAAGGCCCAGAGCGGCGCCCACGAGGTGATCGTCACGATCATGCTCAACTACGTCGGCTACTACCTCGTCTTCTACGCCCTCTCCCGCCAGGGCCTGCTCCAGGCGCCGGGATCGCTCAACCCGAAGTCCAAGCCGATGCCCGAGTCGGTGATCCTGCCGAAGCTGCTCGGCGACCGGTTCAACCTGCACCTCGGGTTCCTCATCGCGCTGGTCGCGGTCGGGGTCGTGTGGTGGCTGCTCAACAAGTCCGCGATGGGCTTCCGGTTCCGCGCCGTCGGCGAGAACCCCGACGCCGCCCGCGCGTCCGGCATCGACGTGGGCCGCACGTACATCACGGTCATGCTCATCGCCGGCGGCCTCGTCGGCCTCGCCGGCGTCAACCAGATCCTGGGCACCGCCACGAGCGGGGTCACCGTCGACATGGACGCCGGCATCGGCTTCGACGCGATCACCGTCGCCCTGCTCGGCCGGTCCCGGCCGCTCGGCATCCTGGCCGCCGGGATCCTGTTCGGCGCCCTCAAGGCGGGCGGCTTCTCGATGGCCGCCGCCGAGGGCATCCCGGTCGAGATCGTGCTCGTCATCCAGTCCCTGATCGTCCTCTTCATCGCCGCTCCCCCGCTGGTGAGAGCGATCTTCCGGCTGCCGAAGGAGGCAACGGCGTGAGCGACACCAAGATCACCGTGCCCGTCCCCGCCGACGCCGACGCACCGACCGCCATCCCGCTGCGGACGGCTCTCAAGGCGCCCATCCTGCTCGGCGTCGTCACGGTCCTCATCGCGCTGCTCGTCATCTTCAAGGACCGTGCGGGCGACACGACCTTCCGGCTCGCCGCCGACACCGACTTCTTCGACCTGCCCGAGGTCACCGTCCCGTCGACCGGCACCGTCATCACCGTCGTCCTGCTGCTCGCCGCGTGCACGGTCGCCTCCGGGCTGCTCGCGAGCCGCGGACGCCGTACGCCGCTGTGGCTGATCGCGGGCTTCGCCGTGGTCGCCATGGTCGGCTTCCTCGCCTGGGCCGCCGCCGGCAAGACCGTGCCCGTGATCGGGCTGCTCGGCGGCTCGATCGCGCTCGCCGTACCCCTCGTCTTCGGCGCCCTCGGCGGCGTCCTCGGCGAGCGCGCCGGCGTCGTCAACATCGCCATCGACGGCCAGCTGCTGTTCGGCGCCTTCGCCGCCGCCATCTTCGGCACCGTCGTCGGCTCCCCCTGGGGCGGCCTGGTCGCCGCGATGCTCGCCGGCGGCCTGGTCGCGCTGGTGCTCGGCTTCTTCGCGATCACCTACTTCGTCGACCAGGTCATCGTCGGCGTCGTCCTCAACGTGCTGGTGATCGGCCTGACCAGCTTCCTGTTCGGCCAGGTGCTCTCCGAGCACCCGCGGGAGCTCAACGCCCCCGACCACTTCTCGCGGATCCCGATCCCCGTGCTCGGCGAGATCCCCGTGATCGGGCCGGTGCTCTTCCGGCAGACCATCCTCGTCTACCTCATGTACGTCGCCGTCGCCGTCGTCGCCTGGGCGCTCTACCGCACCAAGTGGGGCCTGCGCGTCCGCGCCGTCGGCGAGCACCCCAAGGCGGCCGACACCGTCGGCATCAAGGTCAACCGGACCCGCTACACCACGCTGCTCATCGCCGGCCTGATCGCCGGCGCCGGCGGCGCGACGTACACGCTGGTCTCGGTCCCCCAGTTCGGCGAGGAGATGACCGACGGCGCCGGGTACATCGCCCTCGCCGCCGTCATCTTCGGCCGCTGGGACCCCGTGCGCGCCACGCTCGCCGCCCTGCTGTTCGGCTTCGCCTCGAACCTCTCCGGCGTGCTGTCCGTCCTCGGCTCCCCCGTCCCCAGCCAGTTCATGCTGATGCTGCCGTACGTCGTCACGATCGTCGCCGTCGCCGGTCTGGTCGGTCACTCCCGTGCCCCCGCCGCCGACGGGGTGCCGTACCGCAAGGGCTGACGTCGGCGGATGCAGGATTCACCGCTTCAGCGGCGATTCCCTCGCTTCCTGGCCGTTGCAACGGCCAGGAAGCGAGGGAGACGGTCAGGAAGACCCGGTCCGTCCCGTTTTCCACAGATCCAGATTGGGTGGCCTGATGTCGCCCGACGCCGGGCAATCTGCACGAATGCAGCTGCGCCCGGACGACCCTCGCCTCCTTCCGATCCACCTACGCCGTGACCTTGTTCGATCAGGTCAGAGCGATCGGTCGATCGCTGCGGCGGTGAGATGCGGCTCCCTCGACCGGCCGCGACGTGGCGCCTACTGCGACGGCCCGGCTTGGCGGCGGATGTCCGAGGACGAACGCTACGCCGTCAGGTGTCGGGCGACCTATGCGCAGGCGAACACCGAGGTCGTCCTCAGCCACGTCTCGGCATTGCCGTTCACCGTCGCACCCCTCTGGGGCTTCGACCTCAGCGAAGTGCATCTCACGCGGGAGGACGGACGAGCAGGCCGCAAGGAGCGCGGCGTACGACGCCATTGCGGCAAGCTGCTCGCCGGCGACGTCATCGAGACGAACGGACTGCTGGTCATGTCTCCGGTCCGCGCCTCGCTCGAGGCCACGATGCTCGGATCCGCCGAGGCCGGCCTGGTTGTCGTCAACCACTTCCTGCATCGGGGTGACTTCGACCTGGACACGCTCCGAGGGCGGTACGACGACACGATGGACCGTTGGCCGAACTCGCTCCCCACGGATCTGGTCCTGCGATTGGCCAATCCGCTGGTCGAGTCGGTTGCCGAGTCGCGCACCGAGTACTTCTGCTTCCAACGCGGGCTTCCGCGCCCCATCGCACAGTACGAGGTCCGCGAGGGCGGCGTGGTCGTCGCCCACCTGGACTTCGCCTTTCCTGATCTCGGCTTCTGGATCGAGTTCGACGGTCGAGTGAAGTACGAGCGCTATCTGCGTCCCGGCGAGACGGCCGCCGACGCGGTTCTGCGAGAGAAGCGGCGCCAGGACATGGTCGCGGAACTCACCGGCTGGCGATGCCTGCGGATCACCTGGGCGGACCTCGCGGATCCAGACGCTCTCGAACGCCGGATCCGACGGCTGATCGACTCCATCGCCGCGGAGCGGTCACGTCGTCGGGCATCCTGACCCCGGGTGACGGACCCCACTTCTCGCCCGTTTCCTGCGCTTCTTGCCCGTTGCAACACGCATGAAGCGCGGGAATCGCCGCTGAAGCGGTGATTCCCGCACCCAGCGCGCCGGCCGGATCACCCCCGGCGGTGCACCTTCACCTTGTTGTTCGCACCGGTCACCTTGACCTTGGTCTTGGCGGTGCGGACCTTGACGGTGTTGTTGGCGCCGCGGACGACGACCTTGCGGAGCTTGCGGTACTTCACCTTGTTGTTGGCGCCCTTGACCTTCGCCTTGGCGCCCTTGTCGGCGACGACCTTGTTGTTGGAGCCGACCAGGACGGCCTTGTCGAGGGCCGGGATCCGGACGTCGACGTTGCTGGCCCGCACCCGGACGACGGGAGCGGCGGCGGCGCGGACCGAGGAGTTGGCGCCGGCGACCACGACCCGGTCGAGGGCTCCGGCGGCGACGACGTCCACGTTGGCGACGGCGATCGTGAGCGAGGTGGCGCTCTCGAGGGCGACGTCGATGTTGGCGCCGGTCACGGTGACGTCGCTGCAGGCGCCGGTGAGGACGTACTCCTCGGTGGCGTCGGCGAGGACGACCGGGCCGGTGGTGCAGTCGAGCGTCACCGCGCCGTGCGCCGGCGACGGGACGACGGCGGCAGTGGCACCGATGAGGGCGGAGGTGGCGAGGGCGCGCAGCAACGTCGTGGGGGTCATGGTCAGCACCCTTGCCAGCCGCGGCCGGGGCGAAACCCTCAGGCGGACGCGAGCGCGTTGACCGCGACGCCGGCGAGCATCCGGGCGCCGTACCCGATCGCGGCCTCGTCGACCTCGAAGTCGCCCTGGTGCAGGTCGAAGGTGGCGCCGCCGGGGCTGCGGGTGCCGAGGCGGAACATGGCGCCGGGGATCTGCTCGAGGTACCAGCCGAAGTCCTCGCCGCCGAGGCTCTGCTCCACCTCGGTGCGGTGGTGCAGGCCGAGCAGCTCGTCGGCGGCGGAGGCGACCATCGCGACGCTGATCCGGTCGTTGACGACCGGCGGCACGCCCTGGAGGTAGTCGACGCTGGCGGTGACGCCGTAGGGCCGGACGATGTCGAGGACGGCCTCGCGGACGACGGCCTCGCACGAGGCCCACGCCTCGGCGTCGAGGATCCGCACGGTGCCACTGGCGAGGCCGCGGTCGGGGATGACGTTGGCGGCCGAGCCGGCGCGCAGCATCCCCCAGACCACGCTCACGCCGGCGCGCGGGTCCATCCGGCGGCTGAGCACGGCCGGGAGCTCGCTGGTGATCTTCGCGAGGGCGAAGGTGAGGTCGCCGGTCAGGTGCGGCCGCGAGGTGTGGCCGCCGTTGCCCTCGAGGCGTACGTCGATCCGGTCGGCCGCGCTCGTGATCGGGCCGGTGCGCAGCCCGACCGCGCCCACGTCGACCGACGGGTCGCAGTGGAGGGCGAAGATCCGGTCGACCCCGTCGAGCGCGCCGTGGTTGATCAGGTGTCGTGCGCCGCCGGGCATGACCTCCTCGGCCGGCTGGAACAGCAGCCGCACCCGGCCGCGCAGCAGGCCCTGGGCGTGCACCTCGGCGAGCGCGTGCCCGGCGCCGACGAGGGCGGAGGTGTGCACGTCGTGGCCGCAGGCGTGGGAGACCCCGTCGACGCTGCTGGCCCACGGGTCGGTGGTGAGGTCCGGGACCGGCAGGGCGTCGAGGTCGGCGCGCAGGCCGACGGTCGTGCTGCCCTCCCCCAGGTCGGCGATCACGCCGCTGCGCGGCATCCGGCTGATCCGCCAGCCGTGCCGCTCGAGCTGCTCGGCGACCCGGTCGGAGGTACGCCGCTCGTGCCACGACACCTCGGGGTGGCGGTGGAGGTCGCGGCGCAGCTCGACCAGCTCGTCGTCGTACTTGGCGACGACCGAGTCGGCGAGGGCGAGTGCGGCATCCACCCACCCAGCCTATGCCGCTCAGGAGGGAGCGCTCACCCGGTCCACCATCTCGACGTCCTCGCTGCGGTCGCCGAGGCGGCAGCCCCAGGTGCTGGTGACCTCCAGCTCGTGCTGGTCGGCGGCCGGCAGGAGGAAGGCGCCGCGCGCGCCGAGACCGTGCCCGCCGGCGCGGCGGTTGGCGTCGACCGGGAGCTCCGCCGTCTGCGGCTGACCGTCGACGCGGACCCGGAGGGTGCCGCCCATGGCGGCCGCGCGGCAGGGCCTGCCGTCGACCTGGATCTGGTCGGCGCGCAGCCAGGTCTGGGCGGTGGCGACCACCCAGGTGGCCTCGGGGTCGCGCGCCGAGGCCCAGCCCAGGCCCTCGACGTAGGGGTACTCCCACAGGTCGTAGCGGCAGGTGCGCACGGAGGCCGGGTCGACGCCGGCCGGCGTGTCCTCCTCCTGCTCGCCGCAGGAGGCCAGGTCGAGGCCGGTGCCGGCGTCGTAGAGCCCGGCCGCCGCGCCGGTCTCCCGGTTGCCCGCGGCGTCGACGCTCTGCACCACCCCGTCGAACTCGACGTCGAGTGCGAAGTCGGCGCCGGAGGTCTTCGCCACCTCGAGGTACGACGCCTCGCCGGTGCCGCTGAACGGCAGCCGGTAGGCGCCGTCGCCGACGTGCAGGGTCAGCGTCGTGAGCTCGGCCGGGTCCACCGAGGGGTCCTGGGGCGCGCTCGCCGGCGCCCCTTCGAGGTCCACGTAGGCGACCCGGACCGGCCGGAACTCCCGGTCGCCGGCCGCGTCGATCGCCTTCCCGCCGGCGACCTCGTCGCCGGGGATGGTGCGGACCGGATCGCCGACGGTGACGGTGACCCGGCCGGTCGGGAGCTGGGCCCACAGGTCCATGCCGGCGACCTGCGCCGGCCGGGCGTCGGCCACGACGCCGTCGTGCTCGGGGTCGGAGCAGGCGGCGGTCAGGGACGCGACCATCGCGGCGACGGCGACGGCGACGGCCGCCCGGCTCCCCCTCACAGCAGCGGGAGGACGTCGTCGGGATCGTTGAGGTTGCGGTCCTCCACCTGCTTCTCGACCTTCTGGTAGTGCTGGCTGATCTGGTCGTCGGTCATGCCGATCAGCCGGGCCGCGTCCTCGAGCTTGGTGCCCGCGTCCTCGAGGTCCGTCGACAGGCCGGTGAGGAGGTCCGACGTCCGGGTCTGGAGCGCGCTGAACTCCGTCCAGGCACCGGTGTAGGCGAGCCCCACGTCGGTGGACCGGCGGAACCCGTCGTCCGCGGTGAAGGTGAGGTAGCCCTCGGCCTGGCGCAGGTCGGCGGCGACCGAGGGCAGCCAGAGCTCGGTGATCTTCGCGATCGACTCCTTGCTGACGGTGACGCCCTGGCGCCGGTTCAGCACGGCACTCGGGTCGGCCGAGTTCAGGGTCGGCCTGGTCAGCTCGCACGAGCCTCCGTCGGCGAACGCCTTGGCGGCCTTCAGGAAGTCCTGGACCCCGACCTCCTGCACCTCGATCTGCGTGTCGAGGTCGTCGAGCCACTTCTCCATGTTCGTGAAGACCTTGTCGGGGTGGTCGGCCCCGAGGGGCAGGCTCTGGTACTTCGTGTCCGGGGTCTTCGCCGCCTCGACGCCCGCGCCGATCGCGGCGGCGCCGCTGATCGCGCCGAACAGCGCCACCGAGCCGCCCAGCGTGGGCACGGCCGCGAGGGCGGTCGCGAAGGCCGCGATGACGGTGAGGCCCAGGACCAGGTCGCCGTCCGGGCCGTCGGGCGCGGAGGCCTTCATCGCCTCGAGCGCCTTGGGCTCGAACGCCGCGAGGTCGTCCTCGGTGCGCCCCCAGATCTCGCCCTGGGCGTGGCTGGCGACGCTCAGCGCCGCCACGAGCCGGCCCTGCGCCTGGAAGGTGGTCGGCAGCTGGTTGACGTAGTACTCGGCGAAGGTCTCGGCGTACTCGCCGCTGAGCTGCCCGGTGCGCAGCTTGATGTTCTCGAGGTCGCCGGCCAGGCGGCTGTTGATGTCGCCGAAGGAGTCGCCGGTGCTGTCCGGGTTGTCCGGGTCGATGTTCAGCTCCCGGGCCGCCCAGTCGAGCAGCGCCGCCGAGGTGTAGCGGCTGGGGAGGTCCTGCCACTTGGTGAACAGGCCCTCGATCTTCGGCGGCCACTTGTCGAGGACACCCTTCGCCTCGGCCTCCAGCACGCTCTTGTTGATGTCGGCGAGGGCGCCCGCGGCCTCCGACTCGTACTCGCCGGTGAGGGTGTTGACCTCCACGGTCGCGTAGCTCACGACGTACTGGTTCGAGGCGTTGATCTCCCGCTTGACCGTCCAGTCGCCGGTCGACTCCCACGGGCCGTGCATCAGCTCCGCCTTCGCCGCCGCTGCCGCGATCAGGCTGCTGTACGCCCCGACCGAGCTCCCGCCGCCACCGCCACTGTCAACGTGCACTTCTGCTCCCGAGGATCGCTGGATCACTGACGCGGGACGGGATGCCCGCTGTCAGTCCTCGCGAAACGCGACGACGCTCACCGATCGTCGTACGCCGCCAGGAGGCGATCCGCGGCGAGCGGCGCCGTCAGCTTGCCGGCGAGCAGGGCCGCGCGGACCTCGGCCTGGACGGCCTTGACGCCGGCGCTGTGGCGCAGCCGCTGGTCGAGCTCGTCGCGGACCAGGGCCCAGGTGAAGTCGAGCTGCTGCTCGGCGCGCTTGCGGGCCAGCCCGGTGTCGCCGAGGTGCTCGCGATGCTGGAGGACCTGCGCCCACACCTCGTCGACCCGGGCGCCGGTGAGCCCGGAGCAGGTCACGACGGGCGGCGCCCACTCCGACCTCCCGCGGACCAGGCGCAGTGCGCCGGCCAGCTCGCGGGCCGCCGCCCGCGCCTCGCCCTCGCGATCGCCGTCGGCCTTGTTGACCGCGATGACGTCGGCGATCTCCAGGATCCCCTTCTTGATGCCCTGCAGCTGGTCGCCGGTGCGGGCCAGGGTGAGGAACAGGAAGGTGTCGACCATGCCCGCCACGGTCACCTCGGACTGGCCGACGCCGACGGTCTCGACGAGGACGACGTCGTACCCGGCCGCCTCGATGACGGCCATCGCCTGCGTGGTCGCGCGGGCGACGCCGCCGAGGGTGCCGGCCGACGGCGAGGGCCGGATGAAGGCGTTCGGGTCGGCCGCCAGGGTGGCCATCCGGGTCTTGTCGCCGAGCACCGAGCCGCCGGTGCGCACCGAGGAGGGGTCGACGGCGAGTACCCCGACCTTGTGCCCGGCGGCGGTCAGCTGCCCGCCGAGGGACTCGATGAAGGTCGACTTGCCGACGCCCGGGACGCCGGAGATGCCCACCCGGACGGCGGGCTTCGCGCTCGCCGCGTCGCCCGCCAGCGCCAGCAGCAGCTCGCGGGCGGCCTCGCGGTGCCGGGGCGCGGTGGACTCGACGAGCGTGATGGCCCGCGCCATCTGCGCACGCTGTCCGGCCCGCAGCCCCTCGAGGAGGGCGTCGACCTGCATCAGTGATCGAGGGACTCGCGCAGCCTCGCCAGCAGGTCGAGCGCGGACTCCGCGATCACCGTGCCGGGGAGGAAGACCGCCGCGGCGCCCATCTCCCGGAGCGTGGGCACGTCGTCGGGCGGGATCACGCCGCCGATGACGACCATCACGTCGTCCCGGCCCTGCTCGGCCAGCGCCGTGCGGAGCGCGGGCAGCAGGGTGAGGTGGCCGGCGGCGAGCGACGAGACCCCGACGATGTGGACGTCGGCGTCGATCGCCTGCTGCGCGACCTCCTCGGGCGTGGAGAACAGCGGCCCCACGTCGACGTCGAAGCCCATGTCGGCGAAGGCGGAGACGACGACCTTCTGGCCGCGGTCGTGGCCGTCCTGGCCCATCTTGGCGACCAGGATGCGGGGACGGCGTCCCTCGGCCTCGGCGAACTCGTCGGTGGCGGCGCGGACCTGCTCCAGCACGGACCCGCCCTCGGGGTTGAGGCTCGCCTCGTCGCGGTACACGCCGCTGATCGTACGGATCACCGCCTGGTGCCGGCCGTACACCTTCTCCAGCGCGTCGGAGATCTCACCCACGGTGGCCTTGGCCCGGGCCGCGTCGACGGCGAGGGCGAGCAGGTTGCCGTCGAGCGAGCCCTTGGCGGCGCCGCGGTCGGCGGAGTTGGTGAGCGCCTCCAGCGCGGCGTCGACGTCGCGCTGGTCGCGCTCGGCGCGCAGCCGCTCGAGCTTGGCCATCTGCTGGCGGTAGACCTCGTCGTTGTCGACCTTGAGCACGTCGAGCGGGTCCTCGGCGGCCAGCCGGAAGGTGTTGACGCCGATCACCTTCTGCGCGCCGGAGTCGATCCGCGCCTGGGTCCGGGCGGCGGCCTCCTCGATGCGCAGCTTGGGGATGCCCTGGTCGATGGCCGCGGCCATGCCGCCGGCCGCCTCGGCCTCCTGGATGTGCGCCCACGCGCGCTCGGCGAGGTCGTGGGTCAGTCTCTCGACGTAGTAGGAGCCGGCCCAGGGGTCGATGGCGTACGTCGTGCCGCTCTCCTGCTGCAGCAGCAGCTGGGTGTTGCGGGCGATCCGGGCGGAGAAGTCGGTCGGCAGCGCGATCGCCTCGTCCAGCGCGTTGGTGTGCAGCGACTGGGTGTGGCCCTGGGTGGAGGCCATCGCCTCGATGCAGGTGCGGCCCACGTTGTTGAAGACGTCCTGCGCGGTCAGCGACCAGCCGGAGGTCTGGGAGTGGGTGCGCAGGGAGAGCGACTTCGGGTTCTGCGGGTCGAACTGGCGGACCAGCCGGCTCCACAGCGCGCGGGCGGCGCGCATCTTGGCGATCTCCATGTAGAAGTTCATGCCGATCGCCCAGAAGAAGGACAGCCGCGGCGCGAACCTGTCGATCTCGATGCCCGCCTCGAGGCCGGCGCGGATGTACTCGACGCCGTCGGCCAGGGTGTAGGCGAGCTCGAGGTCCTGGGTCGCCCCGGCCTCCTGGATGTGGTAGCCGGAGATGGAGATCGAGTTGAACCGTGGCATCTTCTGGCTGGTGTAGGCGAAGATGTCGGAGATGATCCGCATGCTCGGGGCCGGCGGGTAGATGTAGGTGTTGCGGACCATGAACTCCTTGAGGATGTCGTTCTGGATGGTCCCGCTCAGCTGCTCCGGCGTCACCCCCTGCTCCTCGGCCGCGACGATGTAGAGCGCGAGGACCGGCAGCACGGCGCCGTTCATCGTCATCGACACCGACATCTGGTCCAGCGGGATCCCGTCGAACAGGGTCCGGGTGTCGTAGATCGAGTCGATCGCCACGCCGGCCATGCCGACGTCGCCCCGCACCCGCGGATGGTCGGAGTCGTAGCCGCGGTGGGTCGCCAGGTCGAAGGCGACGCTCAGGCCCTTCTGGCCCGCGGCCAGGTTGCGGCGGTAGAAGGCGTTGGACTCCTCGGCGGTCGAGAATCCGGCGTACTGGCGGATGGTCCACGGCTGGGTGGTGTACATCGTGGGGTACGGCCCGCGCAGGAACGGGCTCAGGCCCGGGTAGGTGTCGAGCGCGTCGAGGCCGGCGAGGTCGTCGGGCCCGTAGGAGGTCTTGATCTCGATGCCCTCGGGGCTCAGCCACGGCTCCCCGGCGGGCATGGCCGTCGCCGCGGTCGTGTCGGACGCGAGCGGCAGGCCCGCGAAGCTCTTCGGAATGCTGCTCATGCCAGCCGCTCCCTCGTCCGGGTCAGGAAGCCCAAGGCGTCGACGCCCATCGCCGCGCTGTCGTCGGCGTAGTCGACCGGCTTCCCGGCGATGATGACGTACGTCGCGCCGGCCTCGCGCAGCGCCGCGGCGGCGGCTGCGCCCCACTCCTCGTAGGCGGCGTCGGTGCCGGCCAGGCAGACGACCGGCTGCGCGTCGTACGCCGCCGTCAGGTCCGCGACGCCCGCGGTCGGTCCGGCGACGTCGACCGCGATGCCGCCGGCGGCGAGCAGGTTGCTGACGAAGGTCGCGCGGGCGGTGTGCTGCGCGATGGTGCCGAGCGTGGCGAGGAAGACCGGCTGGGCAGCGGGTTCGTCGCGCAGGGCCTCGAAGGAGGCGCCGTAGCGGCGGACCCGGTCGTTGAGCGGATCGGCCACGCGCTCGGGCAGCGTCTCGGCGAGGTTGGGGAACTCGCTCAGGCCGGTCAGCGGGCGCTTGCGGCGGGCGATGTCGTTCTCCCGCTTCTCCACGACGGCCGCGATCCGGGCGCGGAACGGGTCGAAGTCGTGGCCGCCCTCCCACTCGGTCTCGAGCTGCTGGAACTCCGCCCAGCCGGCGGCGGCCAGGTCGGCGGTGAGCTGCTCGACGGCGTACGCGCCGCCGGCGGGGTCGGCGACGGCGGCGACGTGGGACTCGTCGATGAGCAGGTGGTTGACGTTGCGGGCGATCCGGCGGCCGAACCCGTCGGGGCGGCCGTTGGCGCTGTCGAACGGGAGCACCGTGACGGCGTCGGCGCCGCCGACGCCGGCGGCGAAGGCCGCGACGGTGCCGCGCAGCATGTTGACGTAGGGGTCGTACTTGCTGAGCATCGGGCGGCTGGTGACGGCGTGCTGGCGCTGGGGCGGGGCGTCGTCGCCGGTCAGGCCGCTGAGCTCGAGGACCCGGGCCCACAGCACGCGCGCCGCGCGGAGCTTGGCGATGGTCGGGAACTGCTCGTCGGTGGCGGCGTACCGGAACTCGATCTGCCGCGCCGCGTCCGCGAGCGACAGGCCGTGGTCGGTGAGCCAGCGCAGGTAGGCCACGCCGGCGGCGATCGACCAGCCCAGCTCCTGGCCGTCGCTGGCGCCGAGGTCGTGGGCCGCGGTCGCGTCGACGACGATGGCGCGGATGTCGTGCTGGTCGGCCTTGCGGGCCAGCGTCTGCAGCTCGGCGACCGCCTCGTCGACGGCGAGCGGGATGTCGCGCAGCATGACGCCGAGCGGGTCGATGCCGAGGTTGGAGTCGGGGTGCTTGGCGCCGGGCAGGGCCAGGAAGGCCTCCGCCACCGCGGTCGTCGCCGACGGCGCGTCGAGGACGACGGGCGCCAGGTCGAGCAGCACGTCCTTCAGCGTGGTCGCCACGTCCGTGTCGGCGTCCGCCGCCAGCCACAGGCTGGTGACACCGCCGTCGAGGTCGACCAGGGCGGCCTCGTTGGCCAGCTTGGCGTCGGGGTCGGCGACCAGGCTGCGGATGTCCCACGCCCCCTCGCGACTCGGCCGGACCGCCGCCGCGGCGCCGCCCGGCAGGCCGAGCGGCGTGATGCCGATGCCGTCGAGGGTGGTGCGGGTCAGCTTGTCCCACACCGCGCCGTCGGGGTCGTCGTCCACGAGCCTGCGGGACTTGCGCAGCACGGCGGCGGTGGCGGCCTCCCACTCGGCGCGCGTGTGCGCGTCCTCGGGCTGCGCCAGCGTCAGGGGCGAGTCAGTCACAAGGGTCAAGACTATCCGTGACAGCGCCGCTGTTATCGAGGTGTGAGATATGTCCGGCTACTTCGGGGTAACCGAGGCTTCACCAAGCAGTCGCTAGTGTCCTGACCGGTTGAAGCGCTGACATAGTCGGTGGTCCTGGTGCGTGCATCGCAAGGCGGCCGTGCGAGGGCATACCGGGTCGTCTGTCGAGCGCGGCCAACGCCGCGAGGTGCGTGCCAGGGCCGCCGAATATGGCGGCGAATCAGCCGGACAGGACGCTAGGTTCTGGCCATGAGGCTCTGGCCGTGAGGGTGCGCGACCCCGAGGGCAAGACATGGCGGGTCACCCGCCGCTGGCTGCCCTGGCGGCCCCGGCCGCGGAGCTGGGGACCGCAGTTCCTGCTCGAGGCGGCCGACGGCATCACCGGCTTCCTGCTCGCGCTGGTCATCGGCCTGGTCGTCCTCCCCGTGGCGACCTTCGTGCTGCTCTCGGGCGGCGAGCTGGTGATCCTGCTCGTCGTGCTGCCGTTCGTCGTCGCCGGCCGGGTGATCTTCGGGAGGACGTGGTGGGTCGAGGCCCGCCTCGGCTTCCGCCCGTACTGGGAGGAGGAGTCCGGCGACTGGCGGACCAGCGGGCAGCGGATCCGGCAGGTCGCGGAGGCGATCGAGCGGGGCGACCCGCCGCTGCGGACGCTCGGCCCTCCCGCGGAGGACCCCGACGAGACGGAGCAGCGACCGCCGCAGAGCGTTCACCCCGACGCCACCTGAGACACCCGATCACGTCACGGCGGCGCCTCACCGTGGAGCCATGAGGATCGTCCTGGCCACCGAGTCCTTCTACCCCGCCGTCGACAGCACCACCACGACCCTGAAGGCGACCGTGGACCGGCTGATCGACCGCGGCCACACGGTCCGGATCGTCGCGCCCGGTCCCGGGCTCGCGAGCTACCGCGGCTGCGACGTCGTCCGGGTGCGCCCGCTGGAGCCCACCGGGACGCAGGTGCGCGACGCGATCGAGGGGTTCGCGCCCGACCTGGTGCAGGTGCACTCCCCCCGCGCCGTCGGGCGCAAGGCGCTCAAGCACGCCGCGCGCGCCGGCGTACCCACGCTGGCGGTCGAGCAGTCGCCGGTCCTCGACCTGGCCGCGGACTACTGGCGGGCGAAGGTCGCCGAGCGGGCCGACCGGGTGCTGGTCACCTCGCCGTGGATGGTCGGCCGGGCCGCCGAGCTCGGGGTCGACGCGGCGCTGTGGGAGCCCGGCGTCGACCCGCTCGCGTTCACCCCGACGCTGCGCGACCCGTGGCTGCACCGGTCCTGGTCGCAGGCGAAGTCGGGACCCGGCAAGGTGGTCGTCGGCTACGTCGGCGGCCTCCACAAGCCCGCCGGGGTACGACGCCTGGCCGCCCTCGCCGACGTACCCGGCATCCGGGTCGTGGTGATCGGCGGCGGACCCGACCGCGAGTGGCTGGCCCGCCGGCTGCCGGGCGCGCGGTTCACCGGCCCGCTGGGCGTCGGCGACCTGACGGTGGCGCTGCCGACGCTCGACGTCCTGGTGCACCCCGGCGAGCACGAGACCGACTGTCACGCCCTGCGCGAGGCGGGCGCGGCCGGCGTGCCGGTCGTCGCGCCGCGCGCCGGCGGCGCCCGCGACGTGGTCGCCCACCTCGAGACCGGGGTCCTGTACGACGCCGGCGGCTCCCGCGACCTGGTCCGGGCCGTCGCGGCGGTGGCCGCCGACCCGCACCGTCAGCTGCTCGGCGCGGCCGGCCGCGAGCGGGCGCTGCGGCGCACCTGGACCGACGCGGTGGACGAGCTGGTCGCCGCGGCGTACCCCGCTCCGGCTCCGATCGTCGCCTGACGCCGCACCCGGCGCGCCGGGTCAGGCGACGAGTCCCACGACCAGGTTGATGGTCGTGGCGATGATCGCCGCGCCGAAGACGTACGAGATCAGGCAGTGCCGGAGGACCACCGCGCGGATCTGCGAGCTCGAGACGCTGGTGTCGGAGACCTGGTAGGTCATGCCGAGGTTGTAGCTGAAGTAGAGGAAGTCCCGGAACGCCGGCTGATCGCTCGCGTTGAAGTCGATCCCGCCCGGCGTCCCGGTGTAGTAGAGATGGGCGTACCGGGTGGCGTACATCAGGTGCAGCGACGCCCACGCCGCGAACACGCCGCCGAGCGCCACCGCGGCGTCGGTCCGGCCCGCCCCGTCGCTGCCGACGAGGAGCAGCACC